>DAIEHR010000019.1 GCA_027353465.1 Acetobacteraceae bacterium | reverse complement strand
CAACGGCACGGCGCTCAAATTCGACAGCGGCGACACCGCCTGGGTGATGATCAGCACCGTGCTGGTGTTGCTGATGACCATTCCGGGCCTGGCGCTGTTCTATGCTGGCATGGTTCGCAAGAAGAACGTGCTGGCGACCATGATGCAGTCGTTTGCGATCTGCTGCATCGTCACGATCGTCTGGGTAGTTGCTGGCTACAGCATCGCCTTTACTAACGGCAACGCCTATATGGGCGACTTTTCGCGGTTCATGCTGAACGGCATCGGGGAACATATCTCCAAAGGCGCGGACATCGCGTTCACCTTGGGCGCCGGCACCGACGCGGCCGCCGTTCAGACCGTCCCCGAGACGGTCTATATGATGTTCCAGATGACATTCGCGATTATCACTCCGGCGCTGATCGCCGGCGCTTTCGCCGATCGTATGAAGTTCTCCGCCATGTGCATCTTCATGGCCCTGTGGTCGTTGCTGGTCTATTCGCCGGTGTGCCATTGGGTCTGGGCGCCGACCGGTTGGGTTTCGCAGCTTGGCGTGCTGGATTTCGCAGGCGGCACGGTGGTGCATATCAACGCTGGTATCGCGGGTCTTGTGTGCGCGCTCGTCCTGGGCAAGCGCGTGGGCTACGGCACCGACAACATGGCGCCGTATAACGTGGGCTATGCGGTTATCGGCGCGGCGCTGCTGTGGGTGGGCTGGTTCGGCTTCAACGCGGGCTCCGCTGTCGGTGCTAACGGACGTGCTGGCATGGCCATGACGGTCACGCAGATCGCTACCGCCGCCGCCGCGTTGGGCTGGATGTTCGCCGAGTGGATCACCAAGGGTAAGCCGTCGGTTCTGGGCGCCATTTCGGGCGCGGTTGCCGGGTTGGTTGCGATTACCCCGGCCTCCGGCTTTGTGCTTCCCGGTGCCTCTATCATCATCGGCATTGCCGCCGGCGTGATTTGCTTCTGGTCGGCAACGACCCTGAAGCACATGCTGGGCTACGACGACAGCCTGGATGCCTTCGGCGTGCATGGCGTGGGCGGCATTGTCGGAGCGCTGCTTACAGGTGTGTTCGCCTACGGTCCGCTGTCCGCCACCGATGCGTCTCCGGACGGAAGCTCGGGTGGCCTGGCCCAGCTCAAGCTGCAGGCGATCGGTGTGCTCTCAACCGTTGTCTATAGCGGTGTCATGACGTTAATCCTGCTTATGGTGACCAAGGCCCTGGTCGGCCTGCGCGTTGGTCAGGAGGAGGAGCGAGAAGGCCTGGATATCGTTTTGCACGGCGAACAGATTTTCTAAAATACAGGGCGTCTCGACTTGGTTGAGACGCCCTTTTTCTGTCTATGTGTTGCTATAGGAACACCCAATAGGCGCTCATCAAAGCTATAGATTGGCGCGGGACGTCTTGGTTACGTCAACACACATCAGGATACAAACGCATGACCATATATAAACTCTGGCACAGTGCGCTGCTCGGCGCCGCGGCTTCGCTCGTCGCGACAACGGCGCCGGTACTGGCCCAGATAGTCCCGGCCCCAGCGGCACCCACCGCCGAACAGCCAGAAGCCGCGCCCGCCGACGCGCCGCCTCCCGGTTTCTGGATCGATGGCATTCACTTGTCGGCGCAAGGTGACGTCGGTATCAGTTTCAATCCAGCGGGCCCCAAGCAGAACTTCGGCCAGTTGTTTACCGACAAACCAAACACCGTGCTGCTGAACCAGGTCCTGCTGACGGCGAACAAGCCGCTTGATCCAAAAGCGACCGGTTTCGACTGGGGCTTCAAGCTGCAGGGCATGTATGGTTCCGATGCGCGCTATACCCATTTTCTGGGGGAGCTGGATCGGGTCAATCCGTATGACCGCAATCAATTCGATATCGTCGAGGCCAATGTCCTGGCCCATCTGCCCGTCGCGTTTGACGGCGGTATCGACCTCAAGGCCGGCCAATACCCGACGCCGCTGGGTTTCGAAACGATCGATCCTTCGACCAATCTATTTTATTCCCACTCTTATATCTTCCAATTCGGCCTGCCGTTCAAACATACCGGCGTCCTGACGGTCAGCCATGTCAGCGGCCTGTTGGATGTCTATCTAGGCGCCGATACCGGTGTGAATACAACATTCGGTCCACTCGGTGAAAACAACAGCGCCGCCGCGTTCCTCGGTGGTGTGAATTTGACCATGATGGATGGCAACCTGGTCATTCTGGCGCTGACGCATATCGGGCCGGAAAATCCCTCCCGCGACCTGTCCCCAAGGTTCAACGCCGATGGATATTATCGTTATGAAAACGATATCGTCGTCACATACAAGGCAACCAGCGATCTGACCTTGGTGACCGAACTGAACCTGATTCGCGACGATTTCGGTGCAACCGGCTATGCAACCGGCAAACCGTCTGCCTCCAACGCGTTCGGTATCGCCCAGTACGCATCCTATACACTCACCGATACGCTAACATTGAACGGTCGCGCCGAAATCTTCCGTGACGACAACAACTTCTTTGTTGCGGGTTACGGCGCGAACAATGGTGCCGACCGGTTCCAGATGGGTTTCCCAACACCCACCACGGCCGCGTTGCACGCAACGACCTACGGCGAACTGACGGTTGGTGTTACCTATAAGCCGGCCAATCTGCCGGCGCCGATCTCCGGCCTGCTGGTCCGTCCGGAAATCCGTTACGACCGAGACCTCGGCGGGAACAGGGCGTTCAACAGCAACCGGGACAACGGTTCCCTGACAATGGCATCGGACATGGTTCTGACGTTCTGATCAACCCGACGATGATGAACAGGCCAGGGGGGGGGAACTCCTGGCCTGTTTTTTACGGATCGCCGGCAGAGTCGGGCGGCCGATGCCACCACCCTCCGCCCAGCGCCTGAAACAGTGCCGCTGTATCCGCCAGCCTGACCGCTCGGGATTGCACTTGTGACAGTTGGGCCTGCGCATAAGCATTTTGCGCATTCAACAGCACTAGATACGCGACCTGCCCCAGTTGCAATTGCTTGCGGGCAATTGCCAGGCTTCGTCCCGCCGCCTGCTCCGCTGCCGACGCCGCATTCACGGCATCCGCATCGGATTGCAGCGCGCGTAAGGCGTCAGCGACATTCTGGAACGCGGCCAGAACCGTGCTTCGGTATTCGGCGGCGGCCTGGTCGAATGCGGCACGGGCGGCGCGCTGACGGTGCATCAGTGCGAAACCATCGAACACCGGCTGAGTCAGTCCCCCGGTCAAGCTCCAGAAATTCGTTGCGGGCGTAAACAAGTTGCCGGGACTGTTGGCACTGTTCCCTACCTGCGCCGTCAGCGTGATCTGCGGCAGGCGTGCCGCGACCGCCTGTCCGATATTGGCGCTGGCCGCGTGCAGATTCTCCTCCGCCTGCCGCACATCGGGGCGTTGTTTCACCAGATCGGCCGGCAGGCTGACCGGTAGTTCCGTGGGTAGCCGGAACGAACCCAGATCGAACTTTTGCGCGATATCGTCGTCGGGAAATCGACCGGCCAGAGCGATCAGCGCATCTCGCTGCTGCGCCAGTTGCTTGCGCAGCGGCGGCAGTTGCTGCTGGGCCAGCGCCAGCGCCGCCTCCTGCGCCGCCACATCGGCGCCCGAGACCTGCCCAAACCGTAGCTGGGCATTAAGGATTTTCAACAGATCGCCCTCGATCCGGACGGTGTGTTCGATCGCCTCGATTTGCCCGCGCAGCGATGCCTCCTGGATCGCCGCCGCCACGATATTCGATGTTAGCGTAACCCATGTGGCTTCCAGCATGAACCGCTGGTTGTCCGCCTGGGCCTGTAATGATTCCACAGCCCTTCGATTGGCGCCAAAGACATCCGGGGTGAACGACACGTTCAATTGCGGGGTGACGAGACTGTAGTAAGGGTTGCCGTTTGGCCCCGTCGGGGACAGGGCGGCAAGCGGGGTCAGATTACGGCTCGCTTCGATCCCCGCGGACACCGACGGATAGTAAAATCCCTGCTGCGCCGCGACGTTTTCCCGAGCCTGGCGGAGCGCGGCCTGACCGGCGGCCATGGTCGGGTTGTTGGCCAGTGCCTGCCGCACCAGGGCGTTCAGGGGTTCAGACTGGAACAGATGCCACCAGTCGCCGGCGACATCCTGGCCAGGGACCAGACGCTGTGTGGTGCCGCCGGCTGGCGGTGGCGCGATATCCTTGCCATAACCGGCTATTTCCGGCGGTTTCGGGGTTTGAAAGTCAGGTCCAACGGTACAGCCGCCAACCAGCGACAGAACCAGGGGCAGGGAGGTTAAATGGCGGACGGTCATTCCGCTGTCTCCACCGCCGCCTGAAAGCGGTCGCGCCGGTCGGCCCGCTTGGAAAACACATCGATCAGCACTGGTAGCACGATCAGGATCAGCACCGGCGCCAGCAGGATGCCGCCGACGACGACCAACGCCAGCGGCTTCTGCACCTGCGAACCGATGCCGTTGGAGAACGCGGCCGGCAGCAGCCCCACGCAAGCGACCATGCACGTCATCAGCACGGGGCGCATCTGCGTCTGGCAGGTCCGTAGGATTGCCATCGTGCGATCGGCACCGGAATCGATGGCGGAGTTGTAGAACGTCAGCACGATAATCCCGTCCATCGCGGAAATGCCGAACAGCGCGATGAATCCTATGGCGGCCGACACGCTGAACGGCGTCCCCGTCGCGAACAGCGCGAAAATACCGCCGACCATGGCCAGTGGGATCACGCTCGCCGCCAGCAGCATGTCCGTGATTGTGCCGAAATTCACATATAGCAGCGCGCAGATAAGGGCGATCGCGAACGGCACGACGATCTTCAACCGCGAGACCGCTTCCTGCAGGTTGCCGAACTCGCCGGCCCATTCCAGATGATAGCCGCCGGGGATCACAACCGAGTCCTCGACCTTCCGCTGCGCGTCCAGCACCGTGGTGCCCAGATCACGGCCGCGCACGCTGAACTTGATCGGGATATAGCGTTCTTGCCCCTCTCGGTAGATGAACGATGCCCCGGACGTCAGTTTGATCGTGGCGACATCGGTCAGCGGGATTGGCACGATCCCGTTGCCATTGGGGTTGGGGGCCCCGATCACGATCTGGCGGATCGCATCCAGGCTTTTGCGGTATTCGGACGCCAGCCGGACGATGATAGGGAAATGCCGGTCCGAACCCCTCTCGAACAGGTCGCCGGCCGCCTGTCCGCCCACCGCCGCCTGAATGGTCGTGTTGATATCGCCTGGCGCCAGCCCGTACTGCGCGGCCTTTGCTCGGTCGATGTCGATCCGCACGGTCGGCTGCCCCAATTCCGTGAACACCGCCAGATCGACGACGCCGGGCACCGTGGCCATCGCGTCCTTGATCTTGTTCGCCGTCGCCTCCAGCGTAGCCAGGTCGCCGCCGAACAACTTGATCGAGTTCTCCCCCTTCACGCCCGACGCCGCTTCTTCGACGTTGTCTTCGATATACTGAGAGAAATTGAAATCGACACCCGGAAATTCGTCGGTCAGCCGCTTGGTCATGGACTCGACCAGAGAGTCCTTGTCCACGCCGGCGGGCCACATGTCGAATGGCTTCAGCGGCACGAAGAATTCGGCATCAAAAAAGCCGGTCGCGTCGGTGCCGTCATCGGGGCGGCCATGCTGCGATACCACCGTCACGACCTCTGGATACGACTTCATGATCCGTCGCATCCGGTCCACATACGGGGTCCCTCCATCCAGCGACACCGACGCCGGCATCGTCGCTCGGATCCAAAGGTTGCCCTCCTCAAGCTTGGGTAGAAATTCGAGCCCCAAGGTCTGTATCTGCATGCCGGCGAAGAACAGCAACACGGCCAAGCCGCCCAGGGTCAGGGGCTTGTTTGCCAGCGCAAAGCCGACGACTGGTTCATAAATCTTGTGCATCAGGCGCACCGGAAGCGTGTCGGTCTCGCTTTCCTTGTGCCGCAACAGCATCGCGCATAGGGCTGGCGTCACGGTGAATGTGGCGATCAGGCCGCCGACGATGGCATAGGCATAGGTCTTGGCCATCGGGCCGAAAATGTGACCCTCGATCCCGCTCATGGTGAACAGCGGAACGAAGCCGGCGATGATGATTGCCGCGGAGAAGAAGATTCCCTTGTTGACCTCGGTTGCCGCGAACGCGATCACCGCGAACTTGCCGCCAAGATCGGCCCCAGCGCTGGCCTCGTGGACGGCGGTCGAACGCGCGAACCGCACCGAGGCCGGTTGCGACAGCCGGCGGGTGATGTTCTCCACCATGATGACGGTCGCATCCACCACCAAGCCAAAATCGATGGCACCCACGGACAGCAGGTTGGCCGACTCACCGGTCAGCAGCAGCAACCCAATGGCGAACGCCAAGGCAAACGGAATCGTCGCCGAGGTGATCAGCGCGGCCCGCAAATTGCCCAGGAAGATGTATTGCAGGACAAAGATCAGAACCATGCCCTCTGCCATGTTATGCAACACGGTGTGGGTGGTCACATTGATCAGGTCCGACCGGTCGTAGATCTTCTCGATATGCACGCCCGGCGGCAGGATGTTGGAGGTGTTGATATGGTCAATCAATGCCTCGACACGCCGGATCGTCGGCAGGCTTTGCGCGCCGCGCCGCATCAGCACGATGCCCTGCACGATGTCGTTGTCTGAATCCTGACCGGCGATGCCAAGCCGCGGCTGGTTGCCGGTGGTCACACTTGCGATGTCGCCGATCAGCACCGGCGCCCCGTTGTTCTGCGCCACCATGGTATCGCGGATATGATCCAGCGACTGGATCAAACCGACGCCGCGCACCACCGCCGACTGCGCGCCAAAGTCAACGGTCTGGCCGCCGACATTGACGTTGGCATTATTCAGCGCGGCGATGACCTGCGGGATCGTCAGTCCGTAGTGTATCAGCTTGTCCTGGTCGATGGCGACTTCATACGTCTTGGTTTTACCGCCCCAGCCATTGACATCGACCACCCCGGGCACCGCCTTGAAGCGACGCTCCAGCATCCAGTCCTCGATCGTCTTCAAATCGGTGACCGAATAGCCGGGCGGCCCCACCACGCGATAGCGCATGATCTCGCCGATCGGGCTTTCAGGGGAGATTTGTGGCGTCACGTTGTTTGGCAGCGGCGGTAATTGCGACAGCCGGTTGATGACCCACTGTTCCGCCTGCTCATAGGTGAAGTCGTAGGTGAACTGCACCTTGATGTCGGACAGCCCGAATAACGAAATCGTTCGGATAGCCGTCACATTGGGGATGCCGGCCATCTGGATTTCGACCGGGATCGTCATGTTCCGTTCCATTTCCTCCGCCGAGGAACCGGGACTTTGAACGATGATATCCACCAGCGGCGGCACCGGGTCGGGATAGGCCTCGATGTTCAGTTTCATGAACGCGCCGATACCACCGGCGAACACCACCACCATGATGACGAACACCAGGAGGCGCTGTTTTAAGGCGAGGACGATCAGTTGGCCCATCGTTCGGCCCCTAATCGCCGGTCACGGCACGGTCGATGAACAGCGCCCCGGCGGTCACGATCTCCTCGCCGGCATGAACCCCACCCGCGGCCTCCACCATGCCGTCGATCTTCCGTCCCAGCTTAACCTGGCGTATTTCCAGCGTCCGCGTTTTGGCATTCGCGACCCAGATATGCGCGGACTCACCTTCATAAACCAACGCCGATTCCGGGATCGCGGGGGATTTGGTTACGCTCCCGCTAAGAATGCGAAACGATGCCAGCATCTCCGGCTTCAACGCGCCGTCCGGGTTGTCCAGTTCGGCATGCACCGGCAGGCGATGGGTGTTTGGATCAATGGAGGCCGCGACGTAAGTTAATCGCGCGGTAAAGATGCGTCCCGGTAGTGCGGCGACGGTTGCTTGCACCGTATCGCCTTTATGCAGAAACGGGGCGCTGTCCTCGCGGGCGTTGGCCACCAGCCATAGTTTCGATAGATCGCCGATCATGAACACCGGGCTGGACTCGCCCGACGCGGCGCTGACGATGTTCTGGCCCAGCCCGATCTGCCGCTGCACCACTGTGCCGCCGATCGGCGCGCCGACCACGCTGTCCGCATCCAGCCGCAGAATATCAGGCGTAGCCTCGATCTGTTCGATCTCGTGTTCAGACTCGCCAAGGATGCGCAGCCGGCTCCGCGCCGCCGCCAGCGCGATGGACGCGCTGTTCATCCCGCCTTGCGCCGTTGCCAGATCGACCTGAGCCTGTTGCCAATCCCTCAACGCGGCACCTTGTGCGGCATACAGGTCGTGCTGCCGCTTTTCGTTCGTGGTTGCCAAATTCAACTGTGCCTTGGCGGTTTTCAGCCCCGCGACCGCGCTGATCACATCATTCTGGGCTTGCGCCAGTTCCGTGGCCTGGATTCTGAACAGCGGATCGCCCCGCCGCACCACGTCCCCCGCTTTCACCAGCAGTTTCGTGACGCGGCCAGAAAACGGCGAGAACACCGGCGTCACCAGATCATCGTCCAATGCGATCCGGCCATCGGTTTCAAAGCTGTCCTGAAACGGCAGTTCTCCCACCGGCTGAACCTTGAGCAACTGCCATTGCTTGGCGGTCGCCTTGAAGGTCTGTCCCTCCACCGTCGCGGGAGCTTCCTCATTGACTGGCTCGCGGGTTCTTAGACCCGCTAGGCGCAGCAGGGCAGGGCCCGCCAAAAAGCCCGCCAGGATCAACGCAATAGCGGCCCCGAGCAGCATGAATTGCACACGCCGGCTGAGTCGCGGCCCAAGCGTTGGGGCCGCGCGCTCAATGTCGTGCGTTTGGTTCGGGTGGTCCATTCAATACGTTCCCGGGGCAAACCGGACACCACACTGAACCAATGCACGATGAACCAAAAGTGACAATTCGCAAATGTTTTGCCCCGTTCGCCGCGACTATCTCCGCCGGAACGGGAAATTGTTAAAGCGTCAAACCGCCATCGACCGTAATCGTCTGGCCGGTGACCATTGCGGCGCCGAAGCCCAGGAACAACACGACCTCGGCCAGGTCTTCCGGCTGGCATCGCCGCTTCAGCAGTGCCCGTTCGATCGACTGCTGCCGTTCCTCGTTGGTCCAGTTCACCATCCAGGAACTGTCCACCGCACCCGGCGCGATCGCATTCACCCGCACTTCCGGTGCCAGCGCCCGAGCCAAGTTCTGCGTCAGGCTGACCACGCCCGCCTTGGTGGCGCCGTAAGCCAGGCTGCTGCCCGCCCGGCCCAGCCCCGCGATCGAGGCCGTGCTGACGATCGCGCCATTGGCCGCTTTCAAGGCGGGGGCGGCGGTCTTGGCGCAGCGGAATACCCCCAGCAGGTTGACCTGCAACAGGGTCTGCCACAGATCCTCGGTGATCATATCCAGTTCCGGTGGGTTGATCTTCCGGCTGGTGCCGGGTGTGCCAGCGTTGGCGAACAGCAGGTCCAG
>DAIEHR010000003.1 GCA_027353465.1 Acetobacteraceae bacterium | reverse complement strand
CGAATGGGTCAGGATGTCGCCGAGGATGTCGAACCCCAGCGCGGTGTCCTCCTTCAGCATCTTGACGTAGTAGGCGGTCTGCTCGCGCGCGGTGTAGGCGTTGATGTGGCCGCCGACGGCTTCGACTTCCTCGGCGATTTCCGCGGCGCCGCGGGTGGTGGTGCCCTTGAACGCCATGTGTTCCAGGAAGTGGGAGACGCCGTTTTCCTCGGCTGATTCATTGCGCGAACCGGAGGCGACGTAGGCGCCGATCGAAACCGTTTCGACGCGATCCATCCGTTCGGTGACGACGGTCAGGCCGGACGGCAGGCGAGTCAGTTGAATAGGCTCATCCATGGAGCGTGGTTCTCTTTGCGATAGGTGCCCCTGCATATGGGGTTGGGGCGGGCGGTGCAAATATCCGTTTGTCGTAGTGAGCGCGGGGCTGCCATCCGCGGGTCCACATCGTGGGAAGAAGGCGTGGATGGCGGCCCTGCGGCCGCCCGCCGCGGCATTGGGTCGGGGCTTAGAACACCACGACCGACCGGATCGATTCACCGCGCCGCATCAGGTCAAAGCCTTCGTTGATCTGTTCGAACGGCAGGACGTGGGTAATCAGGCTGTCGATGTCGATGCGGCCGTCCATGTACCAGTCAACGATCTTCGGCACATCGGTGCGCCCGCGCGCGCCACCGAACGCGGTGCCCATCCAGGTGCGGCCGGTTACCAACTGGAACGGACGGGTCGAAATCTCCTGCCCCGCGCCGGCCACGCCGATGATGATCGACTTGCCCCAGCCACGATGGGCACATTCCAGCGCCTGGCGCATCACCTTGGTGTTGCCGATACACTCGAACGTGTAATCGGCGCCGCCCTTGGTCAGATCGACCAGATACGGCACCAGGTCGCCCTGCACCTCGGCGGGGTTGACGAAATGGGTCATGCCGAACTTCTCGGCCATCGGAATACGGCCGGGATTCAGGTCCACGCCCACGATCTGTTCGGCGCCGATCATCCGCAGGCCCTGGATCACGTTCAGCCCGATCCCGCCCAGCCCGAACACAACGGCCCTGCAGCCGACCTCGGCCTTTGCCGTGTTGATGACCGCGCCAATGCCGGTGGTGACGCCGCAGCCGATGTAGCAAACCTTGTCGAACGGCGCGTCGGGCCGGATCTTGGCCAGCGCGATCTCGGGCAGCACGGTGAAGTTGGAGAAGGTCGAGGTGCCCATGTAGTGGAACAGAGGCTCGCCATCGCACGAAAACCGGCTGGTTCCGTCGGGCATCAGGCCCTTCCCCTGGGTCGCCCGGATCGCCACGCACAGATTGGTTTTGCGCGACAGGCAGTATTCACACTGGCGGCATTCCGGCGTGTATAGCGGAATGACGTGATCGCCCTTCTTCAGGCCGGTCACGTTTTTGCCGACATCGACGACCACGCCGGCGCCCTCATGCCCCAGGATCGAGGGGAACAGACCCTCGGGGTCGGCGCCCGACAGAGTGTATTCGTCGGTGTGGCAAATGCCAGTGGCTTTGATCTCGACGAGGACTTCGCCTTCACGTGGACCGGCGAGGTCGATCGTTTCCAGGCTGAGTTTGTCGCCGGCTTTTCGGGCCACGGCCGCGCGTGTCTTCATGATCGGTCTCCTGGAACGTGATGGCACGATCTTTCGCACTTCGGGCCATGGCGATCAACCGGCCCCCTGGCGGCTTGTCTAACGGGTGCCTCAAAAGCCGCCGCATGATATTTTGTTTCTTTTCTTGGATTTTGGTGAACGTGGTGATGATCGGCGCGTTGCCGAAAGCCAGCCGCCGTTTGTAGATTTATTTAGGAATTTAGTCAATGGGAGACGTCTGCCCCGGTTGCACGCAGCAGGCGATCGTCGAATAGTGGGGGTCTGACGGCCAGGGGTGGCAAAGCGCATCCCCCCGCTTACCGACCAAAGGCGCCAGGGCCGAACGAAAGCCCGAAACTGACGATCAGGAGGACCCATAATGTCATTTTACCGAGGCATGACCTGCGAGAACGTGACCATCCACGGTCACGGCGGAACCCCGATTACCGCCTATGTCGCCAAACCCTCGGGCCCCGGCCCATTTCCGGGCGTGGTTTTGATCCACCATCTGCCGGGCTGGAGCGAGCTGTATATCGAGACGACCCGCCGGTTCGCGCATCACGGCTATATGGCGATCTGCGCCAACCTGTATGAGCGGGAGGGTCAGGGCAATCCCGACGACGTGGCCGCCAAGGTTCGGTCCGAGGGCGGCATCTCCGACGCCCAGATGGTCGGCGATACCGAGGCCGCGGTGAAATGGATGCGCGCACAGCCGGAAAACAACGGCAAGGTCGGCCTGATCGGGTCATGCTCCGGTGGGCGGCACGCATTTATCTATGCATGCCAAAAGCACGATGTCGATGCGGTTGTCGAGCAATGGGGCGGCGGCGTGGTGATGGCTGCGTCAGAACTGAACGCGAAGAAGCCGGTCGCGCCGATCGACATGACCAAGGATCTAAGCTGCCCGCTGCTGGGCCTGTTCGGCAATGAAGACCGGGCACCGAGCCCCGAACAGGTGGATCAGCATGAGGCGGAACTGAAGAAGCACCACAAGACGTATGAGTTCCACCGCTATGACGGCGCCGGGCACGGGTTCTTCTATTGGCACCGGCCGCTGTACCGCCCCGAACAGGCAATGGACGGGTGGAACAAGATTTGGGCGTTCTTCGGCAAGTATCTCTCGGCATAGGAGGGGCTGGTATGTGTACGTCGATCATCGAGATCGTTCCGGCGGAGGGCATGGCGAAGCGCGGGGACCAGTGGTTCCCGCTGTCGCAGGCGGTGGTCGCGTATGACCACGCCCGCCATGCCCCGCTGGGCGATGTCATCACCCTGGATTTCCTGAACGGCGCGCTGGGTGCCGGCGCCCGGGCGGGGGTGGAGCTGACGCTGGAGAGTGCGAAGGAATTGCGCGCGGCGCTGGACCGGGCGATCACGGCGGCGGAGTTCGAGGAGGCGGAGGTGCGTGGTAAGGGCGCGGCGCCCCGGCTGGTTTTGGTGGCCTGACGGGGGACGCTACGACGCCAGCAGCCGCGTTACCCAATTTTCGACCGGGTCGCCGCTGCCCATATCCGGCTGCACCAGGCCGTCGATCATGAATGTCGGCGAGATGTGGATTCCGTTCTGGCGGGCGTATTTCGTGTGCCACTTCACCTCGCGATCGAGGGTGGGAATGGCGAAGGCATCCGCCAGGTTCAGGCCGCTGTAAACCTCGATCCGAGCGATGATGTGATTGGGGGTGGCGTCCATGTTGGGGCCGGCGCAGTGGTGGGCGAATTCAAATTCCTCCCGATGCTCGGCGACCGCATTCATCACGGCTTTGGCGGCCTTCTTGCCCTCGGGCAACGTGGAGGCTGCCAGAATGCAGCGGACGATGACCCCGGAATACATGTGCCAGGGTTGCGACTGCAGACGAATCTTGATGGTGACGCGGTCTTCGCCGGCCATGGCAAGCGTCTGGTCGAGTTTGCCCAGCGCCCTAACGGAAAATGGGCAGGTCGGTTCCAGAAACATTTCGAAGACGCGGGGGCCGTGGCCCCAGGTCAGAGGGTCGGCATGCCATGTGTCTGTCTGGTTCATCGTTTCCATCCCGTTTTGTGCGGTCTTACCTATGATACTGCCGGCGCACGGGAAAGGGTAACGGAAAGCCGTCCGTGAGCCGCGCCGCGTGCGCTGGCTCACGGGGTTTGGTCCGGTCGGGCTTAGCTGGCCTGGGCGGTCTCGGCGCGGAAACGGGCATAGGCGCGGACGCGCACGGGGAATTTGTGCCAGGCGGACGTGCCCTCATACCGGGCGTAGGCGGGGACGCGCTGGCGGGGGCTGCGGGAGAGAGCGTTCGGTGTCGCCTTGACGGCGGCCTGGGCGCTGCTGAGCCATTCCGGCGTCAGGGAGGTGGTGGCGTTCAGGTTCGCCGGGGCCGGGATTTTGCCGGCGCGGATGGCGCGGCGGAGCACGCGGACGGGGACGCCCAAGCTGCGTGCCGCGTCGGGAAGGCCGAATTTGATGCTGTCAGTCATTCTGGTCAGTGATCCTGGTTAATGCGGGCGCTGTATGACCACTGCTGGGGGTTGGTTGCAAGAGTTGGCGTCATGGTGCTTGCGTATTGGGCTGCCGGTCGCGAGAACGGGCACTTTCTGATGAGGCAGGTGGATATGGCCGGCGGCGACGATGACTATGTGTTCGACGAAGCGACCGGCGAGTGGCGCCCGGCGGGGGATGTCGCGGCGGCGGCCGTTGCCGAACGGGGCGCGGTGCGTGATTCGGCGGGGAATGTGCTGGCTGATGGGGACTCGGTGGCGCTGATCAAGGATTTGAAGGTAAAGGGGGCGAA
>DAIEHR010000411.1 GCA_027353465.1 Acetobacteraceae bacterium | reverse complement strand
GCGGGATATCCAGCCGGCCTCGGGTTTCGTACCACACCGCCAGCGGCAGCGCGGTCATCGTCAACATGACGAACCGCTCGCGCCACGGAAACAGCATCGCGGCCAACATGCCGCATGGCAGATACAGCAACTGCACACCCGCCGCCTCGCCCAGCATCATCGAGCAGAACGCGACATTGGCGACCGAGAAAACTACCATGGCGATCCGCCCGAGCAGAGGCGACCGCCGGGTGATGGCGGGAACGGCGAAGAACAGCAGGCCGGAAAATGCGTCGGGAATCCCCACCCAAGCGTGGCGGCCAACGATCCACAGTAAATAGAGCGGGTAGTACGGCTGGTTCCAGGCAATCACCATGGCGATGGTGTTGCACGCCGAAACATGCGGGTCGTCCGAATTTGTATAGGCGCGCAGCCAGCGGATCACCGCTTTGGTCGCAGACGATAATGGCTGACTCCCCACTCATTGCCGCCGGCATGGCCGAACAAACCCGCCGTCGCCAGGAAGAACAGCCGCCAGCGGCGTTTCCACAGGCCGGCCTCGGCCCCATAGACCGCTCGCAGCACCTCCGTGACGGCTTGTTCGTTGCGGTCGAAGTTGCACAGCCAGTCGCGGGCGGTGCGGGCGTAGTGCTCGCCGTTCCAGCGCCAATCGGCTTCCACTTCGAACGTGTCGGCGACATGATGAATCAGGCCGTGGCTGGGCATGATGCCGCCGGTGAAGAAGTGCTGGGCGATCCAATCCTCTTTATCCGCGATGTCGAACAGATACGGCGCGGAGTGGTGGCTGAACACATGCAGGAACAGCCGACCCTCGGGCCGCAGCCAACCGTGGATTCGCGCCAGCAGGGTCTGCCAGTTGGTCATATGCTCAAACATTTCGACCGAAACGACGCGATCGAATGTATCGCCGATCGCGAAGTCGTTCATGTCGGCGGTCATGATCCGCAGGTTGGTGAGACCCCGGGCGGCCGCTTCCGCCTCGATATGCGCGCGCTGGCCATGCGAGTTGGATACCGAGGTAATGCGGGCATTGGGATAATGTTCGGCCATCCACAGGCTTAGCGAGCCCCAGCCGCAGCCGAGTTCCAGGATATCCTGCCCGTCCTCAAGCCCGGCATGGGCGGCGGTTTCGGCCAGCGCGCGTTCCTCGGCCTGGGCCAGGGTTTCGTTGCCTTGATAGAGGCAGCAGGAGTATTTCCGGTGCGGACCAAGCACCAAACCGAAAAATTCGGATTTGACTTCGTAGTGCTGGGCGTTGGCCGCGTCGGGGCGCACCGCGATCGGGTGTCGGGCCATCAGGCGGGCGAAATCGACCTCTGACGCACCGCCCTGGCGGGCCAGTTTGCGCCGCGTGCGGTCCACCAGGAACGAGATTCCCGCACTGGTCACCGCATCGGGAAACGGAACCCGTTCGATGACGTTTGTCGCGACGGTGACGAGGCTCATGGCGTCTCATCCTTTGGTGGCAGAGGAAAGAAGGCACTCACGCGGCGCTGGTAGGTTCGGAATGCCTCACCGCGCGACTTCAGCATCTGCTGTTCCAGCAACGGGATTCCGGACACGTAAACCAGCAGCCAATACATGAAGGCGGGACCGGACAGCGCCAGCCAGCCCCAACCCCAGGGGCCGATGGCGATCAGGGCATAGGCGATCCAGCCCAGCCATTCGAAGAAGTAGTTCGGATGGCGCGACCACGCCCACAGGCCGGCATCGCAGACGCGGCCCTTGTTGGCGGGGTGCTTCTTGAAGCGGCGGAGTTGGTCATCGGCGATGCCTTCCCCGGCGACCGCGATCACCATCACGGCGATTCCGGCAAAATCCAGCAGGCGCGGGAACGGGGCGGGATTATGGGCCGCCAGCATCATCGACAGGCCCAGCAGCGCGGCGGCGGCGGCCTGGATCTGCAGGAACAGGAACAGGCGGAACTGGAACCGGGTGCCCCATTCCTGGCGGAGGGCGGCGTAGCGTGCATCCTCAGGTCCGGACATCGACCGTTGGGCGATATGGAGACCAAGGCGCAGCGACCATCCGCCGATCAGGATGGCCACAAGGATCTGGCGCCCGGTGACCGGGCCCGGGACGAGCGCCAGAATCAGCCCGGCGATGCCCAGCCCGAACGACCACACGACATCGACCCAGCCTGAGTTACCGGTCGCACGCTGGATTGCCCACCCACCGGCCATGATGATGGAGAGCAGAAGGGCGGCCGCGATGAACGTAATGATCATGGCGATGGAGCCGAGTTGTTTGCGGCGCCTGGGAGGCTGTCTGGCGCGCTGGTTCCGGTTCCGTCCTGGCGGACGAGGGGCCGCCACCAACGGCTTTGCTGGTCCCGCGTGCTGAAAGGCGTGGATGGCGGGCCTTCGCCCGCCATGACGGTGGGGGCGGCATCGGTGCTGACCACAGGGACAACATACGCTGTGAGGCCGGGAGCGGCATCCGTTGTGACTCCGGATGTTGCATTCGCCATCAAGGGGGGCGATTCAGCCCTGGCGGCGGTTCGCGAGCCATCGTACTGGTCCAGAAAGCCGACTACATCCTTCATCGATGGTGCCAGCCACGTCAGCGCACCGGACAGCGCGCCGATGATCTTGGTATGGTTCACCCCGTCGTAGAGACGCTCCTCCACAACACCCCCATCCGCTCGGATGGCTGCGGCCAGATGTTCGGTGTTGCGAGGCCAGACCGTCTTATCGGCGGTCCCGGCGGCCAGGAACATCGGCGGCGCGCTGCCCCGGGCGAAGGCAATCGGCTGGCTCAACCGTAAATCGCCGGCGGGGGCGAAAATATCCTCCAGTTCCGGATCGTGCAGCGGCAGGAAGTCATACGGACCAGCCAGCCCGATCGTGCCGGCGATGTCCCGGTCCGGATTCACGCCGTCCGCCTCCAGCCACTGAGGATCCAGCGTCAGCATCGCCACGTTGTAAGCCCCGGCGGAGTGACCCATCAGAAAAATCCGCCCCGGATCGCCGCCGTAACGGGCGATTTCCGCCTTGGTCCAGGCGACGGCGGCGGCATTGTCCCGCAGAAACGCAGGAAACCGGACTTCGGGGAACAGCCGGTAGTCCGGCACGACGGTCAGGAAACCCTTCGCGGCCAACGCCGCGCCGACGAAGCGATATTCAGCCTTGTTGCCGTCGGTCCACCCGCCCCCGTAGATGAAGACAACCACCGGATGCGGACCACTGCCAGCCGGGGCGTATATATCCAGGGCGTGACGGTCGCCAGGCGCATAGGCGATGTTCGGGGTTTCGGTGATGCCAGCCTTCGGCGCTAATGCATTCAAGACCGTCACGGGGGAACACGCGGACAACCAAGCCATCATCGCAATACCCCAAACTCCGCGCATACAAGCCTCACCGTCCGATGATGCGCTGTGCGAAGCCCAGCAGACCTCGCAGCCGCATGCCCTCGGAAGCGATCACACACAGGCACGGTTGCACGCCGATCACGGCTGGCGGCTGATCGTGATTGTCCCCCGGCTCCGACAGGTCGCCGGCGGCGAATGTTCCGTCCTGGTCGGCGAAGGCGCAGGACAGCACGCAGGTCAGTTCCCGCCCGGCATGGCCATGGCGCGGCAACGACCGCCCCGGCTGGGCCAGCACCAGTCCGCCCCAGGCGGCACCGCTGCTTTGCATCGGCCGATAGCGGACACCCGGACCGACCGGCCACCACCGCCCGAGCGCGACGCGGTTCAGAGGGGCGGGCAACTCCGGGTTGAGGATCGGTGGCGGCGGCGGCGCTGGCTGATCCATGCGGCCAAGAAGACGATCCAAGGCGTCGATCGACAGCGGAACTGGCGGCAGGTCCTCCAGCAGCGCTCCGCCAGTCGCCTCCAGCGTGGACAGCGTCTTACGGCAGGTCGCGCAATGGCTCAGATGAGTGGCCGCGACCAGCGCCAGCGCCTCGGGCAAAGTCCCGGCGGCGTAGGCGGCCAACGTGGCCTCGCTGGGGTGATGGGCGATCATGCCAGATCTCCCAGCGCCGCGCGCAACCGGGTCATCGCGAGGCGCAAACGCGATTTAACGGTACCGAGCGGAATACCGAGTTCCTTTTCGATTTCGGCATGGACCTTGTCTTCGAAGAAGGCCTTGTGGATCACCTCCGCCTGTTCCGGCGGCAGCAGGCTCAATGCGGACCTGATGCGGATTTCCTGTTGCGACATCGCGATCACCCGGTCGGCCTGGGCGGGAGGGTCAGGTTCCTCGGAGGGATCGGGCATCAGGTCGGATGGGTGACGCTCCCGCCGCATCGCGTCGATCCGCAGGTTACGGGCAATGGTGAATATCCAGGTTGACGCGCCGGCCCGAGCCGGATCGAACAAATCGGCCTTTCGCCAGACGGAGAGCATGGTCTCCTGCGCCAGCTCCTCGGCGGCGGTGGGGTTGACGCCGCCGCGCAGCATCCAGGCCTTCACCCTCGGGGCAAAATGGCCGAAAAGCGCGGCGAACGCCTCCCGATCCCGGCGCTGAGCGATGGACTGGATCAGGGCGGCATAGTCAGGGCCGCCCGCGGATTGCGTGGTTTGGGTCATGCCTCCCGGCGATATGCGGCGGCGGAAAGGAAGCACCAGCCCCCCCTTGCCGGCTGGCGGGGGAGGAAACGACGGCCGGGACAGGGGGGCTGATGCATTCACGAAGCCTTCTACGGGGAACGGATGCGAATGGATCACGTCGGTTTTGGGTGATCCATCCCCTTGTGTTAACCGTATCCACGCCATGATTGTAACTAAACATGGACATCATGGGGCCGCATGCCGGAATCCGAAATGGACATAGCGGTTGTCGGCAGTGGAATCGCGGGATTGTCCGCCGCCTGGCTGCTGAGCAAGAGTCACCGGGTCACGCTGTATGAGGCAGCCGGCCGTCCCGGTGGCCACAGCAACACCGTCGAGGCGGCAGGCGTGGCCGTCGATACCGGCTTCATCGTCTATAATGAGAACACCTACCCCAACCTGACAGCGCTGTTCACCCTGTTGGGCGTGCCGACCAAGGCGTCGGAAATGAGCTTCGCCGTGTCGCTGGATGACGGTGCGCTGGAATATGCGGGCACGGATCTGTTCGGTCTGTTCGGCCAAAGGCGCAACCTGGTGCGGCCGCGATTCTGGTCGATGCTGCGCGACCTGCGGCGGTTCTATGCTGAAGCACCGGCCAAGGTGGCGTCACTCCCGGTCGGGACGACGCTTGGTGCGTTTCTGGATTCCGAGGGCTATGGGCGGGCTTTTCAGCAGGATCATCTGCTGCCTATGGCAGCGGCTATCTGGTCAGCCTCGGCTGAAACGCTGCGCGCCTATCCGGCAGCCCACTTCATTCGGTTCTGCGACAATCACGGTTTGTTGAAGTTCACCGGCCGGCCGGTCTGGCGGACCGTCGATGGCGGCAGCCGGGAATACGTCCGCCGCCTGCTGGGCGAAATCGGGGAAACCCGACTGGGATGCGGGGCGGTGTCGGTGCGGCGCTTCCCCGATTCGGCCGTCGTTCGGGACACGACCGGGGGCGAACAGCGGTTCGATCATGTGGTGCTGGCCTGTCATGCGGATCAGGCGCTGGCTCTGTTGCAGGCGCCGACTGAACGCGAAACCGCTCTGCTGGGTGCGTTCGGCTACACCACGAACCGCGCGGTGCTCCATACCGACGTGCGGGCGATGCCCAAGCGGCGTAACGTCTGGGCAAGCTGGAATTACCTCGGCGGCCGCGACCATGCGGACTCACTGCACGTCACCTATTGGATGAACCGGCTGCAAGGGCTGGCGGGTGCGCCGCCGTTGTTCCTGACGCTGAACCCCGCGGCGGAGCCTGCGCCCGATACCGTGCTGCGCGAGGAGATCTATGAACACCCCAGGTTCAATACCGAAGCGATGCGGGCGCAGGCATCGCTATGGTCATTGCAGGGGGTTGAGCGGACCTGGTTCTGCGGGGCGTATTTTGGCGCCGGCTTCCACGAGGATGGGTTGCAATCCGGCCTGGCTGTCGCCGAACAGCTTGGTGGCGTGCGCCGCCCCTGGACAGTTCCAAATGAGAGCGGGCGGATTACGGTAACCCCCGTTCGGGTGACGGAATTGGCGTCATGACCTCTGCTTTGTACACCGGAACAGTCATCCATCGGCGGTTCAAGCCGGTCGGGCACGCGCTGCGCTACCGACTGGCCCAGATCCTGTTCGATCTGGATGCCATGCCAGTGTCCCGGCTATTTTCGCGCAACCGTTTCAACCTGGTTGCCTTCCATGACCGCGACCATCTGGACGGATCGGCGACGCCGTTGCGCCTGCAGGTTGAACAGGCGCTCGCGGCCGCCGGGTTGATGCCGGATGGCGGGGCAATCCGGTTGCTGTGCATGCCGCGGATTATGGGTCATGCGTTCAATCCGATCAGCGTGTTCTTCTGCTACCGGCGGGACGAGACATTGATGGCGCTGCTGTATGAGGTGAACAACACCTTCGGGCAGCGCCATTCCTATCTGATTCCGGTCGAGCAGCCGGCGTCGGCAACCATCCAGCAGCACTGCGACAAGGCGTTCTATGTGTCCCCGTTCATGCGGATGGACATGACGTATGAATTCCGTGTGGTGCCACCACACGAAACGACCGCCGTCGTGGTGCATGGCGACGACGCCGCGGGTCGGGTCATCACCGCATCATTCACCGGGCGGCGGCAGGAGATCTCGGATCGCGCCCTGGCTTCAATGCTGCTGCGGTTCGGGTTGCTGAGCGTGAAGGTGCTGGGCGCGATTCACTGGGAGGCCGCGAAGCTGTGGCTGAAATGCATGCGGCTTGAGCCCCGCCCCCCCGCCCCCGACCATGAAGTCACTATCGTTTCTTCGCAGCAGGGCTGACGCATGTCCGACGTATCGATCGATGTCTCGCATCCAGCTGCGCCCGATCTGGGGTGGCTGGCGCGCCGGCTGTCCCGCGCGCTGTTCTCCCGCGTCCATACAGGACGCTTTACCATCGTGACGCCATCGGGGCTGCGGCTGTCGCACGAAGGCACCCAAGGACCCGAGGGCGTGTTGGTGCTGCGACGGTGGCGGACGTTGCGCCGGCTGCTGTTTCACGGCGATATCGCCGCTGCCGAAGCCTATATGGATGGCGACTGGGACAGCCCCGATCTACCGGCGTTGATCGAGCTTGCCGGGATCAACATGCCCACTCTAAGCGATGCGTTCGACGCCAACTGGTTTCAGCGGCTGCGGAACCGCTGGATGCACCGCTTGAATGCCAACACCAAGCGCGGCAGCAAGCGCAACATCCAGCATCATTACGATCTGGGCAATGCGTTCTACCGCACCTGGCTGGATGCGGGCATGAGCTATTCGTCGGCGCTGTTTGCCTCACGCGATCAGACTCTGGAAGATGCGCAACTGGCGAAGCAACGGCGGGCAATCGAGCTGATGCAGACCGAACCAGGGCAAGCCGTGCTGGAAATCGGGTGCGGCTGGGGCGGGCTGGCCGAACAGCTGGTTCGGGCGGCGGGATGTTCGGTAACGGGCGTGACGCTGTCGTCGGAGCAGTTGGCCTATGCGCGCGAACGGCTGCCGGAGGCCGATCTGCGCCTGCAGGATTACCGCGACGTGTCCGGCCAGTTCGATCGTATCGTTTCAATTGAAATGATGGAAGCGGTGGGCGAATCCTATTGGCCGAGTTACTTCGCCACGCTGCGTAACCGGTTGAAGCCGGGCGGCCGGGCGGTGATCCAGGCGATCACGATTGAAGAGGCTCAGTTCGAGGGGTATCGCCGCTGCACCGATTTCATTCAGCAGTATATCTTCCCCGGCGGCATGTTGCCGACCATCGCCGAAATCCGCCGGCAGGCGGATCGCGCTGGACTGAAACTACGCTCGATCGAGACGTTCGGAACCAGCTATGCCTGGACTCTTGCTGAGTGGAGCAAGCGATTTCATGCGGCGTGGCCAGAGATCGAGCGTATGGGATTTGACGCGAGGTTCCGGCGGATGTGGGACTATTACCTGGCGTATTGCGAGGGTGGATTCAGAGCGGGAACGATCGACGTGGGGTTGTATGTGATGGAGAGGCCTGCATGATCGGACGGCGGTTGCTGATGGGCGGGCTGGCGGTTGCTCCGTTCGGTTCGCTTCAGGCGGCGTTACCGATACCAGCCGGGGATCGTTTGACTTTCAATATAATACGCAAGGGCGACAAGATCGGGGAACATGCGCTGACCTTCACACGAACCGGAAACGAACTGACAGTGAGCGTCGCTGTCGATATCGTGGTGGGTTTCGGGCCGATTGCCTTCTTCCGCTATAAGCATAGAGCAACCGAGCAGTGGTTGGGTGGGCAGGTCGTTTCGATAGAGGCGGAAACAAACGACGATGGCACCCCAAGGCAAATGAACGGTCATCGAAACGG
>DAIEHR010000409.1 GCA_027353465.1 Acetobacteraceae bacterium | reverse complement strand
GCTGGGCGGCATCTTCGCGGAGGCGCTGCACGATGTCGTCACCTTCCCGTTGCCGGTCAGCCGTTCGGCGGTCGAAGCTGGCTTGGCCAAAGGCGCGTTGGGCCGCGTGCTGGCCAGCCCGCGCTGGAAGCATCCCGGCGCTAACGGCGCCTTCGTCGATCTGCTGATGCATCTGCAATCCGCCGCCCTGGCGCTGGGGGATTCACTACAGGCGATCGATATCAACCCGGTGATCCTCGGCGCCTCGGGCGCCATCGCCGTCGATGCCCTGGTGGTGCCGCGCACATGAGCGAACGCTTCACCGTCACCTACCATGTCCGCAACTCCGCCGCGGATATCGAGGCCCGCGCCCAAGGCATCGCGGTCGAGCAAAGCGTCGAAATGCCGCTGGCGGCGATCCGCGACGAGATGGTGCTGTCGGATATCGTTGGCTCCGTCGAACATATCCGGGATCTGGGCAACGGCGTGTTCGCGGTCGATATCGGCCTGGCCACGGCGACCGTTGGGGAGGATGCTGGGCAGTTGCTGAACATGCTGTTCGGCAACACCTCGCTGCATGACGATGTTGTCCTGAAGGACGTGGCGCTTCCCAGCAGCCTAACGCAACTGTTCGGCGGTCCGAGGCATGGTATCGCCGGGTTGCGGCAACGCCTCGGCCTGCCGCGACGGGCACTGACGGGGTCGGCTTTGAAGCCACAGGGCTTGCCAGCCAAGGATCTCGCGACCCTGGCCGAACGCCTGACGCGCGGCGGGTTGGACTTCATCAAGGACGATCATGGCCTGGCCGATCAGTCCTACTCCCGGTTCGCCGACAGGGTCAGCGCGTGCGCGGCGGCGGTGGCAAAAGGCGTGCGATCCACTGGCCATCCGACACGCTACATTCCAAGCCTGACGGGCAACCTGGATCAAATGGGCGCCCGGGCGGCGCTGGCCCGTGACGAAGGGCTGGACTGCGCGATGCTGGCGCCGATGATCTGCGGCTTTCCCGCGATGCAGGCGCTGGTGAGCGAATTCCCCGACATCGCCTTCTTCGCCCATCCCAGCATGGGCGGCGCCGCCCGGATCGCGCCTGAACTGCTGATCGGCAAGCTGTTCCCGCTGCTGGGCGCGGATTCGGTGATTTTTCCCGGCTACGGCGGCCGGTTCGGCTATTCCCGCGAAACCTGCCGCGATCTGGCCGCCAACGCGCGCCACGCCGGGAATGGAATGAAACCCGCACTGCCGGTGCCGGCCGGCGGCATGACGCTAGAGCGGACGAAGGAAATCATTGATTTCTACGGCAACGATACGATGTTGCTGATCGGCGGCAACCTTCTGCTTGCCGGTGAGAACATTACCGAGGAAACCGAACGCTTTACCCGAGCGGTAGGCGAATTTTCGCTGTAACGCGCGACGACGGAAGAGTACCGAAGATGGACATCGAGCAAGCCCCGAATTTCCGCCCCGTCACCGAGGACTTCCGGTGGGAGGCGGTCGCGCATCAACCCTATAAGCAGGACGGTTCCGCCCCGTTCAAGGACATCTCCCGCCAGGTGCTGTTTCACGAGGACGCGCTCGGCTGCGAATTGCGGTATTTTGAGATGGACGCGAATGGCTACTCGACTTTAGAGCGCCATGAACATGCCCACGCGGTCATGATCCTGCGCGGCCGAGGCGACTGCATGGTTGGCGAGGAGGTGCGGGCCGTGAAGCAGTTCGACCTCGTGTCCATTCCGGCCTGGAAATGGCACCAGTTTCGCGCAACCCAGAACGAGCCGCTCGGTTTTCTGTGCATGGTCAACATCCAGCGCGACCGGCCGCAACTTCCCTCGGTGGACGAGCTGGCGGCGATGAAGCAAGTCCCAGCGGTTCGGCGCTTTCTCGACGGTGCCTGAACGGGGGCACGCGCCGTAGCGCGCGCCCCTTCTCGGGCTTACCGGTTGGTCCATTCCTTGGCGGCATCTTTTGCCCCGCCAGCGGCATTTTGAACCTTGCCGGCGGCCTTCTCGGCGGCGCCCTCAGCCTGGGTCTTCTTGTCGCCAGTGACTTTGCCCACGGCTTCCTTAACCGCGCCCTTGGCCTGATGTGCGACGCCTTCGACCCGATTTTTGTCCATGATTCGCTCCTGATTGTCTCGCGGCCAAAAGGCCGCTTGCTTGGAACGAATCAGTTGGGAACTGGTTGCGTTCAGGGCCGCCCGTCGCGGGGCCGCCACGCGGAAAAGCGGTTGGCGTTATCGATCGCCTCCTGCTCCACAGCCTGGCTGTCGCGCACATAACGCTCCGCGAAGCCGTTGATCCCCCAGCGCTGATACTGCATCACATGGGTCAGTTCGTGCGCCCAGACCTTCAGGTCGCTGTCCGCGACACGTTCGGATTTGAACAGCACCACATCGCCCAGGGTGATCGCAGTTGCATCGCCGTAGGAGAACGCCAGCGCCGGCAACGTCAACGCCCGGCTGCTACCCACCGCGAACCGGCACCGTTGTAGCAAGGCCGCGGGAAAATACCCCAGCAGCGCGCGATAAATACCGGGTGGGATTGGCCGGACGCCGTCGGCGATGGCCTGCTGGCGCGCACCGTCGATCAAATCACCCAGGGCGCTGCCGGCATAATCCAGCAGCGCAGGCGGAATCGCCGGTTGAGACCGGGCCGGCAGCGCCCATGCCAGGGCGGCGATCATGACAAGCCAGCGCATGTTGAAACAGTTTGAACGACCACAACGTCATGTTGACCACCGCATCACGTCCAAACGCCGCCCAAAATGTGGCGATATCGCGATCCGTTAAACTTCCTTCACGAACCGCGGCGGCCCCGCAAACCCATGGCCAGCACCGCGGCGAAGCCAAGCGCAAACAGCATGTTCATCGCAGCCATCGACAGCGGCAGGCCGGGAATGAGGAATGTGGGGTCCTCGCACGCCTTCGATGGACGCGCGGGCATGGAGGCCAGACGCTCCGCGATCGTGGCTCCGGAGACATGCGGCGCCATGCACTCCGGCAGCGGGCTTGGCCACCATCCGAACTCAACACCGACATGCACCGCGGCGATGGCGGCGTCGGCCAGCAAGGCGATCAGGGCCAGCATCAGCAACCATCGCACCCACCGGGTCGGGGCGATGGCTGCTACCAGGCCCAGCGCGATAACGACTCGATAGGGCCAACGCTCCTGCAAGCAAAGCGCACAGGGCACGAGTTCGCCCCAGATTTCCGAGGCATAGGCGATTCCCAGTGCCGCCGCCGCCCCTAGGGCAGCGAACACGGCGAGCGTACGCGGTGGCAGACGTTGCATAATCGCGGGTGTGCGCCGCTTGGCCGTCGGATGCAAGTTGTCGGCTGACGGCGGCCGGATTAGCATCCGCCGGCAGGGCTAAAGGGGATGCCGATGTCTGATAGCGACGGGACTGATACCGCCGGCCGAACCGTCTCAGACCATATCGGCTCGGACCATATCGGCTCGGATCGTATCGGCTCGGATCGTATCGTTTGGGGTCGCCCGACCTCCAGCAACGTGATGAAAGTCCTGTGGACGCTGGGGGAGCTTGGGCTTCCGTTTCAACGGATTGACGTCGGCGGGGCGTTCGGCAAGACCGATACGCCACATTATCGGGCCATGAACCCGACCGGCTTGGTACCAACCCTGCAAGAGGGCGACTTTACGCTGTGGGAGAGTAACGCGATCTGCCGCTATCTCGCCCAGGTCCATGCCTCGGGAACACCGCTGTGGCCAACGGAGGCCCACGCCAGGGCCAACATTGACCATTGGATGGATGCGCAGCAGACCGTGCTCAATCGCCCGATGACGGGCGTGTTTTGGGGATTGGTGCGCACCCCGGCGGATAAACGCGATCTGGCCGCCGTCGAAGTCGCAATCAAGGAAACAGCCGTCGCCTGGCGCATCATCGAAGCCAAGTTGAACACGCAGGCATTTATCGCCGGCGCCGATTTCAGCCTGTGCGATATTCCCTGGGGCGTGCATGCCCATCGCTGGTTCAACATGAACTATCAGGGACTAAGCCGGCCGGACATGCCGGCACTGCGGGCGTGGTACGATCGGCTGTGCGAACGGCCAGCGTTTCGGCAATACGTCGTCGCCACCCCGGTGATTTAGCGGCCACACGGCGTTTAAGCACAAGCTTCACACGATTGACGCGCCGGGGGCGGTTTAACACCTCGCGGTATCGTGACGATCCGTGCGATGACAGTCGCAACGCCAAACGCACAAGCGCCGCAACCGAGGTCGTTCGAGAGGATTTGCGTGAGCCAAACCCATGAAGCGGCCGACGCCGCACGAAGCCGGCTGCCGCTGCCCGCGGCGGTCGATACCAGCCAAATCGTCTGGGCTTACGCGATCACCGTCGGCGTTTATCACGCGTTGGCACTGCTGGTGTTGCTGCCATGGTGCTTCAGTTGGACTGGCGTCATTCTGGCGGTCGCCGGAACCTATGTCTTCGGCGGTTTGGGTATCAACCTGTGCTTTCATCGCTTGCTGACCCATCGCGGACTGGTTTGCCCGAAATGGCTGGAATACGGATTTGCTATCCTGGGCGTCTGCTGCATGCAGGACACGCCGGCCCGTTGGGTCGCGGTGCATCGCCGGCACCATGAACACTCCGACCGGCGGGACGACCCGCACAGCCCGCTGGCCGGGTTTCTTTGGGGCCATGTTGGCTGGATGCTAGTCAGGAACGGCGATTTGTCTCGTCTGGGCATCTACGACCGTTATGCCAAGGACATTCTGCGCGATCCGTTCTACCGCCGGCTTGAACGCACGCTGTTGTACCCGACCATCGTCATGGGTTCCTGGCTGGTCTTTTTCGGCGCTGGATTCGCCGCCAGCCTGATCGGTGGCGGGACGATCGCACAGGCGGTTCAGTTTGGCAGCAGCCTGCTGGTCTGGGGCGTGTTCTTCCGCATCGTGGCGGTGTGGCACATCACCTGGTCGGTGAACTCCCTGTCCCATCTGTTCGGCTACCAGAACTACCCGACAGGCGAGAGAAGCCGCAACAACTGGCTGGTCGCTATCCTGACCAGCGGCGAAGGCTGGCACAACAATCACCATGCCGACCCGCGCTCCGCCAGTCACGGCCATCGCTGGTGGGAGATCGATCTGATCTATGGGTTCGTGAAGCTGCTGGAAGCCCTCGGGTTGGCAAAGGATGTATGCCGGCCCAACCGACGGATGGCACGCGCGAAGGCGGCGGAGTAAGGATACGCGTCGAAATAAACGAATCGTTTGACGGGAGCCGTCGGCGTCTCATCTTCATCGCGGGCGCAGACCCGCCATGACGGTCTCCACCGGCCGCGCGTCCATCGAAGCGGTTATTTCAAGGCGAACCCTGACCCGCCGCCGCGTTGCGCCTAAACGACCAGCGTTCCGCGCGACACCGGCACACAACTGCCAGCGACGCTCGCCGACACTGGCCCTTCCCCCGACTTCACCGCGGACGCGAGTATCAGGCTCGGACGCCCCATTTCCACGCCCTGCTCGATGGCATAGGACAGATCGAGATTGTCGCCCGGTGCGATGGACGTCAGCAGCGCAGCGAGCGTGGCGGCCGCGCTGCCGGTCGCCGGATCCTCGGCCGTGCCGCCCAGCGGGGCGAACATGCGCGCCCTGATCCGCCGCTCATCGCCGGGCAACCAGGCGTACAGATACAGCGCGATCCGCCCGTCCAATGTTGGAAACTGGCCAGACGCCGAACGGAAAGCACTAACGTCGGGCGCCGCGCGCGACAGAGCCTCGACGCTGGCGACCTCGGCGAGGACGAACGGCGTGCCGACCGATGCCACCAGGGGCGTATGCGACAAGGTGGCAATGTCATCCGGCGACAGGCTGGCGCAGGCTGCCACAACCTCCACCGGAAGACCGATATCGATGCTGAGGGATCGCGGCGCGGCGATCCGCGCGCCCGAAATCCGGCGGTTCGCATCGCGCAGGATATGCACGCGGACCAGACCGGCGATTTCCTCGAACGTATAGTGTTCCGGCGGGTCGCCCGCCATCGTCGCCAACACGAACCCGGTTCCCACATTGGGATGACCGGCGAACGGCATCTCATGCTGGCGGGTGAAAATACGCACCCGGGCGTGGTGCCTTGGGTCGTCAGGCGGCAGCACGAAGGTGGCTTCGGACAGATTGAACTCCGCCGCGATGGCCTGCATCTGAGAATCGGTCAGACCGTTCGCATCAGGCAATACGGCCAGTGGGTTTCCGCCGAAACGCTCGTCGGTGAATACGTTGACGGT
Organism: Acetobacteraceae bacterium; assembly: GCA_027353465.1. Taxonomy (GTDB): domain Bacteria; phylum Pseudomonadota; class Alphaproteobacteria; order Acetobacterales; family Acetobacteraceae; genus Rhodopila. The sequence goes on along the minus strand of DAIEHR010000409.1, from coordinate 23,322 downwards.
GACGAAATCATAGCTTGCCATTGAGGCCCCCTGAAGACTGCCTGAACATGGTGCCTGCCGGCCCCGGCGCGAGATGGGAGTTATACGGATTGCTGAGATGAGCAAGGGGGTTGCCAGGCGGCGATCGCCGGAACAACTACCGGGGATACAGGGTGACAATGGCTTATTGCTCCTCGCGGGTCCGCGGCGGGCTTGGCTTGATGAAGGTGACGACGGGATCGCCGGCGCCGAATTTGCGACTTAGCTGGATGGAAGGGCGGTCGATGAACATCTCAAAAAGCCCGGCTGCCAGGATGCTGATCCCGAGCCCGGCCATCGTCGCCATAAAGATGCTTTGCGAATAAGACGCATGCGGAACACCCGCAACGAAGCAAGCCGAAACGACGGTAAACAGAATTGGCCAATGTGTCAGATAAAGGCTGAACGATATTTTCCCGAACCACCGGACCGGCTTGACGCCAAGCCAAACCTGAAGGCGAGGCAGCCAGCAAATGCCAAAGAAAAGGGCAACCGCGCCATACATTGGCTGAACGACGCCGGGATATTCCCAGCGCCCGAGGAAAGGACCCGGAAGAATCCATCGTAGCCCTTCGAAAACGTCCATTGTTTTGCTGGTACACAACAGGATGCCGAGACAGACCAACCCGGAGCCGAGCATCGGGTTGGATCGGCGAGAGGACGGCGTGCGAAGCCATCTGGCGGCCAGATGCCCCACTATGAACAAACCCAGGAAGCTGGCCGACAACATGAACAGCAGGATAACGCAAACGGTCGTATGTATCGGCGGCCGGATAGCGTCCTTCAGCATCACCAGCCCCAGGATCATGACGGATCCAGCGAGTTCGATATGCAATGACCACAAAGGCGCATCGAATGAAGTCATCAGAGGTATCAGCCCCAGGAGGCTTTGAATCCGAGCGGGTAATACGCTGATTCCCGCATACCCGGCGAACATACCCTCCAGGCCGATCTGGTGCAGGAGCGATCCGGCGGAGACCGTTGCGGGGCCGCCGGCCGCCAGCCAGTTCAGCGACCGGGTGATTGTCCCTGCGCGGACATGGGCGTCCGGCCACATGGCAAACCAAATGGCAGCCAGCAGGGTCGCGCCGGCCATGGGAAGCCCCAGTCGAACGATACGGCGCAGGATATTCCGCAAAAAGCGGACGGGCTGGCGGCTGAACGCATAAGTCAGGGAGACGCCGCTGAGGACGAAGAAGATATAAACGGCCGAATATCCGTCGAAGGGCACGAATAATGGCGTACGGATGAATATAGTTTCCCAGTTATAATGAATTAAAGCAGGATCAAGCAGGCCTATACCCGGCAGGAACGCTGACGCGTAGTGCAACAGCACGACCTGTATGGCGGCGATCCCCCGCAGGCCGTCGAGCCAAACCACACGAGATGGATTACTTCCATCAGGGATCGCTGGCGGCACTCCAATCGACATCGGTCATTTCCTGTTCCGTTACCCGGAATGACCTGCCTTTTGATATATCGTCAAGCCACCGCTTGAGGTGCGAATGTTAGCTGGATTGGTTTGAAGTTTCGGCTGGTTTTCGCGTCTGCGCCGGGCCAGCGGGCGGCCGGGTCCGATTCAAACCGGCGCCGGCAACCCCGGCAAATCTGACCAGGCGGCGGCAAGACCCGGCGCGCAGCCGACGATTCCATTCCCCTTCGTCGCCCCGTCATTGGCTAGAAAATCGCTGACCTTCGCACCGGCCTCCCGCAGAATGACCAGCGCAGCGGCGACATCCCACAGATTGATGTGCAACTCGGCATAACCGTCCTGTCGCCCGACCGCGACATCGACCAGGCCCAGCGCCCCTGACCCGCCCTGCCGCAGGCCAGCACCATCCGCCAGCACACGCTGGCAAACGGCAATGTACTCCGCATTCGGCCGCCGGCGCGACCAGCCCACTTCCATGATTGCCTGGCTCGGATCGGTGGTCTCCGCCGCGCGAATCCGATCCCCGTTCCGCCACGCGCCGCCGTCGCGCCATGCCCACATAGATTCCCGCAACGCGGGGGCCGCCACAACACCAATCAGCGGCGTATCGCCTTCCATGCACGCCAGCGAGACGCAGAACCGCGCCCCACCCCTGGCGTAATTGGAGGTTCCGTCGATCGGATCGACCACCCAGCGCAACGCCCCGCCGCGCGAAATCCCGCCTTCCTCGCCCTGGAAGCCGTCCTCGGGAAACGCCGCGGCGAGTTCGCCCGAGAGAAACTCCTCGACCGCCCGGTCAGCTTCGGTCACCCAATCCTGCGGCCCCTTTAGCTTGCCGCCGCCTGAACCGGGCAACGGCCGCATTGCCATCGCCATTTCCCCGGCCCGTTCGGCCAGATCCATTGCCGCGTCGATGCGGGCCTGAAGCGATGGCGTTGTCACACTTCGTCTTCTTCGGGCAGCGGAGGCTCCTCGATCGCGTCGGTCTCCTCCGGATCGGCTGGCGGCGGGACGGTTTCGCGATGCCCACCCAGCCATGAAGCCGCCTGTTCCGCGCGTTGCAAGGCGGCGTCCACGGCCGCCATGGTCCCGGTCAGGTCGTCCGATTCGTCCCGTTCCCAGGCGCGAACGGCCCATAGCCAGACCGCCATCATGCCTTTGACCTGCAACTCCCCACGCGGCCCGGTTGCCGAAACGCCAGCTGCCTGCAACATCCACCGCATGCTACGCCGCGAGGCGCAGGCCAGCAGCAAGGCCATCGGGGGATCCATCGGCAGCGACCGCAGCAGCGACCGCACCCCGGCGCGATGAAGCTGGAGAAAATCGAAACGCCGCATCAGCAGGTCGAACAGCTTGTCGCGAACCGATCCCTCGATTGGGGCATCGGTCAACGCCGCCTGATCCGCCAGCCGGCCGAACCGCAACAGGATTGTGGCTTTCGATGGAAACCGCCCCCGCGCCTCGGCCAGGGACAGCCCAGCCTCGCGCGCGGCGAAAGCCACATTGATTTTGCGCCACCCCTGCTCGCCAGCGAGCCGAAAGGCGGCAGTGACCAGAGCGGTATCGAATTCTGTATCGTTCATGGGATGAAGATGGTCCGTGCGTTCACCGTCTCAACCCGCCAGATCGCGGGAACGGCGGGTTGCCGCCGCAATTGCCTGCGACATCGCCGCCGGCCAGGCGTCCGGATTCATCAATACCGACAGCGCCTCGGCGGTGGTGCCACCCGGGCTGGTGACGGCGATCCGAAGTGAAGCCGCATCGTCCGGGCTGGCGGCCAGCAGCGCGCCGGAGCCGGAGACAGTCTGACGCGCCAATAACCGAGCCAGATCGGGCGGAATGCCCTGCTCGATGGCGGCCTGTTCCATCAGTTCGGCCAGCAGGAACACGTAGGCGGGTCCGCTGCCAGAGACCGCGGTCACCGGGTCCAGCAGCACTTCATCCTCCACCCAGGCCACTTTGCCGATGGCTTGCAGCAGTCGGTCGCACAACGCCCTTTGTGGGGTCGAGACGTGGGGGCTGGGGCAGGCCACGGTCACGCCCTGGCGCACCGCGGCCGGGGTATTTGGCATCGCCCTGACGATCGCGGCGGCGGAGCCCAGCAGCGCGCCGATCCCACCGATCGTTCGCCCGGCCATGATCGACAGAAAAACCGTGTTGGGGGCGAAACGCGCATAATCGGGCAAGGTCGCGGCGGCATTTTGCGGCTTCACCGCCAGCACGACCGCGGCGGGCATGAATTCCGGCGGAATGGCGGACACGTCCGCGACAACTGTCATGTCCGGACCAGCGAACGATGCGGCAGATGGCGAGGGATCGACGGCAACCGATGGCGCGAGCCCCTGCTCCCGCCAGCCGGACAGCATCGCGCTGCCCATACGGCCGCAGCCAACCAGCAGAATCGGCGGAATAGCGCCCATGGAGGATGTGGTGTCGTGCATCATTTTCGGCCCCGTTTCGCGGCTAGTCCTAGCCCGATCGCCGCAGCCTTACAACGCCACGCCACCGCGTCCTGTGAGTGTCCTGCCGTGACCGAGACGCACCCGGCCACGGCACGGACCAGCCTGGCCTAGGCCTCGCCGACGCAATCCAGCATCGCCCCCGCCATGGCGTCGGCTGGAGACTTTCCGCCCCACAGCACGAACTGGAACGCCGGAAAGAATCGCTCACATTCGGTCAGGGCGATATCCACCAGGTCTTCCAGGCTTTCCGCCGACGCGCCGTTGGTGCCGCGCAGCAGCACGGCGTGGCGGAACACCGGCGTGCCTTCGTCGCCCTCCAGCCCAAAATGCCCGAGCCAGAGTTTCTCGTTGGCCAGGGCCAGCAGTTCGAACAGCGGGAGACGTTGCTTTTCCGGCACTTTCAGATCGAACGCGCAAGTGAAATGCATCACGCTGATTTCGTGCGACCAGTTGAAAAACAATCCGTAGTCGCACCAGTGTCCGGGGGCCTCGGCGGCCATTTCCGAATCACTGCGGCGGTCGAATTCCCAATCATTCGCGGCGACGATTTGCTCCATCATATCAAGGGGATTGGCGGCGTTATCGAACGAGGTGGTCAGCGATGCCGACATGCGGGGTCTCCCGTCAAAAGGAAGGCCGAGCGTAGCCTTCACCCCCGGGCAGCGTTGCGCTGAAACCCATTTCGGGGTCGCCCGGAGTTGGCTACGTCTCAACCCTATTCGTGTGTCCGCACCAGCCGCAAGTACCAAGGGATCATTTTCGCGAAGCCACGGGATGACTTTTGTTCCACATGCCGGTGATTCGCGGAAATGTCATGTTTTGGGGGCGAATTTTTGCGGCTGAAGGACCCTTCGGTGCTACAGGCCGTCCTCCGGTAAGGCGACATCCGCGCCCGCCGACTCGATGGCGGCTACCCTGGTCTCTAACGCGGCAAGGCGCGCCTCCAACTCGGCTACTTTAGTTTCGGCCGCCTCCTGACCGGTGCGGGCGTTGGCGGCCACTTCCTGAACCGCCTCCATTTCCTCCCGGCGCACCAGGTCAAGGCGCTGGATCAGGTCGTCCAACCTCGCCCGAAGCATAGCCTCGGTTTCGTCGCGCAGCCCGGCCAGGGCGGAAAACGCGCCGCCCGCCACGCCGGCAAGGTCATCGAAAAATCGGGGCCGATCGCTCATGGGATGCTCCTGCTCAGGTGACGGCTTTCGCACCGCCCGCTGGTCCGTATATAGGATACTCATGATCCTGATAACTGGCGGCGCCGGCTTCATTGGCTCCAACCTGCAAGCCGTACTGGCTGGTCGCGGGCACGAAACCGTTGTCGTCGATACGCTGGGAAGCGACGGCAAGTGGCATAACCTCGCGGCCCATCCGCCAAGCCGGTTGATCCATCCGGACGATCTGGATGCGTTCCTGAACACCCGCCCACCGGTCGAGATGGTGTTTCACCTTGGCGCGGTCAGCGAAACCACGGCGGTCGATGGCGACCATACCTGGGCGACGAATGTCGAACTCAGCCGGCGGCTGTGGGAATGGAGTGCCGACCGTGGCGTTCGCTTCATCTATGCGTCCTCCGCCTCGACCTATGGCGACGGCGCCCAGGGGTTCGAGGATGAATTTTCAATCCCGGCTTTGGAACGGCTTCGGCCGCTGAACCTGTATGGCTGGACCAAACACGCGTTCGATCTGCTGGTGGCCAAAACGCTGGTGACCCGACGGGAGCAGCCGCCGCAATGGGTTGGCCTGAAATTCTTCAACGTCTATGGCCCAAACGAGTACCACAAGGGGCGCATGATCTCTGTGGTCAAGGTCAAGTACGATGAGATTGCGGCCGGATTGCCTGCCCGTCTGTTCAAATCCGACCAGCCGGGTCTGGCCGATGGCGCCCAGGCGCGCGACTTCATCTGGGTCGGCGACGTGGTCGATGTGATGCTGTGGCTGATGGAAAAGCCCGCGGTCAGCGGATTGTTCAATCTGGGCACCGGCCAGGCCCGGACGTATCTGGACCTGGCGCATGCGGTGTCCGACGCGGCGGGGCAGCCGCGCGCCGTGCAGTTCATCGACATGCCGGACAGCCTGCGCGGCCAATACCAATCCTTCACCCAGGCGCCGATGGGGCGACTGCGCGGCGCCGGCTACGGCGGTCAGTTCACCTCATTGGAGGAAGGAATCCGCCGCTACGTCCAGAACCATCTGGCAAGCGTGGGTAAATACGTATGATTCCGGTCCTGCTGTTTCCTCAGTTCGACCCGGTCATCGTCCAACTTGGCCCGCTGAGTATCCGCTGGTACGCGCTGGCCTATATTACCGGTCTTGTCGTGGGCTGGCGTTTGGTCCGCCGGCTGGTCCGCCAGGCCCCCGCCGTCGCGTCCGAACTACAGGTGGATGACTTCCTGACCTGGGCGACTCTGGGTGTCGTGCTGGGCGGTCGCCTGGGCTACGTTCTGTTTTATCAACCCAGCGTGTATCTGGCGCACCCGTCAATGATCCTGGCCGTCTGGGAGGGCGGCATGAGCTTCCATGGCGGCATGCTGGGGGTCGCTGTCGCGGTGACCATCTTTTGCAGGCGCAACGCCATTCCGCTGCTGGGCTTCGCCGACCGGGTCGCTGTCGTCGCGCCGATCGGGCTTGGCCTGGGACGCATCGCCAACTTCATCAACGGCGAACTCTGGGGCCGTCCGGCGCCGGAATGGCTGCCCTGGGCGATGATTTTCCCGCGCGGCGGCATGGTTCCGCGACATCCCAGCCAGTTATACGAAGCCCTGATGGAGGGCGTGCTGCTGGCGACGCTGATGTTCGTGTTGTCCCGCCGGGAGGCTATCCGAAGCCGCTTCGGCATGCTGACCGGGATCTTCCTGTCCGGCTATGCGGTCGCGCGGATCGTTGGGGAGTATTTCCGCGAACCGGACGCATTTCTGGGGTTTCTGTCTTTCGGCACGACAATGGGGCAGATTCTCTCGATTCCGATGCTGCTGGCCGGACTTTGGCTCATCGCCCGGGCGCAAACGTCCCGTCCGGTTCGCTGACAGGCTGCGTCATGGCTGCAACGGCCCTGGTCCCGGAACGCCTGGACCGGTTCATGGCTCGGGCCAATGCGATCTATTACGCATCGCACGACCCGTTTGCTGATTTCACGACGTCCCCAGAGATCAGCCAGGTTTTCGGCGAGATCATCGGCCTGTGGGCCGCTGTCACATGGCAACTGCTCGGTAGCCCAACCCCGGTTGTTCTCGCCGAGGCCGGGCCGGGTCGAGGCACGTTGATGGCCGACGCGCTACGCGCCATTCGCGGGGTCGCGCCCGACTTCGCCGCTGCGCTGCGCGTTCACCTGATTGAAACGTCCCCTCGCCTGCGGTCCGTGCAGGCCGCCCGTATCCCCGGTGCGACATGGCATGATGACCTTGGCACCGTGCCCGATGAGCCGCTGATCCTGCTGGCAAACGAATTCCTGGATGCCCTGCCGATCCGGCAATTCGTCCGTCGTGGCGATGGGTGGACCGAGCGGTTTGTGGCCGGCGGCGAATGGACGGAACAGCCGGCTGATCCGGACGACGTTCCGACGGGCCGCGCCACTGGTGAGGGCGATATTGTCGAGTTGAACGAGGCTTCCCGGGCGTTTGTCGGCGCCGTCGCGGCCCGGGTCAACCGTCAGACCGGGGCGGCTTTGTTCCTGGACTATGGGCCGCGAAGCAGCGCCGCCGGAGACAGCTTGCAGGCGCTGGCGGATAAACGCCCGGTCAACCCGCTGACCGTCGCGGGATCGGCCGACCTGACGGCGCATGTCGATTTCGCCGACCTCGCGGCCATTGCACGGGCCCGGGGCGCGGCGGTTCAGGGCCCCGACACCCAAGGCGCCTTCCTGTCGGCGTTGGGCCTGTTCCAGCGCACCGAACGTCTGTCACGCAGCCAACCAGCAAAGGCGCCGGAATTGGCGCAGGCGGCCAAACGTCTGGCGGACCCGGAGGCAATGGGGCATTTGTTCAAGGTGCTGGCGTTGCGTTCCCCCGCTGCCCCCGGACTGCCTGGGCTTCAGAGCCCGTAGAGCCGGCTTATTCCGCCGCGCGCATCGTCGGGCTCCAGGCCGGGACCTCCGCCCGAATCCCGTCGTGCATCGGCTTCGGCCACCAGCGGTGTTCCCATTCCGCATAGAATTTCTTCAGCGTCGGCATCACCTTTTCAGCGAACAACCTGGTGTTGTAGCGGGTCAGGTCCTTGTTCATGTTGCCGAACTGCATCAGCAACATCAGGTTGCCGACATTCAGATTCTCGGCCAGTTCGACGATCTGCTCGGTCACCTGACTGGGGCTGCCGATGACAATATAGCCGGCATCGACCAGTTCCTTCATTTCGGTGGGACGGGCAACCGACTTGGCGGCGGCGGCACTGACCTGACTGCTCAGGCCAAAGCGCATCGTTGCCTCGGTGGTATAGCCAGGAGGCGCGGCGAAGCGCGGGTCGATATGCAGGCAGCGGCCGAAGAAGTATTCGGCGGCTTCCTGATACATCTCCATCGCCTGATCGTGGCTTTCCGCAACGCAAACGGTTTGCGCGAAGCCCGCCCGGTAGGGGTTGCGGTCCTTGCCCAGGCGTTCCATTTCGGCCCAGAACCCATCCATCGTGGCCTTGCCGACTTTATGGCCGTAATAGGACAGGTAGCAGTAAACATAGTCCATCTCGGCGCACCACTGCCAGGTTTCGACCGACCCGCCGCCCGGGATCCAGATCGGCGGATGCGGCTGCTGGATCGGGCGCGGCCAGATGTTGACATAGCGCTGCTGATTGAACCGGCCGTTGAAGGCGAAGGTGTCTTTCTCCTGCCACGCCTTCATCACCAGATCGTGCGCTTCCAGATACCGGTCGCGCAGCTGGCTAGGGTTCTGGCCATAGGCGAAACACCCGTCCATCGGCGTGCCGACCGGGAAACCGGCGATTAGCCGGCCACCCGATATCACGTCGATCATTGCGAATTCCTCAGCCACCCGCGTCGGTGGATTGTACAACGCGAGCGAGTTGCCCATGACGCAGATCGTAGCGTCGGTGGTGCGCCGCGCCAGCGAGGAGGCGATGAGGTTGGGCGACGGCATCAACCCATAGCCGTTGGAATGATGCTCGTTCACGCAGATCGCGTCATAACCGCAGTCGGCGGCGTATTCGAGCTCGTCCATGAAGTCGTTGTACATCAGATGCGCGCGCTTTGGATCGAACAGCGAGGAATGGATATCGACCCAGACCGAGGGGTGCTTCTGTTTGAAGTCCTCCGGGAGTTCGGTATATGGCATCAGATGGAACCACATCAGCTTCATGGTATGCTTCCCTATCGTGTTGATTGGCCCAGCTGGGCTACTGACCAGTAGCCTAACCCGTCAATCACGACAATCAAGCACTCACTTCCCGCCGCTGCTTTCCGACGCATTCGCGGGCTGCTGCTGGTCCGCCGCGGGCTTCGCTGGCGGCTTGGGTGCCGGTCGAACCGCCGGTCCGGTAATGACATCGAAATCGAAACTGGTACGTTGCATGACAGGCTCCTTGGTTGGGGTTCCAAGGCCGATCCATCTTCAGCGAATTTCGATGATAAAATACGAAAGCCGCCTGGATGGGGCGGCTTTTGGGGACTTGCTACTGGTGCACGATCCTATGCCGCCGGGGAATACCAGCGGTACCAAAATCGCGAAACGGGAACAGTGTTTTTCACACACGCTGAATAGCGTCTAACCCATCTGCCTGCAAGTCCGAATATCGGCCGGACGCACCCGGAAGTGATGGGCGGTCGATCCCCATCGGCACCACCTGCATTTTTATACGCGGGGACTGTGCGCCAAATGCCCCGACGGTAGTCAGAAAGGAGATAACGATGACAAGAACATTTTTGCCGCGGGCCGTTTGTACAGTGGCGCTGTTGGCCGCCGCGCCTGCGTTCGCCCAGAGTACGCACACCCCGCCGGCCGCCGGTTCGACAGGTAGCCATTCCAATATGACAAATCAGGCACCCGATATGATGTCGCCCAGCGATGAGGAAGGGTCCGGCGGATCGAGTTCGGCAATGAAACAACATGCCGGCCGGCACGACGGGATGATGCAGGGCAAGGGCGACATGTCCGCGGATATGTCGGCGGATCAACTGAATGAACAAAGTTTGCAGGCGGCCCGTCAGGGTCAGGCCTTCAACGGTTCCGCTTCCGGCACTATGCCGATGCATGACAACGCCGGCAGCATGAACGATATGTCTGGTGGATCGATGAAGGGTAGCGCCCCGCCTGGCGGCTCTCCCGCGAGATAGCCGCCAGAACCGGCAGTGCGGCGTCATGCGTGCGACGCCGCACCCGGCTTGGGTTACCCCCGCAAATTCCCCTCCCCAACTGGAAACCTTACCGCCAGAAGCATTGGCGTCAGCGCGCAACGCGGCTAGGCTTTGCTCCGGTACAAAAACCAGAGGAAGCCAATCATGAAAGCCGCAGTCTTTCACGCCGCACACCAGCCACTGACCATCGAGGATGTGGAGATCGAGAAGCCAAAACGGCGGGAAGTCCTGCTGCGGACTGCTTATGCCGGTCTGTGCCATTCCGACCTGCATTTCATGGAGGGGCTTTATCCTTATCCGACGCCGGCGGTGCTGGGCCATGAAGGAGCGGCCGTGGTGGAAGCGGTCGGCGAAGATGTCACCTACGTCAAACCCGGCGATCATGTGATCACCTGCCTGTCGGTGTTCTGCGGCGAGTGCGAGCAATGCACCACGGGCCACACCAACCTGTGCGACAACAACGAGGTCAAGCTGCTGCCCGGCGTCGCGCGCCGGTTGAAGTGGAAGGGCCAAGTGCTGCACCAGGCCTTCAATCTGTCGGTGTTCGCCGAACAAATGCTGGTGCATGAGCATGCAGTGGTGAAGATCAACAAGGAAATCCCGCTGGATCGCGCCGCCCTGGTCGGCTGTGGCGTAATGACCGGCGTTGGGGCGGTGTTCCACGCGGCTAAAGTCGAAGCCGGTAGTACGGTCGCCGTGATCGGCTGCGGTGGCATCGGGTTGTCGGCGGTGAACGGCGCGGCCATTGCCGGCGCGGAACGGATCATCGCGATCGACACCAACTCCTCCAAGCTGGAAAAAGCCAAGGAGATGGGGGCGACGCATACCATCAACGCCTCTAACGTCGATCCGGTCGCGGCAGTGAAGGATCTGACAGAGGGCAAGGGTGTGCCCTATTCGTTCGAGGCGATCGGGCTGAAGGCCACCGCGGAGCAGTCCTTCGCGATGCTGCGGCCGGGCGGCGTGGCCACGATCATCGGCATGATCCCGTTCGGCACGAAGATCGAGTTGCACGGCGCCGACTTCCTGCGCGACCGCAAGATCCAGGGCACCAGCATGGGCGGCAACCGGTTCCGGGTGGATATGCCTCGGTTGCTAGAGCTGTGGCGCCAGGGACGGCTGAAGCTGGATACATTGGTATCTGGAGAGGTGACGCTGAACCAGATTAACGAGGGCTTCGCGATGCTGAAATCGGGCGCCCCGGTGCGCAATCTGATCAATTTCGGCGTTGCTTAGGGTTCCAGAATAAGGCGCATCAGCCGCTTTAATGGACGAGCGGTTGGTGGAGACCGTCGTGGCGGGCGCAGGCCCGCCATGACGGATAGGGGCCGGCGGCTTCCTTCAAGCAATTCGTGTGTTTCACCGCCAGCCCTATTGGGCCGGCTGCCCCGCCAAGGCCCCAGCCGCGCGGTGGATAACCTCGGCCCAATCCCCCCGGCGGGCTTGGCGGAATAGCCGCATCGACGGATACCAGGGCGTATCCTCGCGCTGCTGGAACCACCGCCAGCAGGAATCGAACCGGTTCAGCATCCATACCGGCTTTCCCAGCGCGCAAGCCAGATGGGCGACGGCGGTATCGACCGCGATCACCAGATCCAGTCCGGCGATCAATCCGGCCGTATCCGTCCAGTCGGCCAGCCGTTCCGCCACATCGCGCAGCCCGGAGTCCGCGATCTGGCGCGCCGGAGGGCCAAGTTGCAGCGAAACGAAACTACATCCGGGAACATCCAGCAGCGGCGCCATATCCGCCAGCCGCATCGACCGCCGCTGATCGATCGCCACCGCATGCGGTTGATCGGTGCGCGATTTTCCCGCCCAGACCAGCCCGACTTTCAAGCCCGGCATCCCGGCCAGCACATCCGCCCATGGCGCTGGATCCCCCGCAAGGTAGGCAGGCGGGCCGGGAATCGAGTCCATCCGGGTATCGAAGGCAAACGGCAGGCTCAGCAGCGGACAATGATAGTCGAATGCCGGCAGACAATCGTCCTCCTCGGTCAGCAATGTATCGACGCCCTCCAGCGTTGCCATCACCCGCAGCAACGCCTTGGGCACCACCAGCACGACCCGTCCGCCCGCCGCGGCCACCATCGGCGCATAGCGGCAGAATTGCAGTGTGTCGCCGAAGCCTTGTTCGGCATACAGCAGCACGGTCTCCCCGTTCAGCTTCTGGCCGGTCCAACGCGGTTGCGGCAGGACCGGGGCCGGCGCGCCCATCGCCTCCACCGCCCAGCGCGATTCGTAAGCCGCCCAGCCTTCCTCCAGCTTGCCCAGCGTCAGCAGCGCCAAGGCCAGGTTGGCCCGAGCCTCGGGGTAGTCGGGACGGTCGGCGAGGGCTTGGCGCAGGACGCGTTCGGCTTGTTCGGCCTGCCCCTGCTCCATCAACGCCAGCGACAGATTGCTGTTGCCCCGCGCCGCATCAACGCCCAGAGCCAATGCCCGGCGAAACAGCGCCTCAGCTTCCTCCACATCGTTCGCTATCTGCCGGGTGGAGCCCAGATTCAACATCGCATTCGCATGAGCCGGAGCCAGCCGCAGTGCCTCTCGGAAAGAATTCTCTGCCTCGGCGACGTGGCCTTGGGCGTAATGCGCCATGCCCAGATTGTTCTGGGCATCCGCGCTTTTCGGATCGAGCCGTAGAGCCCGCCGCTGGCAGGCCAAGGCCTCCTCGGGGCGCTTTTGCGCCAGCGCGGCGAGACCCAAATTCATCCAGGCCTCCTTGAACTCCGGTGCCAGCGCCAAGGCTTTTCGATAGTATGGTTCAGCCTCCGCCGCCCGGTTCTGGCGATGAAGATTAAACCCGAGGTTGTGTTCGTGCTGTGCTGCGGCGGTGATCATACCGCCGCAGGTTGTGTTGATCTAAATCCTAGACAAGACCTCGTTATGGAATTTTTTCATGTCGGCGGCGGATTTCTCCGCCTCCCGCCCCTCAAAGTCGAAATCAATCGCGGTCACGCCGATTTCCTTCAGGGCGGCAATGTCGTCGATCGTGTCCGCCACGGTGCCGGTGAACAGTTTGCGGTTGCCGTCGGTCGCCGCCGGGGCGGGCATGCCGTGGCGTTTGACCCGATAGACAATGCCCATCCTGGCCGGGTCGCGCCCAGCCGCCTGAGTCATCTGGCGGATTTTGGCGATACCGGCGGTCAGGCGTGGCAGCGTGTCCAACAGGTTCGCGTTGTTACTGCCGATCGGATACCACGCGTCGCCGATCCGCGCTGCCCGACGCATCGAAGGCCCGGTCTCCCCGCCCACCCAGATTGGCGGATGCGGCTTCTGCACTGGCTTCGGGTCGGTCAGCAGGCCGTCGATATGGGTGTATTTGCCGTGAAACACCGGGCGTTCCTGCGTCCAGATCGTTCGCATCGCGTCGATGAATTCATCCGTCACCGCGCCGCGTTCGGCGAACGGAGTCGTGCCGACGGCTTCAAGTTCCACCTGCAACCATCCGGCGCCGATGCCGACGACGAGGCGCCCGCCCGACAGCACGTCGATCGTCGCCAGCATTTTCGACGCCAGAACCGCCGGCCGGTGCGGCACCACCATCACCGCCAGCACGATGCGTAGCTTGCTCGTCTTGGCCGCGACCCAGGCGGCGGTAGTCAGTTGCTCCACCCGGTTGCCGGGGTCCGGCGTGTAGAACGAACCGCTGGTGGAATAGGGGTAACCCGGTGTGTTGGTGTCTGGCAGGGCGACGTGGTCGGTCAGTGTCAGGTAATCGAAGCCCAGCGACTCACCCAGTTGGGCGATGTTGCCCATCACTTCGGCGGTCGCCATCGGGCCGCTGATGGGCAGGTTGAAGCCGATTTGCATGGTTTCCTCGCGGCATTTGGTTTGACGCCAGCAAGCCGGGGGGCGGGGGGCGTGTCAACGCCGGCGCCCCGGCGTAGGATCGGTGGATCAAGGGATGACGACCATGGCCAGCACTGTCACGCTGCACACCGCGTTTGCGAACTACCCCCACGTCCGCGCAATCAAGGACGGAACCGTGGCCTCGCCGCGCATTCGCTTCGACTTCGAGAACGTGCCTGTGATCACCCGAGCGTTCCGGCGGATGGTGCGAACGCTGGATTTCGATTTGTGCGAGATGGCGTTGACCACGCTGGCGCAGGCGCATGCATTCGGCAAACCGATCAAGGCGCTGCCGATCGTGGTGATGCGCGGCTTCCACCACGCGGCACTGGTCTGCGCGACCGGCTCGCCGATTCGGGGGCCGGCTGATTTGAGCGGCAAGCGGGTCGGGGTGCGCGCCTTCTCCCAGACGACCGGGATTTGGGTGCGCGGCATTCTGTTGGATGAGTATGGCGTGGATCACCGCGACATTACCTGGGTGACCGAGGAAGACGCCCATGTCCAGGAATACGCCGATCCGCCCAACGTGGTGCGCATCGCACCCGGGCAGGACCTGAAGGCGATACTGCTGGCGGGCGAGATCGACGCCGGGATCGCATTGAACGGGATCGATCCAGCAGCCGTGCGCCCGGTGATCACCAATCCTATGGCGGCGGCGGCTTCCTGGTTCAGGAAGACCGGGGCCTATCCGGTCAATCATCTGTTGTGTCTGAAATCCGACCTGGTGGCGGTGCATCCGTGGCTGCCGGCGGAACTGATGCGGCTGTTCGTCGCAGCCAAGGCGGCGGCAACCGAACCCAGCGCAGAGGCAAGGTTTATCCCGATTGTCGGGCCAGACCCCCTGCCCTATGGGCTGGAGGCAAACCGCACGGGGATCGAGCTGTGTTTGCGGTATGCCGCTGAACAGGGTTTGGTGCCCCAGGTTTATCGGGCCGATGAGGTTTTCGCTGCCTGATGC
The DNA here is from genome assembly GCA_027353465.1 of Acetobacteraceae bacterium. Lineage (GTDB taxonomy): Bacteria > Pseudomonadota > Alphaproteobacteria > Acetobacterales > Acetobacteraceae > Rhodopila. The sequence continues at coordinate 8,314 of DAIEHR010000409.1, read as the reverse complement.
GTCGTATGTGTTAGAGACGGTTACGCAGGCGGGAATCGGGAAGCCTTCATGATGACGCTGGAACCGATGCCGCGACTGGCCCCGACAGCTTGAACCCGACATTCCCACGCGATCCGTCCGGGCGTCCGGCGCCCCTGTTCGGGGCCTGGCCATCGCCGGTTCGCCGGCTTTTCCTGGCACGCTTTCTGCGTAGCCTGGCCCAGGGCTGTCTGGTGGTGGATTTCGCACTCTATCTCCGGCTCTTGCATTGGACAGGTTCCGCCATTGGGGCATTGCTGGGTGGAAGTTTCGTAATCGGTGCGCTGTTAAGCTTGGCGGTCGGCCCGGCAAGCGACAGATTCGGCAGCAAACGGCTGCTGGTCGGATACGAACTGGCCACCGCGATGGCCTTCTTCGCCACCGCATCGACATCTAATCCGTGGGTAATCGGGGCAAGTGCCGTGTTCGCGGGCTTCGGTCGCGGAGCCAACGGGGCCCCGGGCTGCTTTGTGCCGGCCGAATTGGCCTGGCTTGCGACCCATGTTCCCGCCAGTCGCCGTGGTGCGGCCTATAGCGTGAATACGGCGGCGGGGTTTCTCGGCATGGGCCTGGGCGCGTTTCTTGCCGTCGCGCCTTCGCTTTGGCCCGACGCGTTGCCCGGGGCCAGCGGCTACCGTCCGCTTTTTCTGTTCGGCGGTGTCATCGCTGTGTCGATAGCTGCTTTGCTCTATGCAACGCCCGAACAGCCGCTTCATGGGCATGGCCTGCAACCGTCTGAAGACAATCATCGCGCGCCCCGGGCGCTGCGGCCGGATGAACGCCGCCGGCTTTGGCAGATCGGGCTGATCAGTCTGTTCAGCGGTATTTCGCTTGGGCTTTCGGGACCGTTGATCGCCTATTGGTATGCGGTGAAGTTTCACGTCGATCCTCTGCGCATTGCCCCGGTTCTGGCCATAGCCCAACTCGCGGCTGCCTGTGCGGCGGTCGGAACCGGCGCCTTGGCGCAGAAATTCGGGACCGCCCGCAGCTTTGTTCTGCTTCAGACCGTTGGCGCCATACTCCTGTTCGTTTTCCCGTTCATCGGCTCATTCCATCTCGCCGCCGTCGTTTGGATTGTGCGTTTCGCCATAGAACGTGGTGCGACCGGGGCGATGGAAGCGGTCGTAATGGGCCTCGTCGGGGCGGGGAAGCGTGGTTTCGCGGGCGGTCTTAGCACTGCATCCCTTGCGTTGCCGCGCGCCCTTGGTCCGATCGCGGCTGGCCACTGGATTGCCGAAGGAAACCTCGCCCGCCCCTTCCTGATCGCCGCCGCTCTTCAGGCCCTCTATGTCGGCTTCTTCGGAATCGCGTTCATACCGTCCGCGAAAAATTCGGAAAAATCCCGAGCGGGCTAGCCCCCGCTCAAGCAGCGACGGCCGTTTCCGTACGATGCGTTATCCCAATGTTCCGCCACCGGTCGGGCACAACCTAGTGTCTCGTTGCATCGCCAATCCTCTGTTCCACCGCCGCGCGGAAGCTGCCAAATTTAGCGTTGCGATTCCTTACCTCCCCGCGCGGTGGCGGCAATATTCATCGAACACCGCAACGCGAACGGAAACCGGCGCATCGACGGACCAGAGACGCGCGGTTTCCAAGATAAGGAAAGCCTTAGAAACCCACCGTCGCGCGATCGGTCAAACGCCGATTTCTCACGCGAAAGGTGACGCCGCCTCCTATAAAGTGTTATTTTCGTAACGGGTATTTTCTACAATATAAATTTCCTTTTACTGTCGGGCGTGGATAAACCTTAAGGTACGTTGCAGCACTTTTGTGCCTAGATGATGACAGAACATCAGTCCGCAGGTGCCGTTTGTCCCCATTCATCTTGCCGGCTCGGAATGAATGCACCGTTGACGGTGCTGCCAGCCCGGCCACAAACGATTTGCCAACAATCTGCGTTTTAAAATGGGGCGGTCTGGGCAGCGTGATAACGACACGACCCATGCTGGAAGCGCTAAGGGCTGCCTTCGGTCGAACACATCGGATCATCTATGTGACCAGTAGTGTCAATGCGCCGCTGGTCGGGCGAATGGGCCTGACCGATCGGGTTCTTGTGCTGGATCCGGAGGGCTGCACCGCGGCTTCCCTATTCCGGATTCGTTGCAAACTGCGCCAAGCCGGGGTGAAGGTATTCCTGGACCTGCAAATTCACACCCATCGCCGCCTTGCGTCGATCGTCGCCCGGCTCAGTGGCGCACACGAACGGCTTAGTTTTTTCCGCCCGCGCGAACGCCCGGATTCGGCCGGTTCCGCGATCTATGCGAATCCGTTCGCACCCCTCGATCGGCTTTACCTCGCCATGGCTCATCGACTTGGAGCCTCGCTCCCCGTTGGACACAGGCAAACGAACAGCCTTGAAATCGGACCGGCGGATCACGCCGAAGCCCAGGCTCTATTACAGGACTGGCTTCCCGATGCAGCCAAATTGTTGATCATAAATCCCAATGCTTCGCCCAGCGCGTATGTCCGCCGATGGCCATTATCCGGCCATGCCGAAACCTGCTTAAAACTATTGCAGAGAATTCCCACACTCAGAGTGTTGCTAATCGGTTCGGGATCAGAAGCAGCCTATGTCGCGGAACTCGCCCGACTGCTGGCCAGTGCCGGCAACCGAGTCAAAAACATTGCTGGATTGACCACTCTGGGCGCGCTTCTGGCACTGCTTCAACGGGCCGATTGTTTGTTGAGTGTCGATAGCGGCCCGTTGCATCTGGGCGTTGCACTGGACGTGCCGGTCGTCGGATTATTTGGACCCGTGCACCCCGATCATAATGCGCGGCTTGGGCAGTCCATACACAAGATTATACTCTATCAGCCAATGCTTTGCAGTCCGTGCGTGCATCAGGTTGAAACACCTCCATGCCAGGGGGACAATGTCTGCATGAGGTCAATCAGTCCCGATAATGTAGCAAACGCATGCCATAGTCTTATTGTCGCTGAACCGGCGGCATCCCGGCAAATTGAACAAGAGTGGCCATTCAGCCCACACGAATCAAACTGGCCGCGGGAAAGCCGTTTCTACGATGAAGCAACAGCCACGGCCACGGAGGTATCACCTGCGTAGGATACCAGAACCCGACTGGCTGGCATAGCGTTTCGCTAACGCTACGTTTGTGTTGGACGGCTTGTTGCGGCGGGCCTGCTCAGGCGGACGCCTGGATCGATTCGTGCGCTTTCAGGAAGTCGATGTATTATCCGACCGCCTGAAGAAGGAAAACGCCATGACCGACCTGCCACAGCGGGTACAAATCCACGAGGAAGGCCCACGTGAGGGCTTCCAGATCGAGCCCGGCCCGATCGCCACCGCCGACAAGGTGCGGTTCTGCGAGGCCCTGGCGGAAACCGGGCTGCACGACATCCAATGCGTCTCGTTCGTGGACGCCCGCCGCGTGCCAGGGATGGCGGACGCGATGCCGGTGGCGCAGGCGATCCATCAGCGGCCCGACGTGGACTACACCGCGTTGGCGCTGAACCTGCGCGGCTACCAGCAGGCGGTGAAATCGCCACTGAAGATCACCGGCCTGATGCAAATGAGCGCGTCCAACACGTTTTCCATCCGCAACACCAATAAGGACAACGCGGAAACGCTGGTCGAGCAGCGCAAGCAACTGGCGTTCTTCCGGGAGAACGGCATTCCGGTGGAATCCGCGATCGTGATGACCTGTTTCGGCTGCAACTTCGAAGGCGCCATCGCCCCGGAAACCGTCCGCGACTGCGTCGGCTCCTTGTTGGATCTCGCCGCCGAGTTCGACGTGAAGCTGGATCGCGTCCGTCTGGCGGACACCGTCGGCTGGGGGTCCCCGGCCTCCATCCAACGGGTCGTTGGCACGGTGCGGGACAAGTGGCCCGACCTGCGCCTGGGCCTGCACCTGCACGATACCCGCGGCACCGGACTGGCCAACGCGTTGATGGGCCTGCAAATGGGCATCGACAGTTTCGACAGTTCCTGCGCCGGCCTCGGCGGCTGCCCGTTTGCCGGCCACGCCGGTGCCGCTGGTAATATCTGCACCGAGGATCTTGTGTTCATGTGTGAGGAAATGGGCATCTCGACCGGCATCGACCTGGATGCGCTGATCGCCTGCGCCCAAATGGCCGAGGAAATCGTCGGCCATCCGCTGCCCGGCAAGGTCATGCGTGGTGGCAGCCTTACGAAATACCGTCAGGGAGCAAACGCATGACCGACGTTCTGATCGAAAAACGCGGTCCGGTGCTGTGGATCACCATCAATCGCGAGGAACGCCGCAACGCGATGAACGATGCGGTGAACGAGGCGATTTCCGCTGGCCTGACACAGGCAACGGACGATCCGGACATCCTGGCAGTGGTGCTGACCGGGGCGGGCGATAAGGCGTTCTGCGCGTGTGCCGATCTTTCGTCCGGGTCGGGTAGTTTCAAATACGACTATTCGAAAGTCGGGTTCCCGTTCGTGAAACTGATGAAACAGGCCCGCGACCTGACCGTGCCGCTGATCGCCCGGGTCAACGGCCACGCGATGGCCGGCGGCCTCGGCATGGTCGGCATGTGCGACATGGCCATCGCCGTGGACAATGCTCGGTTTGGCATGCCCGAGGTCAAGATCGGGCTGTTTCCGATGCAGATCATGGCCGTGCTGCAATCGCTGATTCCGCCGAGGAAACTGTATGAAATGGCATTGACCGGCGAGCCGATCACCGCGGAGGAGGCGCTGGCATTCGGCCTGTTAAACTACGTGGTTCCCGCCGCTGAGTTGGATGCGAAGCTGGACTGGCTGCTGTCGCGCCTGCTGGACAAAAGCCCAACCGCCATCCGCAAGGGCAAGCATGCGATGCGGGTGACGGAACAATTGAACTTCGACCAGTCGGCGGTGTTCATGGAATCCCAGATCGGCACGCTGGCCTTGACCGAGGATGCGGCGGAAGGCCGAGCGTCGTTCATCGAAAAGCGCAAACCCGTCTGGCCGGGGCGGTAGCCGGGCGGCGTTTTTACCGGCGGTGCGGGTCGTTCGCCGGCAAGATGTCCTTCAGGTAATCTCGGCTTTTCCATTCCGGCGCGGGCGTCTGGTAGCCCGGCCGGGGCAGATACGGCGACAGCGTGCCGGTTTGCAGGTCATGCACCGATCGCGGACAGTTGGAAAACAGCTCGCACTCCACCCGCACAACCAGTTTCGCCGCATGATGACGCGCCAGCGCCGCCGCATCGTCCAGGATTGCCGCCCGGCCGTTGATCCGGATGCGCACCGTTTTGCCGTCGAATTTCACGAACAGCAGCCCGACATTCGGATTGCGGCTGATATTGCCCAGCGTCCGGTACATCGAATTGCCGTCGTATTCGGGAAACTCGATCGTTCCCGGCCCGACGATCTTGACGAAACCCGGCATCCCGGATCGCAGGCTGCAATCGGTATAATCGCCATACGACGTGGCGATGAAGAAGAACGGGGCACCCTCAATCATCGCCCTGTCGTCGTCCCAGAAATCCCAGCGGCGCCGGTTGGCCGCCAGACCATCGGCAACGCGCCGGCCGTCGAACCTGTCCTGCAAGGCCCGCATACCATCGTGGTAAAAGGGACGCTGTTCATCCATCGGTTTTGCTCCTGTCGCCGCCGCCAGCCTATCGCCTGTGGGCAGCGGATTAAAATGGCCCCATTCATCGGTTGTTAACCTTTGTCGCGCATCCTCTCACCCATTCGACGTTCGGAGGACTGACCGGTGAGTGGTTCTTACAATTACTTGACGGCGTTGTTCGGCGGTTCGTCCAGCGTGACGGACCCAATCCTGGCGGCGCTGTATGGCGGCGGTGGCGGTGGCAGCGGCGTTTCGCCCGCGCAGGCGCTGCAGACAGCCGAAACCAACCAAACCCAGCAGGTCGCGGCAACGGCATCCCAACCGCAGGTGCAGCAGGCGATAAAGGCCTTCACCCTGGCGGTGAACAACGCAACCAGCGTGACGCAGCTTCTGTCGAACCCGGCGGTGATGAATGTCCTGCTGACGGCGAACAACATGCAAGACCAGATCGGGTACACCGCTCTGGCGACCCAGGCGCTGACATCCAATCTCAGCGATCCGAACTCTCTGGTTAACAAACTGACTGACTCGCGGTGGCAGACTTTGGCCAAGAGCTACAACTTCGCAACCAACGGCCTGTCAGCGATCCAGAACCCCACCGCCATCGCCTCCATAGCCAATGCCTATGCGCAGGCGACGTGGCAGAGCAATCAGGACAGCGTCACACCGGGCCTGTCGAATGCGCTGGCATTCAAGTCGCAAGCCGCCGGCATCACCTCGGTGGCTCAGATCCTGGGCAACATGACAGTACGCACCGTTGTGACCACGGCGCTGGGGATACCGCCGCAAATCGCTTTCCAGGATATGGGCGCGCAGACACAAGCGATCGCGTCGCGCCTGGATGTCACCAAACTGCAGGATCCGAAATTCGTCGATTCCCTGGCGGTGCAATATCTGGTCGCCAACAGCGCGAATGCAGCGAGTGCGGCCGGCTCCTCGCCGGATATCACTGCCCTTGCGATTCAGGCCGGCGGAATCATGGCTTAGGATACGCGGAGAAATTACCGCGTCGATCGGGGCACGGCCGGCGGCTTCCGTCGGGCGACCCGTTGATTTCGCAGCGGCCCCTGGGTCATTGTAAGGCTTGGCAAAGCGCTGTTCTGGCGCATCAGCCAATTCAATGTATTGCCAATGCGACTTGGTTCGATGACCTTACCAACCAGGTCACTACTTCGGCGCGACGGCAGGCGGACGACCCACCGGGCCGATTTTTCTTCGCCGCGGGACAGTTTCCGCGATGCCCGTTAACCGATCGTCAATCTTTTGCTGGCACCATGCGTCCGCATGTCAACACCCGCGACCATCATCATTTCCGAACCCGACCCGATGATCAGCGCCGTGCTGAGGGTGGAGTTCAGCCGTTGGGACTTTGCCGTCCTGCTCGCCGTCAACAGCGCCGAAGCCGAGGACTACGCCTCGCAGACCGTGGCCAGCCTTGTGGTGCTGGACGCGGGTACGTCCGGGTCCAGGGCCTATGAGGCCTGTGCGCGGATCCGCAGGCGATCGGGCTATGCGGGCCGGCCCATCATGCTGACCACCAAGGAAGTGTCGGCGCGAACCCGCGCGGCGGCGGAAAGGGCGGGGGCAACCGTGTTGCTGCCGAAGCCGTATTCGATGATGGATCTGTTCCGGGCGGTGACGCCGCATGTGGCCGCGAACGATCCGCTGCTGATGACCGCGACGCTGCGGCAAGGCGTGGCGGAAAACCGGGCGCAGGAATGGAAAGCCGGATCGATACCGGATTGGCGGGCCGGCAATGATTCGGCACTGTCAAGGAATGGCCTGCTGCTGCCGATCGTTCGGGGCCAGGGTGTGAAGTTACCCCTTGTGCGTAGCGAAGGGCGTGTGCGCAGCGAAGGGCGTTGACACTCGTTGTCGATATGACAGCATTTTCCAGACCTTCGCGCACCATCAATCCATGACGCCATATGGGTGTTGCATGCGCTTCAAAAAGAATCGAAGTCCGGGATCAAAGCGCCGAAGCAGGAGATCGAACTGATCAGGGAACGATTGAAGCGATTGAAGGACTTGCTGGCATGGGCGGCGATACCGGGATTCGCTTTACCATCGACCGGCTGAGGACCATCCTCGCTCGATTCGGACAACGGGTGGACGTCACCGTGACGGTTCGTCCTGTCAGATCGCATGGGCGGCACGCGAAGATGTGATACATAAAACATCACTTTTCAATCGCAGGCTGTACATCTAACATCTGAAACATGATTACCGCCGGCCAAATGCGGGCCGCCCGAGCGCTGCTGGGTTTGGACCAGCGGGCTTTGGCGGAGCTGTCTGGACTGTCCCTGCCCACCATCCAGCGGATGGAGGCCAGCGACGGCGTGATTCGCGGCAACGTCGATTCCCTGATGAAACTCACCGCTGCACTGACCGCCGCCGGCATCGAACTGCTGGGCGACAACGCCCCCAGCACCGGCGGCGGCCGGGGCGTGCGTCTGAAGGTGCCCGCGTCATGACCGAGGTCGTTTCGATCGTGCCGGCGCTGTTCGTGCTGGCACTCGCCGGGGTGCTGACAGCCAGGATGCCAGCGGGGCGCGTCCTGATTTACGGAGGCAGCCTGGTGCTGTGTGCCGGTCTGCTGCTGGCCGGTTTCGGCGCGCTGTCCAGTCCGGTCCAGCACATGCGGCTGCCGCTGGGTTTGCCGTGGATCGGCACCAACCTGCGCCTCGATGCCCTGTCCGGGTTCTTTCTGATCATCCTCGGTCTTGGCGGCGGCGGCGCCAGCCTGTTCGCCC
>DAIEHR010000408.1 GCA_027353465.1 Acetobacteraceae bacterium | reverse complement strand
CCAGAAGTTCCACCCGTGCCGAGGGCCGGAACTCAACGCGCCACGTCACGGCGTATCGAACAGATCAATGCCGAGTTCGCGGGCGATGTCCTCCATCGGGATGCCAGCGGGTCGCCCCTCGGCCTCCCATTCCCGGATCGCTTCATTGGCGGCGCTGGACCAATGGGCGTCCTCAGCCTCGTCTATGCCTTCCAGCACGCGCAGATCGTCCACGGGCACCAACGCGGCGACCGGGTGTCCGTTGCTGGTCAGCAGGACACGGCCATTGTCCAGCGCGACGTGTTCGACAGCACCGGGAAAAAGGTCCTTCGGCGATGGGATATGAGTGGATACAGCCATACCCGGACAATATGGGACAACTCTTCGCTTACGCAAACCGAAACTGGGTTCGGGGATGGCGGCAACGGGAAGAACAACCGCCGTCGCCTTGACCGGGTGGAGCGCCCGGCCCCCACACGCTGCCAGAACGGCGCGCAACTGATGTCAGGTGCCCGAACGGGCTTTCAGCTTGGCCAGGATACGCTCCCTGGCCGCATCGTTGCCAACCGGCTTCGAGGTGAGCCGGCCATCCGAGCGGCGGCGTGATCGGCGGCAAGGCGGACTGTCTCTCCGCCAGTTCCCATAGTTTCATAACAATCCGCTGCGCGGCGCGTTGAACCCCGCGAAAAGCGTTGGTGGGACATATTTTGCGGCGCGGATCGTGGCCGGCATTGGCCGCGAGACATGTTCGATCTTAGGGCGCGCTATATTGTTTCCAATTTCCCCGATGATCGGTAACCATGAAGCTCGCTGCAAAGGGAGGAAAAAACCCTGTCACGCCTTCACCACCATACGGAAAAGCACCTCGTCTCGCGCATTGGCTGGCTGCGGGCGGCGGTGCTTGGCGCCAATGACGGGATCGTTTCGACGGCGAGCCTGATCGTCGGCGTAGCGGCGGCCTCCGCCGCCACCACCGATGTTCTGGTCGCAGGCGTCGCCGGCCTGGTCGCGGGGGCCATGTCAATGGCGGCAGGCGAATATGTATCCGTCAGTTCGCAGTCGGACACTGAACAAGCGGACCTGATGCGCGAGCGCGGGGAGCTTGCGAGTCAACCCCAGTCGGAACTTGAGGAACTGGCGCGGATCTACGTCATGCGCGGGGTCCAACCCGATTTGGCAAAGCAGGTGGCCGAGCAGCTCATGGCGAAGGACGCGCTGGGCGCGCATGCGCGAGATGAACTCGGCATTTCGGAGGTCACCACCGCTCGCCCGATACAGGCCGCAATGACCTCGGCGGCTACCTTCGCTGCTGGCGCCGCCCTGCCACTCGTCATGGTCCTGCTCATGCCGCGCCCATATCTCGCGGCCGGCGTCTCGATCGCCTCGTTGATCTTTCTTGCCCTGCTTGGCGCCATCGGCGCGCGAACCGGAGGCGCCAATGTCACCAGAGCCACTTTGCGCGTCACGTTCTGGGGCGCATTCGCCATGGCATTGACCGCGGGCATCGGGGCAATATTCGGGGCCGTTTCATGATGGTTGCTTTTCGCGGCATAATTCGTTGTGCGTCCCCGCGGCCCCGACCGAACCATGCGGGACCTCAGACGACCTGCTGGGCGGGGACCCGATAACGCTCCGCCACCTCGCGACGGGACAGGTTTGGCCCCATGGCCAGTCGCGCCTCGGTATAGGCAGTCCATTGTTCGTCATTGGCCAATGGCGGGATTGTAACGGTTTCGCCTTTGTCCAGACCAACAAGAGCGGCATCGACCAGGTCGCCGGCCTCCATAACTATGGCGGCGGGGAAAGAATCGATGTCCTTGCCCGACCTGGCCCAAATCTCGGTTCGGGTCGCACCCGGCAGGACGGCCTGGACGTGAACGCCAGACGCTTTTACCGTTTCGGCCAGCGACAGCGACAGGTTCAGAATATACGCCTTCGAACCGCTGTACACGCCATCGAACCGTTCGGGGGCCAGCGCCAGCACCGACGCGATGTTGACGATCGTGCCACCCCGCCTCGCTACGAATGCGCGCCCCGCCGCGGCGGCAAGCAATGTGGGCGCAGTCATGTTCAGGGCGATCAACTGTACAAGTGCCTCGGGGCCGTTATCCAGCAATCCGCCGTTCAGCGACATCCCGGCGTTGTTGACCAACATGGTGATGGACGCATCGCTGCCCAACCGGTCGGCAGTTCTGGAAACATCGCCAAGATCGGTCAGGTCGGCGGGCATAACCTCCACCGAGCACCCGGTCTCCGCCCGCAGATTTTGGGCGAGCGCCTCCATCCTTGCGCCATCGCGGGCAACCAGGATCAGATCGTGCCCACGCCGGGCCAACCGATCGGCATAGACCGCGCCAAGACCGGTGGATGCTCCGGTGATCAAGGCGGTGCCTGGGGATTTACTGATCATTTCTTACTCCTGTAGCAATATCGCTGAAAAATTCGACCACGCCAGACTTAATGGGCATCAACCTGGGCCGGCTTGGGGGTAACGCTGCGCATCAGTGGCACCAGCAGGGCCGCCACGACAAACGCCACCATGATGGCTCGGAATGCGTCCGCATAAGCCAGGGTCGAGGCCTGCCGATATGCCAACTGCCACAATTGTTTGATGGCCGCTTCGTGACCGGCGCCAACGCCGCCCGGCAACGCGCCATAGCGTTGGGTGACGCCCGCGACCAACCTGCCCATCGCACCGTTCGCCGGCGTCAAATTTCCGGCAATCGTTACGAAGTGCGCATTGGTCTTGTCGTTCAGAATGGCGGCCGCCGCCGCGATACCGACCGCGCCGCCCAGGTTGCGCATCATGTTGAACAGCCCGCTGGCATATTTCAAACGCTCCGGCGGCAGGCTTCCCAGCCCCAGATTGACGCTCGGCGCCACCGCGAACACCTGAGGAAAGCCGCGCAGGATCTGCGGAACAAGCAATTCCGCTGCGCTCCATTGGCTGGTGATAAAGCTGTAGCTCCACATCGAAACGGCAAAGCATGCCATTCCGAACATCATCAACCAGCGGGCGTCGATCTTCTTCGACAAAATAATGAAGATCGGTGTCCCCACGAATGATGCCGCGCCCGTCGAGAAAATCGCCAATCCAGTCTGCCACGCGCTATAGCCCCGGATGTAACCAAGAAACAACGGTGTCAGATAGATGGTCGTGAAGATGCCAACGCCGGTCACGAACGAGAGAAAACATCCCAAAGCGAAATTGCGGTTACCCAGCGCGCGAAGGTCCACGACGGGATTTTTGAACGTGAGGCTTCGCACGACGAACATTGCCAACGCGCCGCCGGCGATCCAGGCCCCAAGAACGATCGTCTGGTCGCTGAACCAGTTCCAGCGTGTCCCTTCCTCCAGCACGTATTCCAGCGTCCCCAGCCCGACCGCCATCAGCCCGATGCCCGGATAGTCCGCACCCTTCAGCAACGACAGATCGGGCTTGTCGATCCGCACCAGAAGCGGCGTCAGAATAGTAATGACCAGACCAGGAACCAGGTTTATGTAAAACAGCCAGTGCCAATTCATTGTATCGGTTATCCAGCCGCCGATCACAGGCCCCAGCGTCGGCGCGATCGAGGCGATCGTGCCGACCACCGCGGCGGAATAAACCCGGCGCTGACCCTGAAAGAAGTAAAATGAGGACGTGAACACTGTTGGGATCATCGAAGCGCCAAGCAGGCCCTGTAACGCCCGAAACACGATCATGCTCTGGATGTTCCAGGACACGCCGCACAGCATGCTGGCGAGCGTGAAACCCGCCGCCGACGCAGTGAACAACCAACGCGTCGAAAATACCCTGGTCAGCCATCCTGACAGCGGAATCATGATGATCTCGGCGATCAGGTAAGCCGTCTGCACCCAGCTGATTTCGTCCTGTGCCGCCGACAGGCCGCCGCCGATATTCTGCAATGACGACGCAACGATCTGGATATCCAGCAGCGCCATGAACATTCCCGAACACATCACCACGAAAGGCAGAACGCTCGGTGTTTCCTGCTTGGTCATGACCCGGCTTTCGTGTTCACGCTAACAGTCGTGGACAGGCCCGGCCGCAACCGCCCCAGCAACGGATCGGCGGGATCAAGCTCGATGCGAACGGGAACACGCTGCACGATCTTGGTGAAGTTCCCCGTCGCATTTTCCGGCGGGATCACGCTGAAGACGGCACCGGTTCCAGGCGCAATGCTGATGACCCGGCCCTTCAGCGCCTTACCCGGCGCCACATCCACAACCGCCGATGCCGATTGGCCCGGCACCATCCGCGCCAGTTGATCTTCCTTGAAATTGGCGTCCACCCAAAGTCCGTGCGCGGGGATCACCGACAGCAGATAACTGCCCGCCGACGCATAGGCGCCTACCTGCGCCGCTCGGTTACCAACGTAACCTTCGATCGGGGCCCGGATGTCGGTGTAGGCAAGGTTCAGATCGGCGGTCCGCAGATCAGCCTGCGCCTGGGCGAGAACCGCACGCGCCTCGGTGATCTGGGTATCGAGTACTGGCAAACGCTGGCGGGCGGCCTCCAGTCCGGCCTGCGAACCGGCCAGTTCGGCTTCTGCCTCATCGCTCGACGCCCTGGCCTTCTCCGCGTCCTGTCGCGATCCAGCCGCCGTCAGTGCCAACGTCGCATAGCGGGCACCATCGCCGCGGGTAAAGGCGGCATGCGCGGACTTGGCGGCCTGATCCGCCACGGCTTGCTGGATTGAAATCTGCTGCAACCGATAGCGCGCCCGCAGATTGGCGAGCGCGGCAGCCCGAGCATCGACCGCGGCAATCGCCTTGTCATAGGCCGCCTGCAAATCGCGACGGTCGAGCTGAATCAAAATCTGTCCGGCCTCGACATGCTGATTGTCCGACACCAGAACACGGGCCACGAAGCCGGCGACATAGGGGGCGACCGAAGTGACATTGCCGCCGACATAGGCGTCGTCAGTGGTCTCGACGAAGCGCCCGGTGGTCCACCAGTCGGAACCATACCATGCCGCCCCCAACCCAACCGCGACGGCCGCGACGGCAATCCCCAGTTTCTTACGGCCTAATCGCCCGCGAGAACGCTGGGGCGCGGCTGCCGTGTCACGGTGGACGGTAGTGCTACTCATGCCACGACCCGCTCGACGACACAGGCCAACGGGGATCGCACGGTTTCGAGGCTATCGCATTGCATGGGCTTGCCCTCAGCTCACTAGCTTCATGCAACACACCTAATGTAGTTACTACCATTATGCAAGTCTGTTGGAACAAAAAGCTACGGCGATTTAGACCGCTAACCGGTACAGGTCAGGGGACTAAATCGCCGTGCAATGACGCCAGATATCGTCGCGGACGAGCCGGTTTTGGAACCTGTTATCCGCGATCGACGCTAAGCCGGCCGCCGCCGAACGCCACGGCCTGCAAGAAGCCGCCCGCCATGCAGACGTTCTTCATGAAGTGGACCATTTGCGCCTGATCGTTCGGGTGGTAGTGCGCCACCATCGCCGTGGCGATGCACCAGATCCCCAGGATCAGCGCCGTCATCCTGGTTCTGTACCCCACCAGAAACAGAATTCCGGCACCGATCTCGATCGCCAGGGTCAGCGCATAGGCCGCCCCCGGCATCGGCAAGGCCAGTTTGCTGAAGTAGCCCATCGTCGCGGCCGGCCCGAGCGCCTTCATGATGCCCCCATAGACGAAGATCGCGCTCATGAGGACGCGCCCCGCCAACGCGACCCAGTCCAAGGAGGAGGTTTTCATCCGACGATCTCTGTACCGGCGAAGAAATACGCGATCTCGGTGGCTGCATTCTCCAGGCTGTCGGAGCCATGAACCGAATTGGCTTCGATGCTCTCGGCGAACAGCTTGCGGATCGTGCCCTCGGCGGCGTTGGCCGGATTAGTCGCACCCATCACGTCGCGATGGCGGGCAACCGCATTTTCGCCTTCCAGCACCTGCACGACAACCGGGCCGGACGTCATGAACGTCACCAGATCACGGAAGAACGGACGGGCGGCATGCACGCCATAGAACGTCTCGGCCTGGGCGGTGGTCATGTGAATGCGCTTCTGCGCGACGATCCGCAGACCGGCCGCTTCCAGCACCGCGTTGACCTTGCCGGTCAGGTTCCGGCGGGTCGCATCCGGCTTGATAATCGAAAACGTGCGTTCAATGGCCATCGAGGCCTCCTCAGGTTCAGGTTCGCGCGGCTGAGTAAGGGTTTGCGGCCCAGAGGGCAAGCCGCCTTGGGGCGCGGCGGGTCGTTGGTTAGCCGTTGACGCTGATGTCGGTCAGCCGCTTGTGCTCATCCATCGCGTAGCGGTCGGTCATGCCGGCGATGTAGTCACCGACGATGGTGGCGGATCGCTGCATGCCCCCCTCGCCCGCCCGGGCACGCCAGTCATCGGGCAGCATGGTGGGGTCGGAGTGCAGCAGCCGGTATAGATCCTCGGTCAGCCGTTTTGCCTTGGCCGACATGCGGTTGACCCGCCAGTGGCGATACATGCGGGCGAACAGGAAGTCCTTGATCACCTGGTTGGCGTCGGCCATCGCCGCACTGAAGCTGATCACGCGATGCTTGTGGCGGCGGATCACATCCGGGCTGCTGGGCTCCAGCTTCGCCAGCCGCCGGCCCGATTCGGCAATCAGGTCACCAACCATGGCGTTGATGACCCGCCGCAAAGTCTCGTGCCGCAACCGTGGCGGGGGCACGTCCAGGCTGGACATCCGCGCGGCGGCCAGCGACTCACCGACCACCGGCAGATGCTTCAGGTCATCGATCGCGAACAGACGTGCCCGCAACCCGTCGTCCAGATCGTGCGAGTGATACGCCACGTCGTCGGCGATCGCCGCGACCTGCGCCTCCGCGCTGGGCTGCGTATGCAGATCCAGCCGGTAGCGGTCGTTGTAGTCGGCGATATAGGGCGTGGGATGGCGCAACGGGCCGTTGTGCTTGACCAGACCCTCTAGCGTTTCCCACGTCAGGTTCAGCCCGTCCCACCCGGCGTAGCGGCTTTCCAGCAGCGTGACGATCCGCAGACTCTGGGCATTGTGATCGAAGCCGCCCCACGGCTTCATCGACACGTTCAGCGCCTCCTCGCCCGCATGGCCGAACGGCGGATGCCCAAGATCGTGCGCCAGCGCCAGCGCCTCCGTCAGGTCCTCGTCCAGCCCCAGCGCGCGGGAGATGGATCGCGCGATCTGCGAGACCTCCAGGCTGTGCGTCAGGCGCGTGCGGTAGAAATCGCCTTCGTGATTCACGAAAACCTGGGTCTTATATTGCAGTTTCCTGAACGCGGAACTGTGAATGACCCGGTCGCGGTCACGTTGCCATGGCGATCGGCTGTCCGCCTCCGGCTCGTGATGCAGCCGGCCGCGCGCGGTGGCAGCGGACACAGCATAGGGGGCCAGCGCGGGACGAACGAACATAGTACGCGGATACACCCTGCCCTGTTTGGCTTCAATCGCCGGAACCGCTTCAAATTCGCCGCGGATGTGCCTATCTTGTCGGTATGGAACAGTTCGCCGTTACCGATCGTGCCGCCGCCCGGATTGCCGAGATCGTCGCCGAGACGAAGCAGGCCACCGAAACCGCCCTTCGCGTTGCCGTGCTGGCAGGCGGATGCAGCGGGTTTCAGTATAAGTTTGAGCTTGATCAGCAGGCCCAGCCCGATGATCTGATCATCGAACACGGTCCGGCCAGGGTCGTGGTTGACTCGGTCAGCATGGACCTGCTGGCTGGTTCGGAGCTTGATTACACCGACGAACTGATGGGCAGCCACTTCGCCGTGCGCAATCCGAATGCCAAATCCGCCTGCGGCTGCGGCACAAGCTTCTCGCTGGACTGAGTATCGGCGGCCACGGGCCGCGCCGTATCGACCGGACGCAATCCGACCGATAACGCGCCATATCGGCGGCGGCATGGTGCGGAATTGTGCAATTTTCCGGCGAACCCGGCCCGATATCCACGGTTTGCCCGCACCGTGGTGGCCTAACGGCGGCCGCCACGCATTCTGGCGTGACGTTTGCTTAGGATCCCTCGATCGAACAGGGACCCGAGTGCATGACCGAAGCCGTCGCCATCCAATCCACCGCCATAATGTCCGGAACCACCCGATGGACGCAGCTCGCACTCGGGTTGGTGTGCATGATGTCGATCTCCAGCCCGCAATACGTCTGGACTCTGTTCACCAAGCCACTCGGCACCGAACTTGGGGCATCACCGGCTGCATTGCAGGTCACGTTCTCCCTGCTGATCGTGCTGCAAACCTTCTTCTCACCCTTCCAGGGGTGGCTGGTCGATAAATTCGGCCCGAAACTGCTGATCGGCGTCGGCGGCGCAATGTCCGGGCTGTCCTGGGTCTCAGCCTCATTCGCGACATCCCTGACCGGGCTGTACCTGACATACGGGCTGATCGGCGGCCTGGGGACCGGTATCGTCTATGTCGGTGTCGTCGGCCAGATGGTCGGATGGTTTCCAGATCGTCGAGGCTTCGCCGCCGGCACCGTCGCCGCCGGCTACGGCATGGGTGCGATCCTGACAACCTTTCCCATCAGCACCTCCCTGGCGATGCAAGGGTTTCGTCAAACATTGCTGCAATACGGCGCGGTGTTCGCCGTTGTCGGACTTTTTGCCGCTTTGGGGTTGAAGCCAGCCCCAACCGCCGCCGTCGCCCATAAAGCCGAGGGCAGTGGCGTTTCAACCGGCACAATGCTGCGCTCGCCGATCTTCTGGCTGATGTTCGTGATGATGACATTGATGTCCACCTCCGGACTCATGGTCACCTCGCAAATGGCGGCGTTCGCCGGGGAGTTCGGAATCACCAAGGCCATGGTCTGGGGGATGGCCGCGTTGCCGCTAGCACTGACGATCGACCGCTTCACCAACGGGCTGACACGGCCCTTCTTTGGATGGCTGTCCGACCGGATCGGCCGCGAGAACACAATGTTCCTGGCTTTCGCGCTGGAGGGCCTCGCCATGGCACTGTGGCTGGCGACCCGAACCGATCCGACGCTGTTCGTGCTGTTGTCGGGCGTGGTGTTCTTCGGCTGGGGAGAAATCTTCTCGCTGTTTCCGTCCACCCTGACCGACACGTTCGGGACGAAGAACGCCACCCGTAACTACGGCTACCTTTACATAGCGCAGGGCATCGGCGCGATCTTCGGCGGCCCGATGGCATCGCTGCTGCACGAAGCAACCGGCAATTGGGCCAGCGTATTCGGCGTGGCGATTGCGGCGGACCTGCTGACGGCGGCGCTGGCCATCGCCGCATTGAAGCCGTTGCGCGCCAGATATCCGCGGGTCGGCTAAACCTTCAAGGGCCGTGAGGCACCGCCGCGTCACCCGCGAACGGTCCATACAGAGCCGCCGCGTCACCCGCGGCGGTGCGGCTTATTCCACGTCCGCCATGACACCGCGGTTATAGGTGGAGGGCACACCCTCGAACGCCGATTTGGCGCGTTTACCGAGCCACCAGCCCAGCGCTGGCGGGTTGTTGGCAAAATCGGGGTCGGCGCCCAGCTTCTGGGCGGCGTCCATCGCCCAGTTCGGATTATACATCATCTCCCGCGCCATCGCGATCAGGTCCGCTCGGCCGGACGCCAGAATGGCCTCCGCCTGATCGGCGTGGACGATGTGACCGACCGCCATGGTCATGACCCCGGCTTCCTG
>DAIEHR010000318.1 GCA_027353465.1 Acetobacteraceae bacterium | reverse complement strand
GGGCACTCCATAGCGCGCCGCTTTGGAACAGCACGCCGAAGCGCCGGCCGATCGCGGTGCGACGGGCCTGGGGCGCGGCCCAGTAATCCTCCGCCTCGACCAAAGTGGTGCCGCGGGTCGGGCGCAGCAGGCCGATCATGGTCTTCAGCACCGTGCTCTTGCCGCAGCCGCTGCCGCCCATAACGGCGAAGATACTGCCGCGCCTTACATCGAAGGACAGGTCGTGCTGGATGACCTTCGGGCCAAAGGCTAGGGTGACATCGCGGACGGACAGCAACGTGGTCACAGGTTCAAAACCTGGGCGATAACCGCGAAGACCGCATCCACGGCGATGACCCCGACAATGCCGGTCACCACGGCGGTTGTCGCGGCCGAACCGACATCGGCGCTGCTGCGCCCAGCCTTCAGCCCGATACGGCAGCTTGTGACCCCAATCAGGATGGCGAAGGCGATCGACTTGACGAAGCCGAACGCGAACTGATCCAGCGGCACCGCGCCCAATGTCTCATGCAGGTACCCGGCACCGGTGACGCTTAGCATGGCGATGGATACCACGAAGCCGCCCAGCATGCCGACCAGACAGCCGTATAGATACAACAACGGCATGGTGAACACCAACGACAGGATCGCCGGCAGAACGATATAGTCGGCGACCGGAATGCCAATGACTGCCAGTGCATCGATCTCCTCATTGCCCTGCATGGTGGCGATCCGGGCGGCGTAGGCGCCCCCGGTCCGGCCGGCCATCACGATCGCTGTCATCACGGCGGCCATCTCACGCACCAAGGCGATTGCGACCAGGTCGGCGACATACATATCGGCGGCGAATTTGCGCAGTTGCACCGCGCCGACGAACGCCAGGATCGCGCCCAGCAGGAAGTTGACCACACTGACGATGATCAGCGCGGCGGGGCCCGCATCGCGCACATCCGCCAGCAGATCGACCCCGCGCATCCGGGCGCGGCCCGCCATCGCCCGCACGCCGCCACCGGTCACCGCTGCCAGCAAGGCAGCCAGAATGCCGGTTTCCGTCAGCACGCCGATAATCCGGCCGCCAAACCAGCTGAGCGGGCGGAAGTGATGACCGGGGGCGGGAGAAGGCGGCGCCACCCGGTCGGGCAGCAAACCCAGCAGTTTTCGGGTCGAGTCGGGCAGGCCCTTGGTGTCGAACCCGATACCGGCAGACATCGCGGATCGCTTGGCATCCCACAGGAACGCGACCAGTCCCGAATCCCACTGGCCGACGCCCGCCATGTTCAGCGACAGCGATCGGGTCACACCCGTCAGGGCATCGTCCGGAAACGGCGGTGTGCTGCCCGCCTGTGCCAGCCAGTCGCCATGCAGCGTCAGGGCATTGCCGTCGATTTCCCAGTTTGGCGGGGACACTGTTCCGGTGGGCGGCTTCACATCGCGGCTTCCAACGACTGGGTTCGGGGCCTGACCGTCGCACCGACGGCGCACGATACGTCATTCATCACGGCGTTGAAACCAACCGGGGCATTCGAACCAACGATCGTTGATAAAACCCCATCCGTCGCATCACGTCCGCGTGCTCGGCCGCTGGCCCGTCCGGCCGCGGTATTCGAGACTGGTGCCGTCCAGGGTTGCGTATCAAGTCCCTGCCGCTACCGGCTGACCCGATACAGCGGCAGCGACGCCAGTAATGTGCGCTCCTGCTTGCGAAAATCGTTTTCCACTCGCGACGTGGCGTCGAACACCATCGTTGCCCGATCCGTCAGGGTAAACGGCGGCCAGCCCGGAATCGCCGGCGTGTCTGGATTGCCGCCGCGGGCGAACGCCAGCCACGCGGCGCTCATCTGGTCCGCCATGTGCTGAGGGGCGGGTCCGCTGCCGACCATCGACTCCGACAGCGCGACGTTGTCGAACACGAACGCCACATCCAGTGAGTGCGGCGATCCCCATTTGCCGCCGTCCACCGGCGTCGCCCAATCCAGCTCATACAGCCAGACCGGGGCCGCCCCCTGGGCCACTTTACGCTCGGTCTGCGCCCAGGCCTGCTGGCGCACCCTGCGGTCGGTCGTGATGGCAAAGAACAGCGCGGACGGGGAGGCATCCGGCATCAGCTTGCGGAACCCGGCGATGACCCGAGCGATTTCCTTGTCGGGCAGCCAGCCGGATAAGGCCTTCGGCAATGATGTATCGGTCAGCGCGAAATCAGCTGGATGGCCCGCACCGATCAGCGCGGTGGTTTCGGTGCGGGTGGAACCGATCATCATTGGGACGCTGGCCGACACCAACGGCCCTGAAGGCGTCCAGGGAGTCTGCGGCAGCACGATGCCATCGACCACCGGGCTGAAGTTTGGTCGCGGCCCGGGTCCGGACATGACCGCGTTTAGCGCCGCGAGCATCCGGTCGGTCGGGATTTTCGCCAGCTTGCCCAGGTCGTTGGTCTGCATATCCAACGCGGCCAGGAGGGTCTGGGCGTGCCTGGTGGCATCCTCCGGCGACAAGGCCTCCAGATCGGAACCGCTCTGCACGATGGCCTTGTGAAACAGTCCGCGCGCCTGCGGCATCGCCATCAGCGTGCTGACCTTCGCCCCGCCGCCAGACTGGCCGAAAATCGTGACATTCGCCGGGTCGCCGCCGAATGCCGCGATGTTGTCATGCACCCAGCGTAACGCCGCGATCAGGTCCAGCATCCCGACATTGCCGGACTCAGCATACTCCGCGCCGCCAACCCGGCCGAGATACAGGTAGCCAAAAACGTTCAGCCGGTGGTTCACCGTCACCACCACCACGTCACCGCGCTGACACAGCCGGGTACCCTGGAACACGTTCCGAGAGCCTGAGCCGGTGGAGAATCCACCGCCATGCAGCCAGACCATCACCGGGCGGCGGCGCTGGTCGTGCAGGCCCGGGGTCCAGACGTTCAGTGACAGGCAGTCTTCGCTGGCAGTGGCTTCCTCGGTCCAGGATGCCATGAAACTTGGGCGCGGCTGGTGGATTTGCGGACAGACCGGGCCGTAGCCCAACGCGTCGCGTATCCCAGCCCAGCTTGGCGCCGGCTTGGGTGGACGGAAGCGGTTCAGGCCGTCGGTTGGGGCGGCATAGGGAATGCCCTTGAACACCTTGATGGTGTCATCGAGCATGCCGCGCACTTTGCCCCGGTGGGTTTCCACAGTGATGTTCGGCGGCGCGGCCGGTTTCCTGCCCCCGCGCGGTGCGGCCGCCGCCGGGCTGGTGGCGGCCAACGCGGCCAGGCCCAGCAGGCCGCGCCGTCTCATCGCCGGGGCGCAGCCAAACCAGCAGCCCCGAAATACCGTGCCCCGGTCGCCATGAAAGACCTCAGCCGCGGCCGATCCAGGGCATCTTTGTCGCCATGATTGTCACGAACTGCACATTCGATTCCAGCGGCAGCCCGGCCATGAACGCCACTTGCTGGCCCACATGATCGGCATCCATCCGAGCCTCGACCGCCATCTGGCCGTTGGGTTGCAACTGACCATTGGTGGAACGCGCCGTCATCGGTGTCGCCGCATTGCCGATATCGATCTGGCTGCAGCAGATATCATATTGCCGCCCGTCCAGCGCGATCGATTTGGTCAGGCCGGTGATGGCGTGCTTGGTGGACGTATAGGCCACCGAACCGGGCCGTGGATTATGCGCCGAGATCGAGCCGTTGTTGATGATCCGCCCGCCCTGTGGCGTCTGATCGCGCATCATCCGGAAGGCGGCGTTGGCGCACAGGAACATCGCGTCCAGGTTCACCGCGCAGACCTTGCGCCACATCTCGAACGTGAAGTCGCCGAAATTCGTGGTCGGCACATTGCCGCCGGCGTTGTTGAACAGCATGTCCAGGTGGCCATAGGTGTCCTTCACCTTGGCGAACAACGCATCGACCTGGACCGGATCGGTCACGTCGGTCGGCACGACCAGGCTTGTGCCACTGGTTGCCATGGCAGCTGTTTCTTCCAGCGCGTCCTTGCGGCGGCCAACCAGAACCGCCGTCCAGCCGCCCTTCAGCAAATTCAGCGCGGCGGCCCGGCCGATGCCGCTGCCGGCGCCTGTGATGATGGCGACACGATCTGTCATTGGGTGTTTCCCTTCCCCTGCGTGGATCAAAGACCTATTCTGGACTGCTGCCGGCCCGGGGGGAAGATCGTCCCGCCGGGATTGTTGTCCGAACCGCCGTCTGGATGGCCCCCGCGTCCGCCGCCGATCTGTTCAGCGTCGCTTGCTCTCAGACAACCAGAATTTCGGTCATGCCCTGTGCCAGAGCCGAAATCAGATCCTCCAGCGACAACGCGATGCAGCCTTCGGTCGGGGCATAATCCGAACGCGCGGCGTGAAGGAAAATCGCTGATCCAAAACCCGGGCGGACCGGATCATCGTTCCACCCCAACACACCGATAATGTCGTAAACCCCATCTTCCCGCCACAACCCCTCGGCCCGCGCGTCGATCGGCAGGCGCACCAGCCGGTTATAGGACGCATCGCCGGTGTCGTCGCACCATCCATCCTCGGGCGCCAGCGCCCGCACAGGCACGGCGCAGGCGGGTGCTGCCTGACGATCCGGCCGATACAACACCATGCGCAACGGCAGCAGTCCGGTCGGGGTCCCGCCATCGCCCTCCTGCTTGTCCGCGCGAATCCCGCCATAGCCCAGCGCCGTCCGGTATGTTCCGGTCCCTAGCGTGAGAATTCCGGCTGACGTGACCGTCGCGCGCATGGCCTTGCCCCTTCTAACGGCTCGGTATTTGCAGCCGCCCGCACACCTTATACCAGCCGATGTTGACCCATGAAGGATGGGTCAACATCGGCTGGTATTGGGTCACATTTTACGCGCCGCCGCGGGCCAACCCGGCGCGCGATACCAATCCACCGAATGGCCGAAAGAGTCGGATTGGTATTATACGGTGAACCCATTCAACGGAGGAAACCAATGGCCCGCGTACCCTATCTGGAACAATCCGACCTCGCGCCCGAGGATCAAGCCCTGCTGAACCGCCCGATCTGGCTGGCCAAGGCACTGGTGAACTCACCCAAGGCCGCGCGCGCTTTCTTTGGTTTAGGCGGCTATATCCGTCATGGCAGCAAGCTGGACCCCAGGCTGCGCGAACTGGCGATCCTGCAGGTCGGCTGGCTCGCGCGCTCGCCATACGAATGGTCGCATCACGTCAAGCTGGGCCATGATTTCGGGGTCACCGACGCTGACGTGCGGGCGCTGATAGACGATACCGACGGAAAGCCGACAGACTTGGATGCGCTGTCCAAGCTGGTGCTGAAAGCGGCCCGGGAAATGACCGGGGACGGTGCGATGTCGGCTGCCACTTTCAACGCGCTGCAGGCCGAACTCGGTAATGAACTGGTGGTCGATCTGACGCTGACCATTGGCTTCTACAACGCCGTGGTGCGGGTTCTCGGCACGCTGCAAATCGATGTGGAGCCAGATTATCAGCCTTACCTCGACCAGTTTCCGTTCCCCGCGTAGCTGTATGTGTCCTCCCCATGGCCAGGGTAAACCCCGGCCATGGGGCGCGCTCCGCCAGCACCAATGCCGGTGACGATCAACCTTTTCTTAACGCCCACATGCCATCCATAGGTGGCTGGGGATTGCCGCGTTTCCGCCGCGGAAGCAGGATGCCTACTTGGCGGGCGCTGAACGGGACACCCGGCCGCGACGGGGTCTTCCGGACATCCGCCCCGGGCTCGGTTGTTTCATGATCCGCCGACCTGTCCGACACGCCGCTGAGGAGCGGTGCGTCCATGGCGCCGTACGGCACCCGCGATGCGGCGTTACTGCGTCAGCCGGCGCGGTTCGGCCGCGGGCGATGCCGTTGCGGTTGAGAACATCTCCGGCCGCCGGTCGCGCGGATCGGCCCCGACCAGCACATCAACCAGCGCATCGGGCACGACGACCTGCCCAAGCGGCAGTTTCTCCATGGTCCCCACCCGGTCCACCTGCGCGATCACGAGCCCTCCGCTCTTTCGGGCGGCCCGCGCCATGGTCATTGACTCGCGGGTCATGGCGATTGCCGCCGAACCCTCCATGAATGCCACGCCAATCAGCGCGGCATCGATCGGGAAGCCGCTGAACAGCAAGGCCTCGTCGCCGGCCGGATGGACCAGTCTGACCAGTTGCTCCTGCGTTCGCCGGTTCAACCGGCCGCCGCCCATGCGCGGATCGGCCAACGTACCCAGTCCACTGCGGGTAAGATGGCCCGGCAGGCCCTGGGCGATGTCGCGGAACAACCGGCTTATGACCCCAGCGGGCAGACTGTAGGCCTCGATCCGATTGGCCGCCGCCAGCGCCTGCAGCCGGGGGACCGGGTGCCATTGGCCGCCGACCACGCGCCGCACCAGGCCTTCATGCGCCAGCAGGTTCAAACCATGCGCCCGGCCTTCGCCTCGAGTTGTCGCATAGACAATGGTCAATCCTCTCGGCTCTGCCTGACCCGTGAAAGCATCAGCCAGGGCCGTTGCCAAGGCATCACCCAGCCAGCCGACCGCCACTGTCGTGCCGGAACGCACCATCGCGGCTGCCTGCGACGGAGAAGCGTTCTTCCAGTGCCGGACTGGCAGTAAGTCCGGTCCGGCGTGTGGGGGCAATGACAGCAAGCCGATATTTCCTCGTCCCGACTCAATCCCGCGACAGTAACGGATCTGCCACGCGGGCGTGTTGACATCAGTGGGATCGCGGAAGAATCGGCGTCTGATCACGCAATTGTGGCATCACCTTGGAACACATCAGGCGCAGGGAGTTGCTCACGCGGTCATGCGGGATCCGCATGCCGCAGTTCATTTCGGCCAGGATACCCGCCAGACCTAAGGTTTCCTTCAGTTCGGCCAGCCGATCCACCACCATCGCCGGCGTCCCGACAACGATTTTGCTTTTTAGCACGTCCTGGTAATCGATCGTCTGAAGCCGCTGCCCACGTTCCGCCCGATTTTCGATCGCGCGAGCGCCTTCCTGCACGGCTGATGCCTCAATTCGCTCGCCCAGGTATTTGTAGAAGAACATGATGCTTTCCCGCGGATCGTCCCGCGCCTGCCGCTCTGTCTCGGCCAGATACACCGGCACCCGCAGATAGACCTTGCCTTGTCCGGGATGCCCGGAGGCGGCCCAGGCCTCACGGTAGATGCGCAGGTTAGGCACCAATTCGGTCAGGTCGCCCAGGCGGGTGGCGACGAAGATCGGTATCCCGGCCTCCCCGGTTTGCTGGAATGTGTCCGGGCTGTTCACCGCCATCCGCAGTTCGGGGTAGGGCGCCTGATACGGCTTGGGCACCAGGCAAATATCCTCGAAATTGTAGAACTTCCCGTGGAACGAAAAACGCTCCTGGGTCCACGCAAGCTTCAGAATTTCCGTTACCTCGGCGAACCGCTCCCGGCTTTCGGCATAGGAAATGCCGTACGCCTGATACGTCCTGGGAAATCCGCTGCGGCCAATCCCGAAGATCAACCGACCCTGGCTGATGTGATCCACCGTTGCGGCTTCCTCGGCGATGCGGAGCGGG
>DAIEHR010000403.1 GCA_027353465.1 Acetobacteraceae bacterium | reverse complement strand
ACCGAACACCGGCGCCCCGGACTTGTCATTGCCTTGCCCGAAGCTGCGACCGATCGGCCTGGAAAGATCGCTCCGCATAATGATCCGATCTTGAGGGAAGGCGCCAATGTCCGCCGCCGCCCATGCGCCCCGATGTCAATTGACCGCGTTGATCGCGTCGTTGATCCGATCGAGAATTTCCGTGGAAATCTTCATTTCCGCGGCCACCGCGGCCTGGTCGGCGACCATCAGTTTCCGCTTTTCGGCCAGTTCCTCGGGCGGGACAACCGCCAGCCTGACTCCATGAATTTGCAGGTCGGCTTCGGCCTTGTCCTGCGCGGTCGCCATGTTGGCGCGATAGGCGCCGATATTCGCCGCCCACAAATCCGTGACCAGCGTCCTCAGGCTTGGAGTGAGCGCTGCCCAGAAGCTTTCGCTGAACATGGGAACGTAGCTGCCCATAAACTGATGATCGATCAGGCCGAAGCGCAGGCCGGCATCCCACAGCTTGGCGCTGGCGCAGCTTTCGTTGGTACTCTGCAAGGCATCGAACGTGCCTTGTGACAGTGCCAGCGGAACGTCCGGCCAAGGCGTCATGACCGGATTGCCGCCGAAGAAACGCGCCCGCCACGGCTGTGCAAATCCGCCGGAGTTACGGATTTTCAGCCCTTTCAGATCAGCCAGCGTGTTCAGTGGCCGGCGCGTGCCGTACCAATTGGTGAACCCAAGGTCGATCCATCGGCCGGGAATGGTGACCCGCAGTTTTTTGCTGACCTGTTCGTTGACCATGTGCCCGGGGATGCCATCGATCGCGAGATGGGTGATGTCCGCGGACTGACCATAGAACACCGGCAACTGCGCCATGTCGGCTTCCGGCACATAGGCCGACACCAGCCAGGTGCCGGGTGCGGCCATTTCCACCTGACCCAGCACCAGCGCCTTGATCACGTCACGATCGGCGAACAATTGGCCGCTGTCGAACAACTGGCCGGTGATCTCCCCCTGCGATGCGGCTTCCAGTTTCTTCAGGAAGTCAGCGATGGAGATCGTCCGGCCATGGCTGGGCGTGGTGTCCACCGAGGCCCGCAGTTTGATCGGGTCCGCCCGAGCGGTGCGGATGAAGGGCGCGGCGAGCGCCGAACCGAGAATGATCCGGCGCCCGAGTGCCATGTTCAGACCGCAACCGTCAGGTCGCTTGCGTTGATCGACTGGATCGCGGACAGGCGCTTGAACAACACCTCGGCCGGGATCGGCGAATTCCCGGCATCCAGGCAGTCGGCGAATTTGTCGTATAGCTGCTGGTCGGTCAGTGGACGCGACGGGTGGCCGGTGGCTCGGGCGACCGGCTCACCCTGGATGGTGCGGCCGTTCGTCAGTTCGACGACAACCTGGTCGTGGGGGGCCGCACCCGGCAGTTCTGGATCATGGGTCGTGGTGGTCACGATCTCCACCTTCTTCATCAGCGCCTGGATGTCGGGGCGCTGAACGAAGGCGTCCGTCAGCTCGCGCAGGCCGACGCGCTGGGCAACGATGCCGCTGGCCATGCAGAACTCGATGCTGAACTTGGCGGCGAGGCCGGTATCCGGCTGATGGTTGCGCAGCACGGTGGAGAAATAGTCGCTGATGTTGACGGTGATCTTCTCGACCTCATCGGCTTTGATCGGGCTGTTGGCGACCAGATCCAGCATGCAGTCGATGGCGCGATGGGTGCAGTAGCAGGTCGGGTATTTCTTGATCCCCAGCCCCTGCGACAGAATTGCCCATTGGATTCCGGCCTTGCTCTCGCTGGCGCGGTCCTCGGTACCGGTCGGGGAGATCGCGTGCAGGAAGCCCTGCGGATGCTCCAGCGCGTCGGTGTTGGCGGTGAAGCCGGCCTCGGCCAGGCGGGCGGCCATGATCCCGGCATGGGCGGATTTGCCGGCGTGGAACGGCTTGGTCATGGTGCCGAAATTGGACATCAGGCCCGCCGACTGCGACGCGCCCAGGGCGATGGCGATGGCGGATTGCTCGGCATCCAGCTTGCGCAGCTTGGCACAGGACGCAGCCGCGCCGACCGCGCCATACAGCCCGGTTGGGTGCCAGCCCTTCTGATGCAACAGGCCGGTGTCGCGACGAAACAACTCGGCCCAGCACTCGTATCCCGCGACATAGGCGGTGATCATGTCGGCGCCGGATGAACCCAGATGCTCCGCTTCCGCCAGGATCGCCGGTACCAGTACCGTGCTGGGATGGCCGCGCAGGGCGACGTCATCATAGTCCAGGGCATGGGCGGCCGTGCCGTTGATCCAGGCGGCTTCCGGGGCAGGGGCCCTGCGGCTGCCGAAGGTCAGCGTGGCCGGACCAACGCCGGGGTCCAATGTCTCCGTCATGATGCGGACGCTGTCCTCGTTCCGGCCCGCGATCATGGTGCCGACCGTGTCGATGAAGCCCATGCGGGCGACGCGGACTGCCTCCTCCGGCAGGCGGTTCGGCGACAAATCGGCCACAAATTGGCCAAGTGCTTTTGTTAGGGACATGAGACGCTTCCTAAAGCTCGATTTTGGCGGCTATGTGGTTGAGTGCGGTCAATCCGAAGGCGGCGATATTCTCCCGTTCCCGGGGCACGTCAACCACTTCGCCTACCGCGCTACCAGGGCGGATCACAGGCGGTTGCGACCCATTATAAAATCCCACGCCGGCCCTACATCGAACTCATAGCGGGCGGCTCCGGGCGGCAAACCCCCAGGGAGGCTCGCGTTAAGACGAAATCAGGGAGGTTTTATGCTTCGCAAATCACTGGTTCTTGCCGGCTTCGCGGTTCTGATCGCGGGAAGCGCTTCGGCGGCCACCGAAAAATTCCACGCTACGCTTAGTGCCGGCGCGGAAGTGCCGCCGACCAAGTCCACCGGATCGGGTGAGGCGGCGGCGAGCCTGGACACGACGACGCACGAACTGACCTACGACGTCACCTTCAAGGGTTTGTCCAGCGAGGTGACCGCTGCCCACATCCATGGGCCGGCCGGACCTGGAAAGAATGCCGGCGTGGTCGTGCCGTTGGGAACAGCCCCGAAAAGTCCCATCCACGGGACAGCCAAGCTGACCACGGAGCAGGAGCGAGACCTTTCGTCGGGTATGCTGTACGTGAACGTCCACTCCAAGAACAACCCCAGTGGGGCGGTTCGGGGACAATTGACGGCGGTGAAATAGGACGATCCGGTCCCCCAGCGGCATCCTGCCGCTGGGCCGATTTTCCCGATCATGGATTTATCCAGCATGGACTGAGAGATTTCGTTTGATTTGAGGTCCATCAAACCAATTGCCAACGCGACAGGCTACCCTCCGCGCTCGCTCCAAACATGGGGATGGCGTGTAAGGGTATGCGGAAGCCTGGATGACTGGTCTTATATCAACCTTGGTGCTGATCGCCGCCGATGACCAGGCGGTACGTGATTCACTGCAATTTTCGCTGCGCCTTGAGGGATATTGGGTTCGTACCCATCCCGGTGCAGCCGCATTGTTGGATGACCCATATCTGGCAAAGGCAACGTGCGTCATACTGGATGACCGCAAAACCCATCTTGATGGGTTCGAGGTGCTGTCCCGTTTGCGGGCCCTGGGTTTCGATATGCCGGCGGTGCTGTTGACCAATAATGCCAACCAACGGCTGCGCGCGCGGGCGGCCGCGGCCGGATTTTGCACGGTACTTGAAAAGCCGTTGCTGAACAATATCCTGGCGGAAACGCTGGGGACGATCCTGATTACTGACCCTTGAACACGGGTTTGCGTTTCTCATTGAACGCCAGCACGCCCTCGCGCCGGTCATCGGTATCGACCAGGCGGTTATAGGCCTCGATCTCAAACATCAGGCCGCGCTTCAGGTCCATCTGCAGGCCGTGATGGATCGACTTTTTGGCTTGGCGCACCGACAGCGGGGCGTTGGCGCAGATCGTCGCGGCGGTTTCCAGTACCTGATCCATTAGCGTGCCGGGTTCGCAGACGCGATTCAGGATACCCCAGTCCAACGCTTGCTGTGCGCTGAATGGCCTGCCGGTCAGAATGATCTCTTTCGCCCGCCGTTCGCCGACGATGCGGGGAAGAGTCTGGGTGCCCCCGCCGCCGGGCATGATGCCGATGGTCACCTCGGTCAGCGCGAAGCGGGCAGTTGAGACGGCATAGGCGAAGTCGCAGACCATCACGGTTTCCAGCCCGCCGGCATAGGCGTGACCATTGATCGCGGCGATGACCGGGATCGGGCATTCCAACAACGCGTCACGCCCACGCTCGAAAATCTCGTGCTGGTGTTGCCATTGCTTCGGGGTGAGAGTCTTGCGCTGTTTCAAATCGCCGCCGGCGCAGAAGATTTTCTCGCCGGCGCCGGTCAGGATCACGCAGCGGATCTCGCCCGGGTCGTCTATCAGGCCGGTCCACAGGTCCAGCAGATCCAGGCCCATCTGGGTGTTGCGGGCGTTGCCAGTCTCCGGGCGGTTAAGGGTGACAATCAGAAGATGGTCGCCGACGGTTTCCGTCAGGATAGTTTCGTAGGTCGTCATGTGGGTCCCATCGTGCCGGGTTCAGATCAGGGCTGTTCAACGCTCGATACTGTCACCTGGCAAGGTGAGTCTGGACTGCGCCATATATCATAACCCGCGCGATGTCCCTTTTTCAGAAGGACCAATCGCGCATCCGCGGGCCGACACTGGCGCTTAAAGCTAATGGTGGGTCGGATCGTCGGCCGGATTGACGTATGTCATCGCAAACGGGCCATCAGCCGAAATCTGCACCACCGCTCCATCCTTCGTCCAGGCGAAATGGTTCATCCGCGCAGGCGCTTCGGCGAAACCGCCACCTACAAGGTGGGCACTTTTGGTTTCGTCAAGTTTGTCGCCCATGCCCAGGGCGAAGTCTCCCGAGATGACTGTTACATACTCATCTGTCGGATGATGATGTGCCGGGACTTTGTAGCCCGCTGGCATCTTCAGGCGAATAACGAATGTCCCTGACTTGGTGGGATCACCCGCTAGTACAGTCATCTGAGCGCCGGTCGGAAATACCGGCGGCGCGGGGCCCCACTTCAGGTCGGTCGAGTTCATCTGGGCATAAGCCGGTCCGGCCAGTGCGATCGCGCCGCCGAGCAGAAAAGCGATTTTGCGCATGTCGTTCCTCCAATGGAGACATTCACACCCGTCCTCTGCCTGTGTGGAATTTTAGTGTTACAGCACAGACATCGCATTATTCGTAAAGAACGAATTTACCTGGCTGGACAATGTAGAACAAAATGTTCCTGTTCGTAGCTGAACAATCACTGATAGCGAACATTTTTGACCGCTGCCATCAATACAGGTTTGGCGATCCAGGGGCAAAATCAATAGGCTGTGATTCCCTTCGAAGAGAACGACAGTTAAGGTTTGGACAGCCCCGGTATCCGGGTGGTGGCCCGGCCGGGGCCACCACCAGCCCAATCTAACTCAGTCTTCCCCGACGATCGGGTTACGCAATACGCCGATCCCGCTGATTTCGACCTCGATCGTGTCGCCCGCCTTCATCCACAACGGGGGATTTTGATAGGCGCCCACACCGCCTGTCGTTCCGGTCGCGATCACGTCGCCCGCTTCCAACTGGGTGAAGGTGGAGCAGTATTCGATCAGCGTCGGGATATCGAAGCACAGATCATCAACCGTGGCGTGCTGCTGCTCCACCCCGTTCAGGCGGCTCATGAGATGCGCCTTGGTCGGATCGCCCATTTCTTCCGGCGTGACGATCCAGGGGCCGAAAGCGCCGGACTTGTAAAAATTCTTGCCCGGAATGAACTGGGAGGAGTGGCGCTGCCACTCGCGGATAGAACCATCATTGTAGCAGGAATAGCCGGCGACCACGCTCTCCCAGTCTTCCTTCTTCACATGCCGGCAACGCTTGCTGATGATCACCGCCAGCTCCCCCTCATAGTCAAAGGTGTTGGAGGCGTTCGGGCGCACCATCGCCTGGCCGTGCCCTACCTGGGAGTTCGGGTAGCGGGTGAAGATGATCGGCTTGGCCGGCATATCGCGCCCGCCCTCTTTGATGTGGCTGACGTAGTTCAGGCCGACGCACAGGATCTTCTCCGGGTCGGGGATCGGCGGCAGCAGGGTGACGTCTTCCAGCTTGAAATCCGCATGCCGGGCGGCTT
Source organism: Acetobacteraceae bacterium (assembly GCA_027353465.1). Taxonomy (GTDB): domain Bacteria; phylum Pseudomonadota; class Alphaproteobacteria; order Acetobacterales; family Acetobacteraceae; genus Rhodopila. The sequence continues at coordinate 3,888 of DAIEHR010000403.1, read as the reverse complement.
CCTCGGCCAGCGAGGTCATTGCCCACAGCGCATGCTTCAATCCCGGCGCGCGGCTGCCCAGGTCGATGACGCCCTCGTTCTTGAGGATGCCCCAGCTTTCGGTTCCGTCCGGGCGGCGGAAGCTCAATAATTTCATGGCGACGTTCTCCTGCGGTCTAAGACCCGTATCGATAGGGCGGGCGGCGGGCGGCGGCAAGCCAGGTTGCAGCCGCCTGGGGACGGTGATCGGAGGACGAAACATACCATCGCCTGACCCGATCGCGATCAGGCACCTCTATGGATTCAACCCACTACCAACCGCGGCAAATTCCCCCGCGGTTTCCGCGAAACCTTTGCCGCTGATAGATCGCATTCCTGACGCCCACATCTGGACTCTTCCCGATCATCAACCCTGATCGTTGTCCCGATGCGGATGGTGATGACTGCCAACCGTGCGCCAGAGATGGTCGATCCCCGATCCTTCGATGAGGAACCTGGAGCCGCTTGTCAGAAGCGCCATATATTTGGGGTCGGCGCGTAAACCAGTTGACCACGCCTCATAGCCACCCAGGCTTTCAAAATGGGCCGTCCATCGGATCTGCGACCAGGTACCGCCGACCGGCATTTCAACGGTTACCTCTTTCCCGGTTTTCTCCCAGATGTAATCCGCAATTTCACGCGCATAGACAAGCGCATCCACAAGATTGGCAGAGATCACGGTGGCGGTGCGATTCAAGGTGATCATGGTTTCGTCCCTTGGTTTCCTGCCCGGTATGAATGTCCATCAGAAGGCCATCTCCCGGGGTTTTATGGGCGCGGCTCAACGGCTTTTTATCACTAAAGCGTCGGGTGCGAGCGCGACCATTGACCTCGATCAACCCCCAAGTGACGTAGCCGTGATCGCGTCGTGGAAGCTCCCACGGGAGCGGGTGGAGAGCGGGCCATTTGAAATATACCACTGATATGTTAGGTTCGTGCCACTCTTCAGGAGACGCATCCATGATGTCCCCTCGTCAGGCCGCGTTCAGAGCGGCTTACCGAGCCCAGATCGCCCCCGCATATTCCGGGCTGATCCACGTGGCCCTGATCTATCTGATCGGCGGTTCCGCCCTGTGGTACGCCGCCCGGCACATCCACGGCGCCAGTCTGGCGGAGGTCGCGGTTGTCCCCGCGGTGATGATCCTGGCCAATACGTTCGAATGGTTCCTGCACGCCAAGATCATGCACCGGCCGGTCCCCGGCTTCATGGGGATCTACAACCGGCATACCCTGGCGCATCATCAGTTCTTCACCGAGGACGCGCCCTATCACGACTCCACCCGGGACTACCGGATCGTCTTCTTCCCGCCCTATGCCCTGATCGCGTTCCTGGTGATGGCCTCTGCCGGCGGCGCCGTTCTGGGCCAGATATGGTCCGCCAATGCCGGCTGGTTCGTGGTCTGCGCCGCCGCCGGGATGTATATGAACTATGAGTTCTTTCACTGGTGCTGCCATGTGCGGGATGACCGCATCATCCGCCATGTGCCGTTCGTGAACACAATCCGGCGGCATCATATCGCCCACCACAACACCGCGATCATGATGAACAAGAACATGAACCTGACCTACCCGTTCGCGGACTGGCTGTTCGGCACCTCTGACCTCAACCGGGGTTTACTGGGGCATTTGTTCAACGGGTATCAGACGCGGTTCGTTCGCACCGATCTGTCGAAGCCGCGCGGCGGCCCGCCCCCGGCGATGGCGGCGGAATAACGCCATGGCCATCACCATCAGGGATACCGAACCACGAAAGCGTAACATTGCCTCGCTGGTCGGCGGGTATGTGATCGCGGTGGGCTGCTTCGTGTTGTGGGTCCTGTGTGCCGGCCAGCTAACGCAATGGCCGCCTAGCGTCTTGTCGATCGCGGCAGGGGCCGTGGTTGCGACGGGGGTTGGCGTGTGGATCCGGCTGGCCGACCTGTAATGAAGCGGCCAGCGGTGTGGCGGCTATCGTCCCGCCCGGCATGACCGAGTCCCTGACCGACAAGGCATACCACGCCCTGGAGGAGGAGATCGTCACCCTTCGCATTCCGCCGGGTACCGTCGTGTCCGAAGCAATCCTCAGCCGCCGGCTTGGCGTTGGCCGCACCCCGGTGCGTGAGGCCTTGCAGCGCCTGGCCCGTGAGTGGCTGGTGGCGATCCTGCCGCGGCGCGGGATCGTGGTGTCGGACATTGATCCGGTACGGCAGTTGCGCCTGCTGGAGGTTCGCCGCGAAATCGAACGTCTGCTCGCCCGCTCCGCCGCGCGCCGGGCGACAACGGGGCAGCGGGGTGCGTTCCAGGCGATCGCTGACGGGATGGATGCGGCGGGCGAGACGAACGACGATCTGGCGTTCATGCGGCTTGACCGGGAATTCAACCAGTTGATGCTGGAAGCCGCCGGTAATGAGTTTGCCGCCTCTGCCATGAGCCTGATGAACGGGTTGTCGCGGCGGTTCTGGTACATGCACTACAAGCAAGCTGCCGATCTGCCACTGGCCGCCAGGTTGCACGCCGCAATCGCTCGGGCAGTAGCCGGATCCGATGAAGCGGCGGCGGGGGCGGCATCGGACGCGCTGGTCGGATATATTCAAGCCTTCGCGCGGGCCACGATCGGCTAGCGCCGCGCTTTACGCCCCCAGCCGTCCGACAGCACCGGACATCAGTTCGATCTGCCGGGCGATTCTTGCCAACGCGTCGGTTTCCGCGATGTCGGGGCGGGGCGACAGCGTGTTGGAGCCGGCTGCCAGCCCGGCCAGCGAGGCGGTGATCCAGTCCCGCCAGGTTCGCAGCGCTTCGGCCGGCACGCGGGCGATGAGATCGGGATCGAACTGCAAGGTAGCCAGCCGCCCGGCGCAGCGCCGCAAGGCGGCGTCGATCACCATCGCCGCCTCCAGCGCATCCTGGTTCTGTTGGCCCGGTTCCAGCAGCGCGCGGGTGATCAACGCTTCCAGCGCGTTGGTGGACACGCCGGCGGCACGACGGGCCTGCCCGAGCTGGGCGGCGGTGGCCTGGTTGAGCAGGACGGAGAAATTGGCATGGGCGTAGGCGCCGTGGGCGGCAATGGCGTTCCTCACTTCGGCGGCGACGAGATCCGGCTCCCGGCTCGGCCACAGCAGGAAGTTCGCACCTACGGCGACCAGGCCGCCGGCCGTGGTCAAACCCGCCCGGGCCAGGGCAATGACCCATTCGCCGGTCTGGGGTGAGCCGGTTTCGACCAGCAACACCACCAGCGGCGTCAGCGCCATCATGAACAGGCCAAAGCTAACCGAACGGATGGCGAAGGCAGAGATGGACAGCACGAACATGCCGGCGGCGATTGACGGCGGGGAGGTGCAGACAAGACCGATGGCCGCAGCGATGGCGCCGCCCAGCGCGGTGCCGACGATCCGTTCCACCGCCCTGGTATAGGTCAGCGAATAATAAGGCTGCATCGTCGCGACCACGGTAATCGTCAGCCAGTGGTCATAGGGGGTGAACCAGAACATGGTGAACGCCAGCGGGCCGGCCGCGGTCACGGCGGTGCGCAAGGCGTGGCGCAGGGCCGGCGACGTCCAGTTCAGGTTCGCCCGGAAGGGACGGATGATCTGCTGCCATAGCGACGGCGCCTGTCCCGCCGGATCGACACCCGGCTGCAGGTTCGCCGGTACCGCCAAGGTACGGGCGATCCGCAGGCGTTCGGTTATGCCGTCGATCGCTGCCCGCGGGCGCGAGTCCGGCGGCAGTGCTTTGGCATCGGCGACGATGGAATCGATGGAGCGGTTGATCCGGCGATGGGCATCCGGGTCCTCGGTAATGACAACGCGGCCCAGGGTCAGGATCACCGCACGCATACGCCGCAAAACCCGCTGAGCCGAACGCCGTTCGGCGGCGGAGCCGTGTTCCAGCAGG
>DAIEHR010000400.1 GCA_027353465.1 Acetobacteraceae bacterium | reverse complement strand
ACCGAACAGCGCGCTGGACAAGGATGGCTGGTTCGCCACCGGCGACGTCGCCACCATCGATGCCGACGGGTTCATGGAGATCACCGACCGGTCGAAGGACGTGATCAAGTCGGGCGGCGAATGGATCAGCTCCATCACGCTGGAGAACATCGCCGTCTCCCACCCCGACGTGGCGGAGGCGGCGGTTATCGCGGCGCTGCACCCGAAATGGGATGAACGCCCGCTGCTGCTGGTGGTTCCCGCCCCGGGGAAGACAGTCGATCCCGCATCGGTGCTGGCGCTGTACGACGGCAAGGTCGCCAAATGGTGGTTGCCGGATGAGGTCGTGGTGGTGCCGGAGCTGCCCCACACCGCCACCGGCAAGCTGCTGAAAACCAGCCTGCGGACGGCGTTCAAGGACCACTACCTGAAAGCCTGACACGGCCCGGAAGCATGGACCTGAAACTGCTGGCATGGGGTCTGCGCGGCAAACGCACCGCGCTGCCCCGCCTGTGGCTGTTTACCGACCAGCATCGACTCGCTGATCCTCGTGAATCGGTGGCCGCCCTACCGCGGGGCCGCGCGGGGGTCGTTCTGCGGCATGACGGCGATCCAAACCGAGCGGCACTGGGGCGCGATCTGGCGCGCATCTGCCGGGTGCGAAACCTGACGCTGGTGGTTGCCGGAGACGCCCGCCTGGCCGCGTCGCTGAAAGCCGGATTACACCTGCGCGGCGGGCTGCGGCCCTGCGCGCTCCGGCCGCGCGGCATGGTCACCAGTTCCGCCCATTCGATGCGGGACCTGGCGCGCGCTCGTACCGCTGGCGCGGCATTGGCGTTTCTGTCACCGGCCTTCGCAACCGACAGTCATCCCGGCGCACCCCACCTGGGGCCGCTACGCTGGGCAGCCCTAGCGGCCCGCGTCGCAAACCGTCCCCGACTCGGAGCGCTCGGCGGAGTGGACGGCAAAACGATCGTTCGTCTGCCAGCGCGGCGGTGTTACGCCGCCGGTGCCATTGGCGCCCTAGGCACGATAAGGGGGCCTTTGGTTTCAAGAGGTAATGAGAATTGTATGGAAAATCAGATTCGCGATTGCTGATTACCCTCCCCAGGGCTAAAGACCCGCGTTATCCGTCCGACTGGCAACCAAAGGCATGCACCCGCTATGCGCCCGACTCAGCTTTCTGCTCGGTTAGTACCCGTGGCCTTTATGGCCGTGCTTGCGGTGACGGCCTGCTCCTCCGATGACGTCAAGCCCAACTCGACGCCCCCCAACTATGCGGGTCTCGGCAGCGGATCGCCGGGCGACCCGTCGGTCACACGCGGGGGCGGCGAGGACAGCGGGCTGGTGTTCGGCATCGGCAAGGGTACAAAGCAAAAAGACAGCAGCGGAAGCGGAGGCGGGTCCGGCATCGGTGTCAACGCGTTCCTGTGGCGCGGGGCACTCGACACCATCGCCTTCATGCCTGTCGCTTCGGCGGACCCGTTCGGTGGCGTTATCATCACCGACTGGTACACCCCGCCCGGCACCAGCGGGGAGCGTTTCAAGGCAACCATCTACATCCTCAGCCGGGAACTGCGCAGCGACGGTGTCCGGGTGAACATCTATCGGCAAGTGCTGCAGAACGGTCAGTGGATCGACGCGCCCGTGGCCGACTCGACCGTCGGCGACATCGAAAACAAGGTGCTCGCCCGTGCCCGCCACATGCGCGAGCAACTGCAAGCCAGCGGCTGACGCCTGTGTCCGGCGGTCCTCGCGGAGCTTGGGTTGAATCCACGCCAGAGTAGCCCGTTAGCCCTGGCGCCGCTGGAACCATGATGGTGTTGCGGCAGTCCGAAGCGGACGGGTTGGTTCAGGCCGCGACAAACGATATCGCGGCCGGTCTGTTGGACTCCGCTGCCGGGCGCCTGGACCGGCGACGGCCGGACCACACTGAAGGCCCTTGCCACTCTGCTGGAAAATTGGGCGCACGACCCAGACAACTACGCCGCCGCTGAGGGCCGGTTCGCCAACGCAACACGTTACCTGGCCCAAGCCCTCTCCATACGCCCCAGTGCAAATGTAACCCACATGCAGCGCGGTACGAATCTGTCCCGCGTCACCAAGGCTGAACGACGCCGAGGCGCCGGGGCGGCTTGCCGCTGGCTAGGCGGGAATCATCCGTCCCAATGGCCGGCCGGCGAACAGATGAACGTGGAAATGCGGCACTTCCTGACCGGAGTGCTCGCCCATATTCGCCAGCATCCGATAGCCCGGCGCTTCAAGCCCCAGATCCTTGGCGATCTTGCCCACGGCGCGGAAGAAGCCAGCGATGTCGGCCTCACTGGCGGACGCACTGAAATCGGCAAACGAGCAATATGGCCCCTTGGGGATCACCAGGATATGCGTCGGCGCCTGCGGCGCGATGTCGTGGAACGCCAGTGCGAACGCGTCCTCATAGACCTTTTTGCAGGGGATTTCGCCCCGCAGGATCCGCGCGAAGATGTTCTGGCTATCGTAGGGTGGCAGGCCACTGACCGGCATCGGAAATTCCCCTCACTCGATTTTCCGGCACTTTCTTACGATGGCGTTCCTCCGCCCACCAGCCATAAACCGGCCTAGGGTATCTTGGACGTGCCCAGGCTTCGGCGCACCGCCACCGGCGTCGCTCGGGCGGCCTTTTCAGCGATTCCACTGACACCCTCCCGGCGGACCAGTTCCGCCCACACATCGGCGGGAGCCACGCCCGACGACACCCACAGCACCAGCAGATGGTAGAGTACGTCAGCGCTTTCGCCGATCAGCGCCTCCCGGTTACCGGCGACAGCCTCGATCAGACATTCCACCGCTTCCTCGCCGAATTTTTGCGCGACCTTGGCCGGCCCACGCGACAGCAGGCGGGCGGAATGGCTGATCGCGGGATCGGCATCGCGGCGGCTTTCGACGACGGCAAACAGCCGGTCCAGCACAACAGCGTCCGAGCTTAGCAGGGTAAGCGAACCCTTCTTCGCCGCAACTTTCTTCGCGGCGACTTTTTTCGCGGCAACCTTCTTAGCTTTTCCCGCTGGCTTTTTTGTCACCTTCGCGGTCCCCGCGACGGCTTTTTTCTTCGTCGTCTTTGCCATATCAGGCGGCCTTCCGAGGTAACCGAACCGGCAGGCTAGCATCGGCGAGTGCCTGCTTGACCTGCGCGACCGTGAACGTGCCAAAGTGAAATACGCTCGCGGCGAGCAGACCGGTCGCCCCGGCCAAAGCGCCCTCGACAAAATGCCGCAAGGTTCCAACGCCGCCAGAGGCGACCACCGGCACCCGCACCGCGCCACAGGCGGCGCGCAACAGATCCAGGTCGAACCCGGTGCCAGTGCCGTCGCGGTCCATGCTGGTTAGCAGAATTTCCCCGGCCCCCAGCGACACGACCTGCCTGCACCAGTCGATCGCGTCGATCCCGGTGTCGCGCCGGCCGCCATGGGTGAACACCGACCATTTGTTCGGCGCGGTCTGCTTGGCATCCACCGCCACCACCACGCACTGGCTGCCGAACTTGGTCGCTGCCTCGCGGACCAGTTCCGGCCGAGCGACGGCGGCCGAGTTGATACTGCATTTGTCGGTGCCGGCCAGCAGCAAGCGGCGCATATCCTCCACCGACCGAATCCCGCCGCCAACTGTCAGTGGCAGGAACACCCGCGCGGCGGTGCGCGATACGACATCCAGGATGGTGTCGCGGTTTTCATGGCTGGCGGTGATGTCTAGAAACGTCAGTTCGTCCGCGCCGGCGGCATCATAGACAGAGGCCTGCTCCACCGGGTCGCCGGCATCGCGCAGCGAGACGAAGTTCACGCCTTTGACGACGCGGCCGTCTTTCACGTCCAAACAGGGAATGACACGGAGTTTCAGCATGGAGGGGCTTTAGATAGTGCGGCAATCCGCGATGCAAGAAGTTACGCACATACCGGACATGCAATCACCGCCAGAACCGGATGATATTGCGATTTATCCGGCACTTAACGCCCAAGAAGCGTCTTATCCGGTTTTTAACGCCCAAGAAGCGTCAGGGCCTCGGCTGGATCGACTCTGCCGTCGTACAGCGCCCGGCCAACGATCACGCCCTCGATTCGCGTGCCAGCCGCCGCCGCCTTCAGCTCCACCAGATGCGCCAGCGAACCTACGCCACCCGACGCGATGACCGGGGTCGTCAATCGGTGCGACAGGGCAGCGGTCTGATCCAGGTTCAGGCCAGTCAGCATACCGTCACGGCCGATGTCGGTGTAGATGATCGCTGATACGCCGGCATCCTCAAACCGGAGCCCCAGGTCCGCGGCGGCCATGCTGGACGTCTCTGCCCAGCCTTCGGTCGCGACGAAGCCATCCCTGGCATCGATGCCGACTGCGATGCGGCCGGGAAATGCCTTGCAGGCCTTGATCACCAGATCGGGGTTCTTGGCTGCGGCGCTGCCCAGGATCACGCGATGAATCCCGGCGGTCAGCCAAGCCTCGATCCCCGCCAGATCGCGAATACCGCCGCCGAGCTGGACGGGGATGGTGACGTTGGCCAGGATGGACCGCACCGCGTTGGCGTTGACCGGTCTGCCGGCAAACGCGCCGTTCAGGTCCACGACATGCAGCCAGGCAAAGCCAGCCGCCTGCCACGCTTTGGCTTGCGCACCGGGGTCATCGGCATAGACGGTCGCCTGATCCATCTCGCCCCGGCGCAAGCGGACGCACTGACCGTCCTTCAGGTCGATAGCGGGATAAAGGGTAAGAGATGCCATATCGTTGAGTCCCATCGCGTCAGGGCCAAGGTCCGCACCCCGGCAAGACGATATCGTTACTGGCTGCCAGCGGCCTTGGGTGGGCGGAGACGCTTATAGAAGAAGAACCCGGTCACCGACTTGCCGCGTACCAGAGCGTATTCCGGATGCTCACCCCAACGGACGTAGCCATGCGACTCATACATCGCGATGGCGGCAGTCTGAGTCTCCCGCACGTCCAGGTTCAGGATGTGGTAGCCGAGTTCGCGCGCCCGCTCCTCCACCGCCGCTGTCAGCAGCCTCGCCAGACCATGCCCGCGGGCATAGGGCGCGATATAGGAATGCATCAGATTGGCCGCGAACGCCTGCGCTTCGTTGTTGCGCGGCGGGCGGACCAGGATCGCCGAACCGACGATATCCCCGTTCAGCCGGGCCACGAACAGTTCGCGCTCCGGCACCAGCAGCACGCCGCGGAAATAGGTTTCCAGCGC
>DAIEHR010000387.1 GCA_027353465.1 Acetobacteraceae bacterium | reverse complement strand
CCGCCTTGGGTAACAGCAGATCCCGACCCGAGCGACCAGCGACCAAAGTGCCGAAATACTCCGCCCCTTCTTCGGTAAGCACGATATCCCGCGCCTTGCCGCTCTTGCTGGTCCGAATGTGCAGCGTGCCGCCGCCGTTCGGATTGAAGTCGGCTACGGTTACCGCGGCAAGTTCACCAAATCGCGCACCCGTCAGCAGGCCGGCCCGCACGAGCTTCCTGAAATCCTCTTCCGAGGCATTCATGAGACGCTGGGCCTCCGCAACCGTGAGGTGCCGGGCACGGGCAGAGTCAGAGTCCTTGAACGCCTGAACGGGCCGCCATGCCGCATCGGACGCGATCTTCCCATCCCGCCATGCAGCATTGAGGGCGGCTTTAAGAATGGTCAGTGTCCGGTTCGCCGTGGACCGACGCCTTTTTGCAGCCGCCTCCGGGTCGTCCGCCTCGGCTTCGCTGAACCGCTGCGGCTTGCCCTTTTTGGTCCGGAGGCGCGGGGCGGCCTTCGTCAGCCCTTTGTGCCAATCGCGAATGGTTTTTGCCGTCAGTTTCGCGCATCCCGTGCCCCCGAGGTCCGGCAGGATCAGCGCCTCGGCACGCCAGCGGGTATCGCGTGCCGATTTCCGGTTCTCTTCCATCCAGGTGATGTAGGCGTCGAGTGCATCCTTGACGGTATAGGGGCCCGCCACAGCCGGTTGCCCGGCAGCGACCCGCTTGCCCTCAACGAATCGCTGGCGTGCAATTTGCTGTGCCTGAGCAAAAGTCAGGATAGCTGTACCGTCGGCGTCGATCGTGTCGTCTGCGGTGCCGATTGCCTCCAGCTTGTAGGTCTGATCCCCAGCGTAGGAGCGCATGACCCATTTCCCGGCCGTCTGTCCCTTTCGGTACCCGAGGTGCAGGCCCTCGTCGATTGCCCGGAAATAGGGCTTCCCGGACGGCTTCAGCGCCGCCCGCGCCGTCCTGCTTTCCAGCTTCGCATCCCTAACCGTTCGAGCCATTGCCGCCGCTCCGTGTCCAATATCTGTCCAATATACACCGTTGGACACTCTTGTACAGCATTAAACACAGATGCTACCAAATTCGTAATTTCAATAGCTTATGGTGATGGCATTGGACACGTGTGGCCATTCTAGCGGTTCTTTCACGGCGGTAACACGAGTTCGAATCTCGTACGGGACGCCAATCAATTCAATGAGTTAAATAAAGCTGAGCGTAGGGAGCTTCCTCCATACGGCAAGTCGGTCGCGGCCGAAGTGCCCCAGCTGGCGATCGGAAGTCGGTTGCGACGGCCCCAATGAAGGCCTTGCTCGTTACCCACGGGCCGAGGAGCGTCGTTCGGGCATTCGTGCCGTCAGGCCAAGCGTCAGCCCTTCAATAAGGACCCTAACAGTCCCCGCACAATCGACCGGCCGATCGTGGTGCCCACTTGGCCGCCGACGCCGCGCACCACCGACTTCGCCAGTGCCTCGGCTAACCCCTGGCGGCGTCCGTCACCGGTCAGAAGCTGCGCCAATATACCGCCGCCCCCTTGTCGGATTCGCGAGGGCCGCGGCTGGGCCGGAAGCCCCGCCGGCGCGGGCGGAGATGAGTGTGTCAGCCACCAGGACGTTCACCGCGCCGCGGCCATCCGGCGCGGTTAGCATCAGGTCGTCCAGTGCCAGCGCGGGCTCGCCGAAGATGCGGGCGCCGCCATCCTGCTCCAGCGTCAGCAGCCGGCGCTGGATGGTAGCCACGGTGGCCTTGCTGACCTGACCATAAACGGTGCCCAGACCCTCGGCCCGTTCACCCACATGACCCACGATACCCTTCGACGAGCACTTGCAAGGTGACCGTTTTGCCAGTTCCGGTAGCCCCGGCGATCAACCCGTGCCGGTTCGCCAAAGGCAGGTGCGGCAGTTGCTCCCGTTCGCCTCTACCTACCAGGATATCCGCCGTGCGCATCGCCCGCCTCCTGCCACTCTACATTCACCCGCGACGGGCGACCTTCCCCTAAAATCAGACTATCGGCACTTCAACATCCTGGGTGGCGGATGCAGCGCGTGCGGCCGGAAGCCAGGTCACCACGATGGCAAGAAAGCGGGAACAGTTGCGGGGTTCCCAGTATTCATAGCAGGATCTCAGGAGTATTCGGACAATCCGTACAATGTCGTTACCAGAATTTCCCGGTGGGATGAGCGTTCCTTGCAAAGAACCCACGCAGTCGTCTCGATATAGCAATATACCGGGACTTGGCTTTAGCATTCGGCCGGCGGATGCCGCTTCCAAGCCCGGGCGAACAGCGCGCGCAAGACAAACCCAGAGATGCGAAATTATACGGCTTTTCTACTTTGACCAACCGATCAAGGATCGTATAACCTCGATTTACCAGTTCGCGGCGCAAATGCCTTCATATATCCGCCTATGTGCGCGTCGGCTTAAGGAACTGGACAAAGCGCGACAATCAAAAGGGAGAGTAGGATGTCCGAAACCGTTCACATCCATCCGCTGGTGGATTCCGGGGTGAAGCCCGGCACGACTGGTTTTAATGGCGGGACATTAATTTGCAAATGCGCATCGGACCAAGTCAAAGTGAAGATCGATGGTTCGATTTCGTATAACCACGCATGCGGATGCACCAAGTGCTGGAAACCAGCCGGAGCGGATTTCTCTATCGTCGCGGTCGTCCCCCGTGACAAGCTGCATGTTATGCAGAATGAGAACAAATTACACGTGGTGGACACGTCGGCGACTATTCAGCGCCATGCTTGCAAAGGCTGCGGCGTACACATGTACGGCCGCATCGAAAACAAGAGCCATCCGTTCTATGGCCTCGACTTCATTCATCCGGAACTATTCCAGGAGTCCGGATGGCCTGCCCCGGAATTCGCTGCATTCGTCTCCTCGGTAATCGAGTCCGGTGTCGCCCCGGAAAGGATGGCTGGAATTCGCAGCCGGCTGAAGGAACTCCACCTGGAGCCTTACGATTGTCTGTCCCCGGCGCTGATGGATGCGATTGCAACGCATGTCGCGAAGGCTGCCGGCGTCCAGGCTCGATAAGGCTCGAAGCGGGTGGCCGTCATTGGCCACCCGGCCCGGACTTCAATAGGTTACGACAGTTCGGATGCTCTCGCCGCGCCGCATAAGGTCAAAGCCATCGTTGATCTTTTCGAACGGCAGCACATGTGTGATCAGATCGTCGATATTGATCTTGCCCTCCATGTACCAGTCCACGATCCGCGGCACATCCGTCCGTCCCCTGGCACCGCCGAACGCGGTTCCCATCCATACGCGCCCCGTAACGAGCTGGAACGGGCGTGTGGAGATCTCCTGGCCGCTGCCAGCGACCCCGATAATAATCGACTTGCCCCACCCCCGATGGGCGCACTCCAGAGCCTGCCGCATAACTTTTACGCTGCCGATACATTCAAAACTATAATCGGCGCCGCCTTTGGTCAGATCCACCAGATATGGCACCAGATCGCCTTGCACCTCATTCGGATTGACGAAGTGAGTCATTCCGAATTTCTCCGCCATTGCCTTGCGGCGGGGATTCAGGTCAACGCCCACGATCATCTCGGCGCCGGCCAGACGTGCCCCCTGCAGAACATTCAGGCCGATACCGCCCAACCCGAACACCACGACCCGCGCGCCCGGTTCGACTTTGGCGGTGTTGATCACCGCCCCTATTCCAGTAGTAACCCCGCAGCCGATGTAGCAAACTTTCTCGAACGGCGCGTCCTCCCGAATTTTCGCCAGCGCGATCTCCGGCAGCACGGTGAAGTTCGAGAATGTCGATGTGCCCATATAGTGCATGATAGGCGAACCGCCGGCTGAAAACCGGCTTGTGCCATCCGGCATCACCCCCCTGCCCTGCGTCGCCCTGATCGCTACGCACAGGTTCGTTTTGCGCGATAGGCAGTATTCGCACTGCCTGCATTCCGGCGTGTAGAGCGGGATGACATGATCACCCTTTTTCAAAGATGTTACGCCGGCGCCGACTTCCGCGACGATGCCCGCCCCCTCATGCCCAAGGATTGCGGGGAAAACTCCCTCTGGGTCCGCACCCGACAGCGTGAACTCGTCGGTGTGACAGATGCCGGTGGCCTTGATCTCGACCAGCACCTCGCCGGCCCGTGGACCTTCAAGGTCCACGGTCTCCAGACTCAGCGGCTGCCCGGCCTGACGAGCGACAGCAGCGCGGGTTTGCATGCCCTTACCTCCCACTAATTTTTCTTCGATCCATCCTCGTTGAACTGTTCGAGGTAAGCGATGATGTCCTTTCGCTTCTTGTCATCTTTGATACCTGGAAATATCATTTTTGTGTGGGGCACGACGGCCGCCGGATTGGTCAAATACTTATCCAGCTCCTCGGGCGTCCATACGATGCCAGAATCCTTGTTCGCCGTGGAATAGTCAAAGCCTGGATACGTTCCCGCCTTGCGGCCAACGACGCCGTTCAATACTGGTCCCACCGCTATCTTCGCCCCTGGCCCGATCTGATGACACGCTCGGCAAACCAGGAAGTCCTTCTCACCGGCCGCTGCGTCCTGTGCCCTTGCGGACGTGGACAGGACAACAAACATCGCGGACGCAATAATACATGAACGGATCACGAAACCTCCAATTTTCAAGTTGCACGACCGTCAATCATGACAGGGTCAAGTGTCAATACTGCCCTTGATGCACAGTCAAATCTTCCCACCTTCTTGATCCGGCCACGCACACCGCCAACGCCGAACCTGATATGCGGGATGCTCGCCCACCCATTGGGCCAGGTACGGTTGCGCTTGAAGCATGCAGCTTCGCAGCGAACCGGCACTCTGAAACAACACATGATACTCGTGACATACGCCTGGATTGGCCAATGTGCATGCCAGCAGGATAAGATCGACCAGATTCATCGACTTGCTTTCTCAAAAGCCACTGACTCGTTCACCAGTTAGCCGGATGCAGCCTCTCCTTGAGGAGGTATGAAAGACCGCGCGACCAGGATTCACTTGTATTGCCCCGGATATCGACGCTGCCCGCACTCAACACCCGCCCAGTCGTCACGTCGCGCGCGACAAGGTTGATATTCAGGATCAGATTGGACACCTTCTGCACCCACCCTGTCACGGAAATCCTTGCACCGATCTTGCGTGCCAGATCGACGTCGCAGCCCTTACAGTTCCAGGGGTCAATCGCCGCTTCCTGCCGCACGACTGGCGCCGTGTCCACCAGCGAACAACAGCCCGATTTTACCAGCAGGTCACGTAACTGGACGTTCAAATCCTGAAGCCGCTGCTGCTGATCGGCTCGCGGCCCCGATTCCTGCCCTTGCAGGCTTGTATCATCCAGTCCGAAACCGAATACGGCGGTCGGCGACGGCTGATTAGCCAGCACTGCTGTGCCGGCGAAAACGGCGCAAAGAAAAGCCGCCCATGACAGAATTTTCACAGTGAACATCCCCCCAGGAACGATGTTTCTCGCCTGTTGTGTTGAAGCGGCAGAACAGGTTCATCATACTCACCGCATGAAACGTCCCAAACGGTCGCCGGATAACAGCCCCAGCCGGCACGCGGTGATCACGAATTCTATCAGTGCCGCCGCGGCATACGATCCACCGCGCGGCCTTTTTCCCCCGTCCTGGAGATCCGGCGGGATCCAGCGTTGGCTCATTGTCGGCGCCCTGCTGTTTGGCCCGGCCATGGCGTCTGCCCAGCCGCGCGCCGCCCGCGATCCCGATTGGCCATGCCAGCAGATTAAGGTGCCCGAGATGTCCCTGGCGTCAGTCTGGTCAGGCCCCGTCGTTGATCTGGCCGACACCAGCTGGTCAAACGATCCCATCGTTGCCGATCTGGTGGACAAAATCGCGCCGCGACGCGAACCACTCGACCAGGCGCAAACCCTGATCCACACCTTCGCCCAGGACGCGGGGGAGCGAAAACCGTCCCAATTGCTGAAAATCTTGGCCGGGGCCTTCAGTGTTCTGAACCGCGAACGCGATAGCGTCATGGCCGGGCTGGATCGTTTCGGCGGGCGTCAGAAAGAACTTGCGGCGCAAATCCGCGGCGACAACGAAAAGCTGCGCGCCTTGCAAACCGCCACCACGCCAGATGCCAAGGCAATTGAGGAAATGACCCAGCGGGTAAAATGGGAAGTGGAGCTATTTCAAGACCGCCGGCAGGCCCTGACCTATGCATGCGACGTTCCTGGCGAGGTCGAACAGCGTTTATTCGCCCTGGCCCATCTGATCGGGCAGGAATGCCAGTGCTCCTCGCAATGAACGATTGCTAATCCGGACGCGGCACCGGCTCCCGCGGTTCGGTGGCGAGTCCGTGCGCTGTCCACCCGTCGGTGCCCTCGGGATACCAGCCAACATGGTGGTAACCCAGCGTCATAGCCCGCTTCGCCGCGTTCCATGACATCCAGCAATCCTTCTGACAATAAAACACCACCATGCGATCGTGATTTCCGGCCGTTGCCTGATCCAGACCGCGCTCGAAATACCCCTCCATCACTGGGGCAAGAGCACCGTATCCTGTATCCGGCAACCAAATGCTGCCGGGAATATCGGATCGCGGCTTCAGCCTGAAGATCGTTCCGGGAGGCAACCCGGCCGGACGCGGCACACGAGGCAATACGTCGATGAACGCCGCCTGACGGTTCAACCACAGCGCATGCGCTTCATCCGTATTCAGAACAGTCGCGCCCTGCAATGTATCGGGTGTCGGCGCCCGGTAGTTTTCCATCCGATACGACGAAGGTTCGCTTGGCGCTGCCGCCCCAACCAATATCGCCAGACCCGCTGCGAGAAAACCACGCCGGCTTGTCATTTCGATTTCAGTTCCCCCTGCTGGTCCAGCAGCGGGACACCGTAATCTGTCAGGATCTTGTCAATCTCGGGCTGATTTTCGGCGATCAGCCGATTGAGTTTCCGCTTCCAATCCTGGTCGGTCCGCCTGACACCCAGGGCGATACGAAAATCCATCTTGACGCCTTCCTTCAGCAGCGGGACGACGGCCAGGTTAGGACTTACCTGCTTCGCATAATAACCGGCCATCGGCCCCCACAGAACGCCCGCATCGATGTGCCCTGCATCGATGTCATCGGTCATCATTCGCGGCGAAGACGTGTATCTCGTATCGACCGTCAGCGGGTATGGCTTCGCGTCCGCCATCAATCCATCTTTCATCAGAACCGTCGCTGGCGGTGTTCCGGCGACGATGCCGATGTGCTTGCCTTTTAGCCGTGGATCGTTAAGCGAGGTGATACCGTCAAGTCCGGTATGCGGCTTGAAAATCAGCGCGTATGTCGTGCGGTAATATGGGTTGGTGGTTTGGACCATCGTATCCCCCACCGCGGTTCCCATAACCACATCGCAACGCAGCGCGTTCAGCGTGTTCCGTACGAACCCAATCACCTGAGGGTAGTAGGTGTAGCTGGTCGTTTCGTTCAGTTTCGCCGCGAACAGCTCGGCCAACTTGTTCTCGAACCCCTGGCCCTTTTCGTTGGATAACGGCAGGTCATTCGGATCGGCGCAAACCCGGAACACCTTAGGATCGACGAGTTCAACGGAATCGCCCAGCCCCGGCGCCTGGGCGACCGCGCGATGCGCGATCGACAGTCCCAGCATCGCGACCAGAAGCCACAGCTTCATCCCATGCACTCGTCAGTTGCCTTTTCGAAGCCCGGCGGTTTCGGTGCGTGTTTAGCCGGCCGTCCCCGACCGACGGCGCCATCGCTGCGCGCCCGGAGATAGGTATAAATCGCATCGACGAAGCACATCACATTCCTATCCGAACCCAGCGCCGGCATGACCAGGTCCTGTGCCGACGAGACCGACTTTTTACCGCCCGCAATCGTTGCATAGACTTCCGGGTAGCTTAGCCGCTTAAAAGCATCAACCAACGCGGGAGCGTAGGTGGACCCCAGGCCATCCGGCCCGTGACAGCGCAGGCACTCGGCGGAATACCGGGTAAACCCGATGTAGGTATACCAATCGACCGACCCGTCCTTCTCGACTTTGAAGGTGGGGTTCCCGTCTTTGTCTGTCCATTTCCCATCCTCGGATTTCACCGCGGTGGGGTCACCCGACCCATCGGTTTGGGCGAACACCAAAGTCGGCGAAAAGCTCAAGGCTAAGGCAGCGATCAAAGCCACACGCGGAACAAGATGCACAGTATGTTTCCTGTTATGAAACGGGAAAAGGCTGACTCCGAGCGACGTTTGTTCGGAGTCAGCGGGGAGTTTGGTAGAGGTGGGCTAGCTTGGCGGAAGCTGGAACACCGTCAAAGTGCCACCCAACGCCGTGTAATCGTTCAGCGCGGCGTAACCGCCCACAGCGCCCAGGCCAGCATGCGGATCCGTCAGCCCGGCAGCCAGGCCGATTCCAGCCCAACCGCCAACCCCGGACAGCACGGCAACGTATTGTTTGCCGGCATGTTCGTAGGTCACGACGTTACCGATGATGCCGGACGGGGTCTTGAACTTGTAGAGCTCCTTACCCGTTTTGGCGTCAACTGCCTTCAAGTAGCCTTCGAGGGTTCCGTAGAACACGACGCCGCCCTTGGTTGCCAAAGCGCCCGACCAGACGGAGAACTGTTCCGGATCAGACCACACGATCTTCCCTTTCTTCGCGTCCCAGGCGACAAAGTTGCCCATGTTCTGACTGCCGGGCGGCGGATACATCGACAACGTGGCGCCGACATAGGGCTGACCGGCCGTATAGGATACCCGGAACGGTTCGTAGTCCATGCAGACATGGTTGGTTGGGACATAGAACAACTGGCTGTCCGGGGAATACGCGGCGGGTTGCTCGTCCTTGGTGCCCAGCGCGGCCGGGCAAACGCCGGTTGTATTCTCGTCCTCCCCATTATGTTCGGTCGAGTACTTGTCCTGCACCATTGGGCGGCCATAGGTCGGACTGGATTTGTCCATGTCCACCTTCGTCGCCCAGTTCACCGCCGGATCGTATTTCTCCGCCACCAGCAATTCGCCAGTGACGCGATCCAGGGTGTAACCAAAGCCGTTGCGGTCGAAATGCACCAGAAGGTGCCGCATTTTTCCGTCGATTTCCTGATCCGTCAGGATCATTTCGTTGACGCCGTCATAGTCCCACTGATCGTGCGGCGTCATTTGGTACAACCACTTCGCCTCCCCGGTGTCCGCGTCGCGGGCGAAGATAGTCATCGAATATTTGTTGTCGCCGGGCCGTTGTTTCGGGTTCCAGGTGGAGGGGTTGCCGGTCCCGTAATAAATCAGGTTCAGCTGAGGATCATAAGAGTACCATCCCCAGGTCCCGCCGCCGCCGATCTTCCACTGGTCACCCTGCCAACTCTTCAAGCTGGAGTCAGCGCCGATCGGCTTACCTAGAACCGTGGTCTTCCGCGGATCGACAAGCAGTTCGGCATCCGGCCCTTCGGAGTACGCGCGCCACACTTGTTTGCCGTCTTTGATTGAATATGCGGCCAGCCAACCACGAACACCAAATTCGCCGCCTGACACGCCGACATAGACTTTATCCTTCACGACCATCGGCGCCGAGGTACCAGTGGCGCCCTTTGCTGGATCGTCAGTCTTCACGGACCATACGACCTTGCCAGTCTTGGCATCCAGCGCGACCAGCGTCGTATCGGCCTGATGCAAGAAGATCTTGCCATCACCGTAAGCGACACCACGATTCACCGTGTCGCATCACATGACCGGGATCACGTTCGGATCCTGCTTCGGCTCATATTTCCACAGGATTTTGCCGTCGTGGTTCAGGTCCAGCGCGAAGACCGTATTAGGAAATGGAGCGTGCACGTACATCACATCCCCGATGACCAGCGGCGCCCCTTCATGCCCGCGAAGTACGCCCGTGGAAAATGTCCACGCGACCTGTAATTTGCCGACATTGGCGGCAGTGATCTTGTCCAATGCGGAGTAGCGCTGATTGTCGTAGGTCATGGTCGGCATGACCACGTGCGCGGGATTTTTCTCCATCTTCAACAGATCGTCGCCGCCCGCGGTCTGGGCGTGCGGATTTCCGATCATAAGTAGAGACGACAATATGGTCCCGGCTGCGAGTTGCCTGACAAATTTTGCTTTCATTTATTTCCTCCTGGCGGCGTTTCTTTTTGGCCAATATCTTCGGGCACTACTGTTCTATCGCGAAACTCCCCTGGCTTCGGGATCGCAGGGGCCCGAGGAGCCCCCGCCGCGGTCTGTGCCTTCATCACAGCCCTAATGCTTGGCGCCGAAAGAGAGTCCTTCGGGAAACCCTGACCCTGGCATTAGACTGACCATCGGCTGCATATTATCAAGCGCCGATCCCAATGAGGAGGCGCCTATCACACGATATTGAGCAGCGCAGTAACCATCCGCCATGCAATAGACAAACCCGTTCGCCCGATAGGATTTAACTATGTTAAAAATTATATTACGAAATATCGCGCGATCGTTTTACTTTTTGGTGATTTCCACCTCAATTTGTCTCCACGGCGCAACCACCGCGTCGGCCGCGGAGGAACATGTCGATAACGACATGTTTTCCGTAAGCGAGATCGCGGATGGCGACTATGTCCACTTCGGGCAGGTTGCGCTGACATCTCCCAAAAATGCCGGTGACATCGCTAACCTCGGCATTATCGTCGGACAGGATGCCGCGGCCGTCGTCGATACCGGCGGTAGTGTCGAGGTTGGCCGGGCGCTTTTAGCGGCAGTCCATGCAATTACTTCCAAGCCGGTTCGATACGTCATCAACACTCACGAACACCCTGACCATATTTTCGGCAATGCCGCGTTCGGGCCTCCCACCATATTCGCCGGCCATCACAACCTCGCACGGGAAATGACCAAACGAGGCAGCTTCTATCTGCAATCCTTCCGCGACATGCTCGGCACGAAGGCCATCCAAGAGGTCCGTATTGTCCCGCCCACGCTCCTTGTTAAAGATGAAGCCATCATCGACCTTGGCGGCCGGCGGCTGCGATTGACAGCCTGGAACACAGCAGCCCACACCGATTGCGATCTGACGGTGCTGGATGAAACGACGGGTGTGCTGTTTGCGGGGGACCTTGTTTTCCTGCGGCACATACCGGTGGTGGACGGCAGCCTGACCGGTTGGCTTTCCCTTCTGCCACGCCTGGCGGACATGCCAGCCCGGACCGTCGTGCCCGGGCATGGCCAGTTGGTTGCCCCTTGGCCACAGGCGTTGGACGACGAACGGCGCTATCTCACCACGCTGGCGACGGATACCAGGCGACTAATCGCCGCTGGGACGCCGATCGAGCGGGCCGTGCCACAAATCGGTCAATCCGAGCGGGAGCGTTGGGCCTTGTTCGACGACTATAATCCACGCAACGCCACCGCCGCCTTCAGCGAACTGGAATGGGAGTAGCGGCGCAATCGAGAGCGAAACGACGCCCCTGCCAGGCGTCCGCGCCAGTCGGCACGTAAACCACGGCCAACCCGCCGACGGCGCGCGTCTGGCATAGCTTCAGCGCATCAAAACGACACTCGGATTCCACTATACAGTGCCAAAGGTGCCGCCGGACTTAGGCTCCGCGGGTTTGTCGCGCCGGGCACCCGGGAGATATACACTGTGTTCGTGGGCGAAAATGTGCCAAATGTCTCATAATTCGTGTTAAACATGTTCTGAAGCAGCGCAAACATCTGGATCTGTGGCGTTACTTGGTAACTGGTGTTGACGTTCATCACGATGTACGGATTTGTCTGCGGCTGTAGATTGGCCTCGTCACCCAGCAGATACTGACCACTGCTCGCAATGCCTGAAAGACCGACTTTCCAGACCTCCGTCATCGTATAGTCTAGGCCGAATTTCAGCCGGTGTTCCGGTATGCTCGGAAGATGGTCCCCCGGCACGACATGAATTTGACCGTTCGCATCGGCGCCCGGGTTCAGCGGGCTGCTCAGCGTCAGCGCGGACCCGAACGTGGCGTCCGTCAAGGCGTAGTTCAGCCAAGCCTTGATGCGGGTGGCATGAAATGTGACCCCTGCCTCTACACCCTGCCGGCGGGTGTTCCCTACATTCTGGAAATACGCGGTGCCTGGAATTGCACCCGCGACGAACAGGATATCGTCGGTGGACACGGTCCGAAAAAATCCGGAATTCCAGTCTATGGACATAGTGTCGAAGGCGGTAAATCCTCCACGCACGCCGGCTTCGATCGTATGCGCCACCACCTGCTTCAGGGAGGGGTCGCCCACGAAAAAATTAGCCAGCGTGCACGGACTGGCGGGGCTCGCACACGATAATTCCGCCGGCGTTGGTGCCCTGTTTGCTTCAGAATAGCTGGCATACGCCGTCAACGCCGGGAGCAGTTTATAGGTAAACCCCACCCCGGGGTTAAAGTGCTCGAAAGTGTGGCGACCATTCAGCGCGGTGCCGTTTTGGTCGTTCAGGTTGAGCTGTGCCGCATTCATCCGCCCCGATAAAGTCACGGCCAGCTTGGACGTGACGTCCAGGACGTCGGACACATAGGCACCGTAATAGGCATTGGTGACACCCACCCGAACCGGCACGATCGATCCGTCAGGCTGATCCACCACGACGCCCGGCCCCACAAAATTGCGCTGCGCATTGATACCGCCGATCGAGGAACTCGCGGTAAACATGCTCACGCCACCATCGAAACTCAGCCCCGCGACAAGCTGGTTATGCAAGCCGAATACTGAACTTTCATGTGTCACCTGGAAAGCGGCGCCATAGCCATTCGTATCGGTCGCTTCCTGGTTGAGCTGCGAGTATGGACCGCCATTCAAGTAGTCGGGAATCGGCTGGCCGGCTGGACCGATCGCCAACGTGTTGCCATCTGTGCACAGGAAGCCCCGGATGCCCGGGCATGGCTGCGCATTCGGCGTATTGCCATTCTGAATGCGCTGCGAAAGATTGGAATAATACAACTGACCTTGAACGGAGGTTTCATCGGAAACATCCCAGGTGCCGGTCAGGCTACTCAAAGCGTACCTGTTCGTCGTCAAATTGGGGCCGGTGAACATGGCGCCGCGGTCAACCGCCAAAAGCTGAACCGGCACGGTTCCCGGGCCGTTTAATGTATTGTCTGCCAGCAGTGTATTGAAATGCAGCTCCGCCGCCGGGCCGCGCCAGCCGATATCGCCATAGAGGTGGCGAATATCCGACGAGCCAAATTGACGCCAACCATCACTATGCTGGATGTTTCCGGCGATATAAGTCGCTGTGTCGCCGCTTTTTTGGCCGGACTCAAATTGTCCGGCGATGGTACCGAAGGACCCTCCATAAGCCTCCGCCGAATTGCCCTGCCAGGAGAACCCGTTCTTGAGACGAACCGATAACGAACCGCCTAGCGCATTCAGTCCGTAAACAGGGTTTGAACCCTCAAGGTTCATCCGGTCGATCGCGACGCTTGGAAGCAGATCCCAGTTAACCGTGTCGGCGAAAGGCTGATTGAACCGGACACCGTTCAGGTAAACCGCCAGGCCCTGCGCGTTGCCATCAAGCGGCGATGCGGAAAAACCGCGATAAACCAGGTTCGGCTGGAACGGGTTGCCCTGCGCATCGTCCAGCGCCACGCCGGGGACTTGGTCGTTGAGCGCCCCGAGGGGGTCAGGAATGCCCGTGCGAACGATATCGTCACGGGTCATCACATTCGTGGTCGCAGGTACCTTGTCCCGATCGAGGCCGGAATCAATCAGCGGCGAGGCGCCGATTATCGATATGGGTGGCACGACAACGGCTGGAGCGGTAGCTGTCTGGGTGTCCGGCGCTTCCGCGGCCAGAGCAGCTACGTCAATCATCTGGCAGATCAGCGCCACCGCCAGCGCGCAGGCCACGGCGCGCCCTATCCCGCGTCGTCTCGTTATACGCCAACCGACTCCGATGTTCGCGGCATGAACCCCACACGCCCCGTGGTCAATCTGGACGATGATGTGTCACTCCCCGCCACGCGGAACGCTTCCCACTGGCTGCGCTCACATTATCCAGCATTGGTAGGGGACGAGGGCAGGCAGGCATATACCCCGGCGGATCACTTTTCGCCTCCTGCCCCGGCGGAGGACCTCTGCCGGGGGCGCTAGCGTGAAATGCGATCCGCGTGCCAGTTGATGTGGTCGGACATGAACGTTGAAATGAACAGGTATGAGTGGTCGTATCCCTCCCGCATGTTCATGGTCAGGGGGATTCCCGCCTTGCCGCAAGCGTCCCGCAGCAGCCATGGCCGCAGGCCGGTGTCCAGGAAGCCGTCGGCTGTCCCCTGGTCGATCAGTAGCTCCGAGATCCGATAGCCGTCCTCGATCAGGGCGGTGGAATCATAGGCCCGCCAGGCGGTCGAATCCGACCCTAGATAGGCCTCCAGTGCCGGCCTCGACCAATCAGCGGTCATCGGTTGCACGATCGGTGCAAAGGCCGACACTGATTTGAAGCGGCCGGGGGTTCGGAGCGCCAGCGTGATCGCACCATGCCCTCCCATGGAGTGACCGAAGATTCCCTGCCGGCGCATGTCGAGAGGAAAAGCCGCCTCGACCAGCGCCGGCAGTTCGTTCAAAATATAGCTCGCCATCCGATAGTTGCGGCTGTACGGCGCCTGCGTCGCATCCACATAGAAGCCAGCCCCCTGACCCATCTTCCAGTTATCGGGCTCATCGGGAACATCGTCGCCCCGCGGGCTGGTATCGGGACAGATAATCGCCACCCCCCGCTCTGATGCCAGGCGCCGATACTCGCCCTTGTCCATGACATTCTGATGGGTACACGTCAGGCCGGATAGATACCAAAGAACAGGCACCGAACCGGCCGCTGCCTGAGGCGGTATAAAAATAGAAAATGTCATATTACATGCGCATTCGACGGATGAATGGCTTATTACTTTCTGCCATCCGTCAAAAGCCTTCGCCGACGAAATCTCAGTTAACATAGGCACCTCCTGCGTTGAAGCGCGGCGCGGCACAGGCTGTACCGGACCGCCATGTCCAATTCATGGCGCTTTCATCCATCATTGGAAGATGCCCAAGCAGAATTAATTATCTCATTATTTTTACTTTATGGCGATACTACGATGCCGGCTCCCCCTTTTCCGCTAATGTGCAATGCAGCACACGCGATCTTGTCGGTGGTTCTAAACACTTCCACTAATCCTGAACGAAATTTCAGTTTAGGAAGACCAAAACCAACGGTGGGAGGTTTTAATCATGCTGCAATGCAAAATCGATGCTCGGAGCCCGCTTCACCAGAAGCGCTTGGCACGCGGGTTCCGACGCCGGGCATGAGTTCCGTTTCGTTGTTTACCCGCGATGTCCCATGGGCGGCGAACCGCCCCGCTTGGAGGCAATCCGAGAGTAAACGCAATTATTGTCTTTCCATTGGGTTGGGAGCGGCCAAAACATGATCAAATTGACAGTCAATGGCCAAGAGCGGAGCTGGGACGGCGATCCGTCGCTGCCGCTGCTGTGGTATCTGCGTGACGAGGCTGGTCTGACCGGCACGAAATTCGGCTGCGGCAAAGCGCTGTGCGGGGCCTGCACGGTTCATGTGGAAGGCCAGGCCGCGCGGGCCTGCATCACCGCCATGTCGGATGTGGCCGGCCAGAAGGTCACCACGATCGAGGGGCTTCATCCGCACGGTGATCATCCCGTCCAGAAAGCCTGGCGGGAGGCCAATGTGCCGCAATGCGGCTTCTGTCAGGCCGGGCAGATCATGCAGGCCTCGGCACTCTTGCAGCAGAACCCGCATCCGTCGCACGACGAGATCAGGGAATCGATGTCCGGCAACATCTGCAGGTGCGGCTGTTACCAGCGGATCGAAACCGCGATC
>DAIEHR010000381.1 GCA_027353465.1 Acetobacteraceae bacterium | reverse complement strand
GCCTACAACTCGTGCCGCAACAGGAACTGCCCGAAGTGCCAGGGCCCTGCGCGCGCCCAGTGGATCGCGGACCGCCAAGCCGAACTGCTCGACGTGCCGTACTACCACCCTGCCGGACGAGATTGCGGTCATCGCCTTCCAGAACCAGGTCGCCGTCTCCGAAATCCTGTTCCGGGCGGTCTCAGAAACACTGAGCCGGATTGCTGCAGACCCCAAGCACCTGGGTGCCGAGATCGGCTTCCTGACCGTGCTGCACACCTGGGGACAGAACCTGATGCACCACCCGCATTTGCACTGCCTGGTGCCGGGGGGCGGCATCGCGCGGGACGGCCAAAGCTGGATGGCCTGCAAACCGGGATTCTTCCTGCCGGTCCGGGTCCTGTCCCGGCTGTTCCGGGGATTGTTCCTGCACTACCTGGAGAAGGCTTTCGCTGCCGGCGCGCTGAATTTCTTCTCGCAGCATCGCCATCTTCAAGAACCGGCGGCCTTCCGTCGATATCTGGCACCGGCTTACCGCGCCGAATGGGTCGTCTATGCCAAGCGGCCTTTCGCCGGCCCCGCTCAGGTGCTGGAGTATGTCGGGCGGTACACCCACCGGGTCGCCATCTCCAACAACCGGTTGGTGTCGATCGAAGACGGCAAGGTCCGCTTCCGCTGGAAGGACTACCGGCAGGAGAGCCGCCAGAAGGTCATGACCCTCGACGGCGGTGAGTTCATCCGCCGCTTTCTCATCCACGTGCTGCCGGACGGGTTTCACCGCATCCGATACTACGGCTTCCTCAGCAACTGCCATCGGGCGCGCAAGCTGGCATTGTGTCGACAGTCGCTCGGGATGGCGCTGGCCGAACCGGCGAGGACAGACCAGCCTGCTGACTACCATGACCGTTATGAAAGGCTGACTGGGCGGTCCTTGCGAGAATGCCCGCATTGTCGCACCGGCCTTATGGTGGTGGTGGATTGCATCCCCGGGCGCATCGTCTGCCAGCCGGCTCCGGATACGTCATGATCCGGTGTCAGTTTTCCAACCCCTTGAGCCTGAAGCACCTGCCAGACCAGGACAGGGATCACTGTGCCGAACCGTGGCAAACTGCGCCGGAACGACGGCCGATCGGTAAGAAATGGCTTGCCACGCTCACACGAAGGCTAGGTTGGCGCAGCCAAGGCCCTCAAACAAATCTGTCCGGCGCTGGATTGGCGGGTCCGACCTCTCATAGGGCGCCCGGAAAACAGCGCTGCGGCTTACAATGCCCATAGGCCAGACGGCCGGGGGAGCGGTTTAGTCCAACCCGTTTTTCGCTCACCGGAGCCGAAACCAGCAGCGGCACCCCGTTGGCGAAACCGTGCGACGGCGCCGGCAGGCGAAAAACGCTCTACGCTATCGGCGTTCCGGCCGATTGGGTTTTGTAAGTATAATGTTGCCGCTTCGTCGAAACGCGAGACAGATAATGGAGCACTGAGGAGATAGTAGGCCATTTCCGATGTCGTAACACGGTTGATCTCGCGCTGAAGGACGACCTTGCCGACCGCGACCAAGTCGGGCCATTTGTGTTCGTTCAGCCAATCGACCTTGGTGCATACGAATGCGCTACGCGTTTCGATGCGACCGTGCTCGCCATCCACCTCACGGGCCTGAGTCAGGCTAGCAGCATTGTTCAGGGTCTTCGAGATAGAATGGCGGCGGCCGATTTCGGTGGCGTGCTGAACCGGCCGGTCGAAATCCTGAGCGCCGATCACCTGAACAAGCCGGATGTGGGACTGCCGATCATCCGCGAATGGTTCGGCCCCGGAAATGTCAGCATGGTTATGGATTCGGCAACACACCGAAAGCTCTGGACACCCGCACATCCATGGCGCTTGGAGCTTTATGGAGGCCGTCCCCGAGGACCTGAAACAGAAAGTGCGGAACCGTTTGGTGGCAACCCTGCAAGACTACGCGGCCACCGGTCGCGAACCACCGATCGACCTGCCTAACCGACGCCCGGCAACGCATGATGAGCGCCGGCGTCGGCCAAACCGTTCTCGCCGACTGCATCCCGCTGCTGGCCGAGGAAACTCAGCTTGCATCGGAAGACGCCCGAGCGGTCCATTGGCGCCGTGATGGCGTAGCGGCCGAGGGGTTCAAAACGGTCATCACCGGTGCCGGCTCCTCCGCCCTGTGTTTCGCCATCCGCCTGAAGGAAATGGGTATCCCCTTCGTCATTCCGGAAAAGAACCAGAATGTCGGCGGCTCCTGGCTGGAAGATCCCTATCCCGGCTGTGCCGTCGATACGACCAACCATTTCTATTCGTATTCCTTCAATCAGAACGACAAGTGGACACGCCCCTTTCGCGCCCGGATGAAATCCCGGCCTATATCGGCCCCACAGCCGACAAGTTCGATTTGCGCCAACACATCCGTTTCGGCGTCGAAGTCACCTGTGCCGCCTTCAACTAACGCACGTCACGGTGGGAGGCACATTCTAGCCGGCCGGCAACGAATCCGAAACGATCGAGGCGAACGCCGTGATCAGCGCAGTGGGCCAGCTCAACCGCCCGTCCATGCCGCCCATTCCTGGCATCGACCAGTTTCAGGGTCCGTTGTTTCACACCGCCCGATGGGACTCGTCCGTCGATCTGAAGGGCAAGTGCGTCGCCATCGTCGGCACCGGCGCCAGCGCCTAGCACACCGGCCCGTCGATCGCGCCCGATGTGGCCAAATTGCTGATCTTCCAGCGCACCCGCCACTGGGCCGCCGACAACCCCAGCTACTGCAAGGAAGTCAGCGCCGGTAACCGCTGGGCGATCGCCAACATCCGGTTCTTCGCCAAATGGATGCGCTTCCAGTTGTTCTGGGCCGGCTCCGACGGTTTCCATGCCTCGTTGAAGATCGATCCTAGCTGGAACCAGCCGGACATCTCCTTAAACGAAGCGAACCACAAGATTCGGGAGATGATGATCGATCATATCCACAACGGACTGAACGACTATGAGGAGCTTCTGGCGAAGCTTGTTCCGCCTTATTCGCCATAAGGCAAGCGCGTGCTGCGCGACAATCATTTGTACCGGATGCTGAAACGCCCGAACGTGGAGTTGGTGACCGACGCCATCGATCATATCATCGAGGATTCGATCGTGATGAGGGACGGTTCGGCGCACAAGGTCGATGTCAACGTCATGGCGACCCGCTTCCAGGCCCCCAAGATGCTCTGGCCAATGGAGATTGTCGGTCGCGCCGGCCGCACCATCCGCGATGCCTGGGGCGACGATGATCCCCGAGCCTATCTGGGCATCGCCATGCCCGGCTTTCCGAACCTGTTCCTGACCTATGGTCCCAACACCAATCTGGCGCATGGCGGGAGCATCATTTCCACACCGAGTGCCAGGTCCGCTACATCGCCCAGGCCCTGCGCGACATGATCGAGAATCTCTATGCAACGCTGGAAGTCACCGCAAGTGCGCACGACGATTACAACGAAAGCCTCGATGAAGCCTGCAAGAACATGGTGTGGGTGCATCCCGGCGTGACAAACTGGTATAAGAACAAAAACAACCGACTAACGGTCACATCGCCCTGGACACTGCTGGACTCTGGAAGCTGACCCGCAGCTAACAACCCGGCCGACTACGGAACCGGACGCGCCGAGGAAGCCATCGCCGTCGAATAATACGCTCCCCGTGACGCGCACGCTCCTAACGTCCCGGCAGGTCGTCTTGGCGGGCGAAGGCCCGCCATTCACGCCTTTCACGAAGCCCGTCAGCTACGCCGCGGCCGCACTCACACCCCGCTTCAATGCCGCCGCCGCCTGCCCACGCGCGGCACCCATCCACGCATTCGCCGCGCTCAGAAACATGCTCATCGCCGGGGTTCTTCTTCAGCCATGGGTTCCGCATGGTGGTCATCGCCTTGTCTGTGTGTCCCACACATGTGGTGCTGCGCATGACAGGGCGGTGAACATCCCGTGTGCTGCTATTAGTTTTCCCCAACGAAGGCCAAAAAGGTTTTCGCCAGTTCCGATATGGAGGCATCAAACAACCGCCGCCCGTATTCCGGCGTCGCCAACCCGGGGTTAGACCCGATCCGCCCATCCGGGAACCGCCGCCGGTAGTCCGCCGGCCCATGAAACCGTCCGCTCGGTGCCCGCGGTGGGTCCAACACCGCCTGCTTAATCGAATCAGGCAGCACATATTGCGTCACCGCGACCTCACTGGCCGTCGCGTGACTGCCTTCGTTGTCGCCGAACATCTCCTTAGCCAGGTCATGCATCGCCTTGCCGTCCCACCAGTTCGCCAGCCGGCAACGCAGTTCGTCGTCGCGCCGAGCACTGAACGCGCCTTCAAATTCGGCGTAGATCTCAGAAAATGCCGCCTGCACCGTGGCGATATTCCCGCCATGCCCGTTGATGAAGAAGAACCGTCTGAAACCATGCCGCGCGAGCGACAAGACGTAGTCATAGATAATCGCGATCAGGGTCAATGGCCGCACCGTCATCGACCCCGCGAACCCCATATGATGCACCGCGATGCCCACGCCGATCGTCGGCCCAACCATGGCCCCGGCGGCCTCGCCCACCCCCTTCGCGATCACCTCCGCGCAAATCGCATCGGTGCCGATCAGGCCATTCGGCCCGTGCTGTTCGGTCGATCCGATGGGCAGGATGATGGCTTTGGACCGGCCGAGATACGCCTCGACCTCTTGCCATGTCTGATGTTGCAAAAGCATGCGCTGTGATCCTCCTGAGCAGCCAGCGTAACCCGGCCACGGCGTTGACGATACGGCCCTGCCCAACCATGCTGGACACAACGCTAACAAGGTGACGGAAATGGCTATCATCGGCGATTCAAAAGGTGCCTATACGGGCATCGTCTATCGCAACAATCCGGATTTGAAAGCGTGGCTGAACAAGCGCCCCCCTGAGGCCGCGCTGGAACCCGATCTGCCCATCATCGACCCGCACCATCACCTGTGGGACACACCGCATCGCGGGTCGTATTTCCTGCCCGACCTTCTCGCCGACATCGGCGGCGGCCACAAAATCGTCTCCACCGTGTTCATGGAATGCCAGTCGATGTATCGCGCCCACGGCCCCGCGGAAATGGCACCGGTAGGTGAGGTAGAGTTCGTGAACGGCATCGCCGCCATGAGCGCATCCGGCAATTACGGCCCGTGCCGCGTGGCCGAAACGATCATCGGATACGCCGACCTGCGCATCGGTGCCCGGGTCCGCGAAGTCCTGGAGGCCGAAATTGCCGCCGGCAACGGCCGCTTCCACGGCATCCGCCAAGGCGTGGCGTGGGACGCCGATGACTCGGTGGGCAAATTCGCCTCCCGCCTCGTCGCCCCGCAGCTGGTGCGTGACCCCACGTTCCGCCAAGGCTTTGCCGAACTGGCGAAATTGGGCCTGAGCTTCGAGTCCTGGCAGTATCATCCGCAACTATCGGACGCGATCGATCTCGCCAGAGCGTTCCCTGATACCTCGATCATCCTAGACCACGTCGGCGGCATCCTCGGCGTCGGCCCCTATTCGGGCCGCCGCCGGGAGATCCTGGAAAGCTGGAAGAAAGACATCCATGAATTGGCGAAATGTCCAAACGTCACCGTCAAGCTGGGCGGCATGGGCATGACGTCCTTCGGCTTCGAATTCCACGAGCGTGACATCCCGTCGTCATCGCAAGACCTCGCCGACGGCTGGCGCCAATACGTCGAACCCTGCATCGAAGCTTTCGGCGTTAACCGGTGCATGTTCGAAAGCAACTTCCCGCCTGATAAGCAATCCGGCGGCTACACCGAACTGTGGAACGCCTTCAAACACATCACGGCCGGCGCCTCCGCTGACGAAAAGAAAGCCCTCTACAGCGGCACGGCAGCCCGCGTGTACCACATGATCGCGCCGTAAACGGACCGCTCGGCGACCGGTCCGGTCGCCGAGCAAAACCAATCTGCCGCACGCTGTCATTGCGAGGAGCCGAAGGCGACGCAGCGATCTGATCCAAAGCACGGAGGCTGGTTCAAGCCGACTTCGCGTATTTCCCGGTCAACTGCGCCGTCGGCCCCTCCAAACCCTTCCGCTGCCGATCCAGTCGCGTTTCCCGCGACCAAGTCCGCTTCAAATCGTCCCGCACGTTGAACCGTAGTCGTCCCAGCCCCTGCGTCTCGATCTCCACCACATCCCCATCCATGAAGCTCGACAGCCCACGATGGTTGGTGCCCGTCGCCAGGATATCGCCCGGTTCCAGTGTATGGACAGACGACACCCATTCAATGCAACGAACGATGTTGTGGGCCATGTCGTTGGTATTGAACTCCTGTTTCGTCTCACCGTTGACTGTCAGCTTGATTGGCAGATTCTGCGGGTCGGCGATCTCATCAGCCGTTACCAAGTATGGCCCGATCGGTGCGAACGTCGCCCGGGACTTCATCGCGAAGAAACCGGTCGAGGGCAGCCCCCGCGCCGACCCATCAATGAAATTGGTATAGCCGAACACATGGTCCATCGCCTCGGCCGCCGGCACGTTGGAAGCACGCTTGCCGATCACCACGGCCATTTCGGCCTCACCCTCGAAGATGGTCGCCGGTTCGTCGGGCAGCACCATCGTGTCGCCATTGCCGATGATCGCTGCCGCGGCCTTGTGGAAGGCATTGATCTGCGGCTTCTTCGGTAGCGTGCCATTCTCCATGTAGTTTACTGCCATGCAGACGATATTGCCCGGCTTCGGTAGCGGCGGACGGATACGGACATTGGCAAGCGGCGTGCCCGCTCCCGTCAGGGCGGCCTCCAGCTTCCCGCGATAATCGCCAAACCTGGCGATCAGGCCGCTCATCAGGTCGCCCGGTCCGACATGGGGAATATCCTTCACCACGGTGGACAGGTCATGGATCGCATCGCCCTTGACTATGCCCAGCTTGAAGTCGTCGAAAAATGCCAGCTTCACGGCAGCCCCTCCCGGCGTTGTTGTTATTGCCAGACTGTAGGACAGTTCCCGGCGGACGGACATCCCGGCGCCATGCAGTTGCGGCCATCCGCCCGCCGCGCCAAGGTGCGAAGAAGTAACCAACCGGAGAAACGCCCATGGCCGACTTGATCGAAACCATTGAAGACGGCATCGCCACGCTGATCCTCAACCGTCCCGAGAACCTGAACGCGCTCTCGGACGACATCCGTCTCGGCCTGCTGGACTCGCTCTATCGCCTGGGCCACGACAATGCCATCGGCTGCATTATCCTGACGGGAGCCGGCCGGGGGTTCTGTGCCGGTGGCGACGTCAAGACCATGGCCGGCCGATCAGCGCGTGGGTTCGAAGAACGCGCAGCCGGCATCCAGCAATCCAACCGCGTATCGAAGATGATGCACGACATCCCCAAGCCGATCATCGGCATGATCAACGGCGTCGCCGTCGGCGCGGGCCTTAGCATGGCCGCCGCCTGCGACATCCGCATCGCATCGAAGTCCGCCCGTTTCGGCACCGGCTTCATCAAGATCGGCCTGTCCGGCGACTGGGGCGGCACCTGGACCCTAACGCGCCTGGTTGGCACCGCCAAAGCTCGCGAGCTATTCTTCACCGGCGACATGATCGACGCCGAGGAAGCCGCCCGTATCGGCCTGGTCAACAAGGTCGTCGATGACGCCGCCTTGCACGACGCCACCATGACGATGGCCCGCCGGATCGCCTCCATGCCGCACATCGCGCTGGGCTATACTAAGAAGAATCTCGCCGCCGCCGAAACCGGCGACTTCGCGACCTCGCTAGATATGGAAGCCTTCAATCAGGCCCGCTGCTCACAGATGGAGGACCACCGTGAAGCCGTCCAGGCGTTCAAGGAAAAGCGCAAGCCGGTCTTCACGGGGCGCTGATCGATGCGGGTTCTGAACACGCTGCCTCAAGGCGATCTGCGCACCACCGCCGCCTCGGCCATCGCGTCCGAAGCTGCCGGCTATGACGGCCTGCTGACCATGGAAAACAAGCACGACCCGTTCCTGGCCCATGCCATCGCCGCAGTAAACACGCGAAAAGTGGAGCTGGGAACATCCGTCGCCATCGCCTTCCCGCGCAGCCCGATGGTCGTCGCCAACCTAAGCTGGGACCTGCAAAACGCCTCACGAGGTCGTTTCGTTCTAGGCATCGGTCCCCAAATCCGCCCGCATAATGAAAAGCGCTTCAGCGTGCCGTGGACCGCGCCCGCACCCAGGTTGCGCGAATACGTCCAGGCGCTGCGCGCCATTTGGACGACGTGGGAGAAAGAGACGAAACTGGACTTCCGAGGCCAGCACTACACCTTCACCCTGATGCCACCCTATTTCGTTCCGCCGTCCACCGGCCAGAAAATGGTCCCGATCACGTTAGCGGCGGTGGGCGAGCACTCC
>DAIEHR010000375.1 GCA_027353465.1 Acetobacteraceae bacterium | reverse complement strand
CGCCTCGGCAATGAAGATGTCCTACGCCGGGATCACCAAGGGCTTCACCGCGCTCGGTGCCGCGATGATGCTGGCCGCCGCCCGCGCCGGAACCGCCGACGCACTGGTGGCGGAGATGAAGGTCAGCCAACCGGCCCTACTAAAGTGGCTGACCACCCAAATGCCGAAAATGCCGGCCAAAGCCTATCGCTGGGTGGCGGAAATGGAAGAAATCGCCGGCTTTGTCGGTGCCGGCCAAACCGGGGCAGGCCTATACGAAGACGCCGCCCATCTCTACGAACGCATCGCCAGCGACCGCGATGGCGCAAACACCGAAACCGCCGCACTCGCCGCCTTTTGCGAAAAGGCGGCGTAGCGCTCGGCTCAAAACCTACTTCCCCTTCGCGCGGGCGATGGCCTGCATGATCAGCGACTTAGCCTCGGCCGCGTCACCCCAGCCCAGCAGCTTGACCCACTTGCCAGGCTCCAGGTCCTTGTAGTGCTCGAAGAAGTGCTGGATCTGCTCCAGCGTGATCGTCGGCATATCGGTGTAGTTGTGAATATTGACATAGCGCTGCGTCAGCTTCGGCGACGGCACCGCGATGATCTTCTCATCCCCGCCGCTCTCGTCGTTCATCTTCATGACGCCAACCGGGCGGACGTTGATGACGGCGCCAGGGATGATCGGGCGGGTATTAGCGACCAGCACATCGATCGGATCACCGTCGTCTGACAGCGTGTGCGGCACGAACCCATAGTTCCCGGGGTAGCGCATCGGCGTGTACAGAAACCGGTCCACGACCAAGGTTCCGGCATCCTTGTCCATCTCATACTTGATCGGTTCGCCGCCGATGGCGACCTCGACAATCACGTTGATGTCTTCGGGCGGGTTGTTGCCGATAGAAATGGCGTCAATACGCATGAAATTGCCCCTTAACCAGGAATCCGTTCGATATCCACGCCGCACGCGGCGAGTTTCTGTTCCACCGCTTCATAGCCGCGGTCCAGATGGTACACCCGGTTCACCATTGTTTCACCCTGCGCGGCCAAGCCGGCCAGGATCAGCGACAATGACGCCCGTAGATCGGTCGCCATCACCGGCGCGCCCGACAAGACCGGCACCCCGCGTACGATGGCGGACGCGCCATGGACGTTGATCCGCGCACCCATCCGGTTCAATTCCGGCACATGCATGAAGCGGTTTTCAAAGATCGTCTCGGTGACCATCGACGCGCCGTCCGCCACCGACAACAAAGCCATAAGCTGCGCCTGCATGTCGGTCGGGAATCCGGGATACGGCTCTGTCATCACATCCACGCCGTGCAGCCCGTTCAGCCGCGTCACCATCAGCCCGTCCGGCTGTTCGGTGATATCGACGCCGGCTTCGCGCAGGATGCGAACCGTCGCCCCCAGATGGTCCAACCTGGCATCGCGCAGGAACACCGAACCGCCGGAGATCGCGGCAGCGCAGGCATAGCTGCCGGTTTCGATCCGGTCGGGGATGATCGCGTGTTCGGCGCCATGCAGCGCATCAACCCCGTCGATGGTCAGGGTATCGCTGCCGATGCCCTCGATCCGGGCGCCCATTGCCACCAGGCCGGCCGCCAGATCGCCGATCTCCGGCTCCCGAGCGGCATTGGCCAGAACGGTGCGGCCATCGGCCAAAGTGGCGGCCATCAGCAGGTTTTCAGTAGCGCCCACCGACACGAACGGGAACACGATCTTCGCGCCCTTCAGCCGGCCATCGACACGGGCGTCGATATAACCGCCCTCCAGCACGATCTTGGCGCCAAGCTGCTCCAGGCCCTTCAGATGCAGGTCGATCGGCCGAGCGCCGATGCCGCAACCGCCCGGCAGCGAAACCCGGGCCTCGCCAACCCGCGCCAGCAGCGGTCCCAGAACCAGGAACGACGCCCGCATCTTGCGGACGATGTCATACGGGGCCTCGGTATTGGAAATGGGGCCGCCGATGGACAGGCTGCGGGCGTCGGCGGTCACGTCATCGACCGCGACGCCGTGCTGTTGAATCAGCAGCGTCATGGTCTGCACATCGGCCAGCCGTGGCACATTGGTCAGCACCAGCCGGTCGTCGGTCAGCATCCCCGCGACCATCAGCGGCAGGGCGGCGTTCTTCGCGCCGCCGACCTTGATCTCGCCCGAAAGGGGACGGCCGCCGCGAATACGAATACGATCCATCTACATCCTCGGCAGGGAGGTGCCCCGCTGCCCCATATATTTGCCCGCCTTGTCGGCGTAGCTGGTTTCACAGGCCTCGTTCCCCTGCAGGAACAGGAACTGGCAGATCCCCTCGTTGGCATGGATCTTAGCCGGCAGAGGCGTGGTGTTGCTGATTTCGATCGTGACCTGGCCTTCCCACTCCGGCTCCAGCGGGGTCACGTTCACGATGATGCCGCAACGGGCGTAGGTGGATTTGCCCAGGCAGATCACCAGCACGTCGCGTGGGATACGGAAATACTCGACCGTGTGGCCCAGGGCGAAACTGTTCGGCGGGATGATGCAGACGTCGGTCTTGCGATCCACGAAACTGGTGGGCTGGAATGCCTTGGGGTCGATCACCGCCGAGTCGATATTGGTGAAGATCTTGAACTCGTCGGCGATGCGGGCGTCGTAGCCATAGCTGGACAGGCCGTAGCTGATGACGCCGTCGCGCTTCTGGGCCTCGACAAACGGCTCGATCATGCCGTGTTCCCGCGCCATCTGGCGAATCCAGCGGTCGGATAATACGGGCATGGGTTCGGCGCGCTCCGGACGATGATGATCGCGGTCGTCTAGCGCGAATAGATGCTGCACCGCAAACGGCTTATCGCACACGCCGCGACCGGCGAGTCCCCAGCCTGCGATAGACGGCCCGCAACACATGCCCCCAACACATGCCCCCAACTCTGGCGCCCCGCCGCAAACGGCGCTAATCCGGCTTGGACGCAAAGCAAATAGGGAAACAGCCGTGGCGACAAACAAGCGCAAGGTCATGCTGCCGCATACAATGGGCCAGCAAGGCATCGATATCATGCGGGCGCGTGAAGACATCGAAACCGTAATCTACCCTGGCAACATCACCCAGGCTGATCTCCTGCCGCAACTGGCGGATTGTTCCGCCATCGCCTTGTCCAGCACGCCCTATAAGCAGGCCGAGATGGACGCCTCCCCCGCCATGCAGGTGGTTGCCCGCATCGGCGTCGGCTACGACGCCGTCGAAGTCCCCGCCCTCACCGCTCGGCATGTCCCGCTGATGGTGGCTGGCACCGCGAACTCGGTCAGCGTGGCTGAACAGGCATTCCACCTGATGATCACCCTGGCCAAGAAGATCCGCCACATGGACAGCCTGGTCCGCGACGGCAAGTGGCACGACCGCCACCAATCCCCGCCGATGGAGCTGTCGGGCAAAACGGTCCTGATCATCGGCTTCGGCCGTATCGGCACCCGTTCGGCCAAGCGCTGCATCGGGTTCGACATGAACGTGCTGGTCTTCGACCCCTACGTCGATGCGGCAAAGATCACCGAAGCGGGCTGCGAGCGCGTCGCCGACCTGGATGCTGCCCTGCCGCGCGCCGATTTCGTCTCGATCCACTGCCCGAAATCCCCGGCGACCATCAACCTGATCAACGCAGCCCGGCTGGCGAAGATGAAGCAGGGCGCCTTCCTGGTGAACACCGCTCGCGGCGGCATCGTGAACGAACCGGCCCTGTATGACGCGCTGGCATCGGGCCACCTGGCCGGCGCCGGACTGGATGTGTTCGACATGGAACCGACCCCGCTGGACAACAAACTGCTGTCGCTGCCCAACGTTATCGCCTCGCCGCACATGGCCGGGGTGACGGTGGAGGCGATCCAGGCCATGGCGGTGGCAACGTCGCGCAACATCCTCAGTGTGCTGGACGGCGCGCCGAACCGCGACAACACGATCAACCCGGAGGTTTACGGATAAGCATGTTCGCCTACGTCGGCGGCTACACCACGCCCGATCGCGACGGGCGTGGTAACGGCATCAATGTTTACCGCGTCGATCCGCTCAGCGGGGGCTGGACGCACGTCCAGACTGTCGGCGGTCTGGAAAACCCCTCGCTGTTCACGCTGAACCGCGCAGGGACCCGGCTATACAGCGTGCATGGCGGCCGCAACCTGGTCAGCGCCTTCGCCATTGATCGATCCAGCGGGATGCTGACCTTGCTCAATCAGATCGATTGCCAGGGCTCCAACCCGGTGGATTCGGCGTTCGATCCCACCGAACGCTTCCTGGTCATCGCGAACTACGGATCGGGTTCGGTCGCGGTGATGCCGGTGGACGAAGACGGGCGCTTGCGGCCGGTCAGCCAGTTGGTGACGCTGGAAGGCACGCCGGGGCCAGACCCCACGCAGCAATCCGCCTCCCACCCGCATGCGGTGATCTTCGATCCCACCGGCTCGATTGTCATCGTCCCCGACAAAGGCTTCGACCGGACGTTCTTCTTCCGCTTCCAGGATGGCGCGTTGCACCCCACGGAGCAGAAATGGATCGACTCGGCACAAGGCGCGGGCCCCCGGCATGCCACCTTTCATCCCACCCTGCCCGTGCTGTACGTGAACAACGAACTCGACTCGACGGTCACCGTGTTCGACTGGACGGCCGAACGGGCGACCGAACGCCAGGTGATTTCCACCCTGGCCGCCGGCCACGCCGGCCATAACACAACAGCCGAGATCGTGGCCGCGCCGGATGGCCGCTTCGTCTATGTGTCCAACCGGCGCCAGGACAGCGTAGTGCAATTCGTGGTGGCGCCGGATACCGGCGTGCTGACCTATGCCAGCACAATCCCAACCGGTGGCACGCGACCCAGATTCTTCACCCTGGGGCCGGACGCCAGCCATCTTTATGTGGCGAACCAGGACAGTGATGAGATCACGGTTTTCCATGTCGATCAGCCGACAGGCAGCCTGATTCCAACCGGCGTGCGCATCGCCGCCGGCAGTCCGTCCGCCATCAGCTTTGTGACTGCCACTTGAAAGACTGGTGCGATCGCGTCGATACTGAACGCAACTGAAAAGTGTTGATGAGGACGACGCCATGGCCAAGACGAGCACTGGGCGCACAACGACCGGACGGACAGCTTCCCAGCCACCGCCCGCGGAACATGCAGCGGCACCGAAAGTTGCTGCCGAAACGGCAAAGGCCGCCACCGCGGCGAAGAAGCCGGCGCCACCCAATTCAGCATCGGCCGCTGCGAAAAAAGTCGCCCCGACAATCGCTGCACCATCCAAAAAGGCGGCTGTAGGGGCCAAGACTCCAGTGCCCCAAAAGCCAGCCGCGACCAAGGTCGCCGCACCCGCCAAATCAGCCGCCGCTACCAGAAAGACCGCCACCCCCCCAAAGGTGGACGCGCCAAAGAAGACCGCCGCTTCCAAGCCCGTCGCGAAAACCGTCGCGGTGAAAAAGGCCGCGCCGCGCCGAACCGCGACCCGCGTCGCCGTTCCCGTGCCAGCCGCTCGCCGGGGGCGGCCGATACCCTCGGTTCGTAAGGCACCGGCCAAGAAGCTCACCGGCGGCGGGCCGCAGGTCTTCACCGTCAGCCATTTGAACGAGGCCGACTTCAAGCCCGACGGCCTGCGCCCCTATGCCCAATATCGAGATTTGGGAATCGCCGCCGCCACCGCCGGCCTGTGCCAGGCCCATGTGATCCGCTTGGTGCCGCCCTGTACCGATGAGGTCCGCAAGCGCCACGTCCATCAAACCGAACTGCAACTGGTCTATGTGCTGAAGGGCTGGATGAAGAACGAGTTCGAGGGCCATGGGGAGCAGATGATGTCTGTCGGAAGCTGCTGGTTGCAGCCTACCGGCATCAAGCACACGGTGCTGGACTACTCCCCCGATTGCGAGGTGCTGGAAATCATCGTACCGGCGGATTTCAAGACCGAGGAGCTGGCCTAATGGGTTAGATCGGCTGCCGGGAAACGATGTTCCAAAATGCCGCGCGTTATGGAACAGCTTTCGCCAAAGCGTCCCATCTTCCTTTTAGACCAAGCTCCCGGTGATACGACGATATTGTAACGGTCCACGGGTCGAACCACCCCTCACCGCCGATCCGAGTCTGAAGCGCGAGCCAACTCGGGGGTGGAGACAACCAGACGAGCGTCAGAGCCCAGAAGCCTCGGTTCCCCGCACATGGTCAACGTCATCGGTTCGCCCGCTTCCAGCGTCGCCTCGACCGTCTGTTCCGCTCGGTCGATACTGAACCGAAGGCGGCGGCCACGCCACTGAACTCGGAACGCCAGACTGCCCCAACCAACCGGTAGCCGAGGATCGATGGCTATGCCGTCATCTCCGAACGACAAGCCCCCGAAGCCAAACACCGCCAGCATCCATATCCCGCCAAGTGCCGCGATGTGAATGCCGCCGTCAGCCCCGGCATGTGTCTCCGCCAGATCGATAGCCGCTGTCTGACGAAAGAAGCGCAGCGCCATATCTGTATCGCCCAGCCGCGCGGCAACGAGCCCATGCATGGCCGGACTCAAGGAACTGCCGTGGCTGCAACGAGGTTCGTAGTAACGAAAGTTCTTCGCATCTGTCCCGGACGCGAATTCCTCCGGCAACAATCCCAGCAACGCCACCACATCCGCCTGCTTGACCACCTGGGATTTCTGTATTCGCTCTCGCCCAAGCACCACATCCATCGATGCGCCGCGGCCTGCGTAAGGAGTGAGATCGATGTCTTCCAGAGCGAAATATCCGGCAAACTGCTCGAACAATCCTGTTTCAGGATCAAGGCCCGTCGTCATCGTTTCCGCGACATTCAACCATTGCTTCAGCTCGGCATCCACCAACCCCAGCCGGCCGGCAAGACTGATCCAGCGCGCGGGCCACCGCTCACGCAGCAACGCCGCGATATCCAGCGCCCGGCGGATGTTCCATCGGGCCATGACATTCGTGTAGGCATTATCGTCGATATGTTCGTGATACTCGTCCGGCCCGATGACACCGCGGATGTGGCAGTGCCGATCGGCTTCCAGTCGAGCCCGGCTGGCCCAGAACCGGCCGGTTTCGAGCAGGATTTCAGCGCCGGCATCGAGCATGAAATCGTCATCCCCCGTTGCCTGCCAATATTGCCAGACGGCGTAAGCCACGTCGGCGCTGATGTGCTGTTCCTGCTCGCCGCAAAGAACATCGACGATCCGATGATCTGGACCAACGACCTGCGCTGGCGTCATCTCCGCGCCAGTGTCGGCGGATTCCCAGGCATACAGTGCGCCGCGCCAGCCCATGCCGGCGGCTTTCGTTCGGGCGCCGTCAAGCGTGTGAAATCGATACATCAGCAGTGCCCGCGCCGCTTCAGGCCAGGTCAGCACGTAAAACGGCAGAAGGTAGATCTCTGTGTCCCAGAACACGTGTCCGTGATATTCGTCTCCGGTCAGCGCGCGGGCACCGATCGACACCCGCTCATCGGCCGGATTGGCCGCGCTGTTCAGGTGGTAAATCGCGAACCGCAAGGCAAGCTGTGCGTCCGCGTCGCCTTCAACCGCCACATCGCTGTTGTGCCAGCGCGTTTCCCAGGCTGCCTCGTGCGCCGCGACGATGCCCCGCCAACCGGTCTGGCGCGCGCGGCCCAGCGCGGCATGGGCTCTGCGGGCGGGGGTCCCATCTGGCGCGTCGGCGAGCACGATCGCAACGCAGCGCTGGAAAAAGACGATCTGTCCTGGGCAGGTTTTCCAACTCCAGGACCATTTCAGTTCACCAAGTTCAGTCGGCGGAATATCCACGCCGTCGATTTGAAGCGAGGGCGCGGCAGCCATGGCAAGATGCTTACCAGAATGCTGCGTGTGCCAGAGGCCGATATCCTGTTCCAGCAGGTCAGTGACGAGGCCGAATCGCACCCCTTCGAGCGATGCTTCCAGGGTGACTTCAAGCGCCCCTTCCTCGATCTCGGCCCGAATCAGCTGCAGCCCGACCCCGCGATCGCTCAGCGACACCAGGCGCAACGTCCGGGCACGAATGTTCAGACCGGGTGCAGTGTGGTGGTGACCTTCGCTGAGCAGGGCGCCCCGCCGCATGTCGAGTGTCATACGATGCGACTGCACATCCCGAGGGTGATGAAGCAGCGGACCGCCCGGCAGCAGAATCTGGATTGCCAGCCAGTCGGCGGCGGGAACGAGCTCAGTCGAGGAACCGGACGCATCGAACAGGCCGGCCACATAAGTCCGGGCTGGCACAGCCCAACGCCCGCCCCTGGTCGTTGAGCGTGCGCCTCTAACGCCCATGAAACCGTTGCTGATCGCGAACCGCGACTCTGTGCTGCGTTCACGCAGCGGGTCGTAGCCGTCCACGCCCAGAACCCAAGCGGGGTCGGTGGTCGGCACCAATGCGTCTTCCATGGTCTATGCCCCAATCATGCTGGTCGCCTGCATAGCCGGCCATCAGCCAGCTCATCGATCGCGACCTCATCCAGACTTGTCACGATCAGGTCAGCTCCGGCTGTTCGCAGCAGGGCCGTATCGCCGTGGCGGGCCACGCCGAGCCCGGCCATCTTCGCCGCACGGGCCGCTTCGATGCCAGCAGGCGCGTCCTCGACGACGAGGCAGCGTCCGGCTTCGACCCGCAGCTCCGCGGCGGCCAGCAGATAGATCGCCGGATCGGGCTTGCCACGCGGTAAATCGCGCCCGCAGACGTTTGCATTGAAGACGTCGAGCAGGCTTCGGCCAGAATCCACAGGGATCAACCGCATCATATCATTGGCGTTTTTAGAGGATGACGCGACCGCGATCGGCCACCCCAAGGCCATCACCGCCCGAACGAAACGAAGCGCATCGGGGAAGGCCGCGACGCTTCTTGCCTCCGTCAGTTCTTCCAACCGCTTCTGCTTACGATCGGCATAGCGAACCGGCTGGCGGTCGGCATCCGCCACCCCAAGTGCCTCAAGGGCAGCGCGTGCACCACTCAGTCGCGGCTTGCCAGCAACAACGCCCTGATACAGCGCGGACGTGAACAGCGCCGGGTCAGCAAATCCGATAAGCGCCTCGCGCCAGGCCTGCTCATGCGGGGATGCGAGCAGAACACCATCAACGTCAAAAATCGCCGCCTTCAACAGTCCCCGTCGCGCGGATCGCGGTGCAGGCAAATCGCGGACGGTCATGGGCCTGCACCTTGCTATGTATCCGAGACAGTCTGTCTGGCGAAATGGCGGCCGCTAAGGCTCAGCCACCACCCCGCCCCCCTGCGCCGGCCCCTGCGCCGACCCTGCCGGTCAGCCCGTCACCCGCCGCAGAAACGCCTCTGACCGGACCGCGGCCTCGTCCGCCAGCCGGTTGGGGAACAGCGTGAATCCGTGGGCGCCGCCGGGATAGA
>DAIEHR010000374.1 GCA_027353465.1 Acetobacteraceae bacterium | reverse complement strand
GTGTCTCATTGTTCCGTGGTTTCCGTCGCCCAGACCTGGATCGCCGGCGCACACCCGTCGGCGTAGAATACTCCGGTCCGGCAACGGACACTCACAACAATGGAAAGGCCCCGGAATTCGTTCCGGGGCCTTTCATGTTTCAGCGTCCCTACCGATCGGTCAGGCGCAGCTCGATCCGGCGATCCTTCGCATAGGCATCCGGCGTATCGCCCGGCCCAAACGGCTGATATTCGCCGAAAGCCGTCGCGGCCAGA
The DNA here is from genome assembly GCA_027353465.1 of Acetobacteraceae bacterium. Lineage (GTDB taxonomy): Bacteria > Pseudomonadota > Alphaproteobacteria > Acetobacterales > Acetobacteraceae > Rhodopila. Next base: position 4,847 of record DAIEHR010000374.1, on the reverse strand, counting down.
TGCTCCGGCGGCACACCATCAGCGATCAACAGCTTCACCACCGTGATCGCGCGCTGGGCCGAGAGTTCCCAGTTGGAGCCGAACTGCCCGCCCTTGACCGGCTGCGGATCGGTGTGACCATCGACCCGCAGCACCCAGTGCAGATCGGGGGGGATTTCGGAGGCTATGTCCTTGATCGTTACCGCCAGAGTTGTCATCTGCGCGACTCCGGCCTGTGTCAAATCCGCGCTACCCACCGGGAACAGCACCTCGCTCTGAAACACGAAGCGGTCGCCGACGATCTGAATGCCCGCTCGGTTGGCCAACAACGCCCGCAGCTTACCGAAGAATTCGCTGCGATACTGCGTCAGTTCTTCCACCTTCGCGGCCAGCGCCACATTCAGTTTCTGGCCCAGATTGGCGATTTGCGCATCTTTGGCTTTATTGGCCTGCTGTTGGATATCCAGGCTGGTGGCGATAGAGGACAACTGGGCTTTCAACTGATCAATCTGCTGATTCAGCAACGCGATCTGCGCCCGGGCGCTGTCGCCCAGTTTCTTCTCGTCGCTCAGCTGGGCCTGAACGGCTTCCCGGCGTTGTTGTTCTGTCATCGCCCGCGCGGCGGCGTCCTGTGCCTGACTTTCCAGTTCGTCACGCAGCGCGGCCAGGGCTCGGGCCTGGTTCGTTAGCGTCGCCAGATCGGACAGCTTGGCTTGCAGCGTGTCCTTATCGACGGCCACGGTTTTATCCAGTTCGGCGATCTGCCGCTTCATCTCCGCCAATTGGCTTTGGGCATCGGCCAGTTGCCGCGTGGCCGCGTCGGCCTGCGCCGCGCTACTGCTGACCTGCGCTTGCAGTTTCGCACTCGCGGCGGTCACATCGGCCAACTGGCCAGCCAGTTTGTCCCGCTCCGCCGAACGAGCGGACAGTTCCGCGCCGAGCTGAGCGACGGACAATTGCAGGTTTGCTGATTTTCCCCGCTCCAGCGACAGTTGATCGGCCAGGGCACTGAGTTGCTGGTTGGCCTTGTCCAGTTCATGGCTGCGCCCGGTCAACGCGACGGTCAGGAACGCCTGTGCCAACACGAACACCAGCAACACAAAGATGATGACCATCAGCAGCGTGGACAGGGCGTCCACATAGCCGGGCCACGCGTCTAATCCGTTGCTGCCGTGGTTTCTGCGGATGCGTCCCGCCATGTGCCGGTTACCGCGGCGGTTCGGCGAGGGCCGCGACCGTGCGGGTCAGCAGCCGCAGATCGTTTCGCAAATCCGCCGTCGCCCTGGACCGTCCCTGCTCGCTTTCTGTCAGCAGCCGCTGTAGAAAACTCTCGATGTTGCGCAGGTGCGCCCGGCTGGCGTCGTCGCTTTGAAGGTCACTGAGCCGCTGCAGCGCGGGCGCCAGCGCGGTCTGGGTTTCGGCGATCCGCAGCATCAGGTGCTGGTTGGCGCGCATCGTGTCGGCGAGCGTCCCCAGCCTGTCGTTCAAGGTAGCCATCGCCTGATTCGCCTGCGCGCGGCCGTCGTCGTCGCGGCTGAGGACCCGTTGCAGGCCCTCCATGTTTTCAGCGGTCTGCTCCAGAAGTGCCTGGACATAGACGGGGACGGAGCCCTCGCCCTCCGACAATACGCCCGACGACAGACGGGTGAGGCCGGCGAGCCATTCTTCCAGTTCGTTGAAGAACCGGTTCTGTGCCTGCCCGGCGGTCAGGTCGAGGAAACCCAGCACCAACGCTCCGGCCAGGCCGTACATGCTGGCGGAGAATGCGGTGCCCATGCCTGCGAGCGGCCGGGCGAGGCCGCTCTTCAACTGCTCGAACATCAGGTTCATGTCGCCGTTGCCCATCGACATGCCGGCGATGACGTCGGACACCGATGTGACGGTTTTCAACAGTCCCCAGAACGTGCCCAACAGACCCAGGAAGATCAGCAGCCCGGTCATATAACGAGAGAGTTCGCGGCTTTCGTCCAGGCGGGAGGCAAGTCCATCCAGCAAGCTACGCATGGCGGTGGTGGACAGGGTGAATGTTCGCCCGTTGTCACGGCCTTCGCGCATGGACAGCATACTGGCCATCGGCGCCAGCAGCTTGGGGGAGGGCAGGGCCGCCAGCCGGTTGCGGGCGGTCTGATAGGTTTCCAGCCAGGTGACTTCCGGGCGCAGCCGCAGCACCTGGTTCAGGTTCCAGCCGATGCCCAGCAGCAGGACCAGCAGTATCAGGCTGTTCAGCAGGGGATTGTTATTGAACGCGGTAATAAGGACAGGCGACAGCAGGGCGGCAACAATGGCCACCGCCAGCAGGAACACCAGCATCCGAATAAGATAGCCGGATGGGCGCGTCATGGCGCGGCCCCCGAACCGGTCACGTCGACATCGACCCGGTTGGGCGGACCGTCGCCGTATTGCTCGCCCAGGGCGCGCACGAAAATTCGGGCGGACTGCACGCCGTCGGCAATCAGCGCGGCGCGGACCGACATCGCTCGGGATAGCGAAATGCGGCGGGCAGTCGATGGATCGTCCGGTCTACCCGGCGAGTAAGCCTTCACGTTGAACGTCGTATCATCTCCCGGTGGCGCCTTGGCGGCTAGTTCCTTGATCGATTTGATGCTGTCGGGGTTTAGGTCAGACTGTTCCGCGGCAAATATCAAGCGCAGCCCAACAGTGGTCGCTTCGACCGTCGTGGCGGCTTTGTCGGAAACGGGCGGCGGCGGCGGCGGTGCCGCGCCGGCTGGCGGTGCCGCTGGGGCGACGGGGTTGATCGATGCGGTGTCCGGGACGCTTTCCGGCAACGCCGGTTGCGGCGCGTCAGGCGTTGCCGCTGGCGGGTTGGCCGCCTTCGCGGCTGTCGCTGGGCCCGTTGCCGGCGCGGAGCCGGGTGCGGCAGCTGAAGGGGACGGGGACGGGGACGGAGACGCGGGTGCCGGCGTGGAGGCGGCCGGAGAAACGGGACGCGGCGCTGCGCGCGCCGGGCGGCTTGGCGCGGGATGATCGGGCAAAGCCTGCAACGCGTGCAGATCGACGGTGACCTGAGCGAACGCGGCGCTCGCTGTCATGGTCGCGGCAAGGGGCGTGACGACGGTCGCCACGAACAGGGAAACGGCACTCGGTTTCAGCAAAGGGCGCATATTTGAGAGTCGTAGCCGAACCAGCCGTTCCGTTCAATGAACCATAAAGTGCTTGATACCCTTCCTTGCCTGGGGCCACGCCGCTGTCCCTGGAGGGCGCGGAACATTGACATTCCTGGCGTTGCGGGCCGCTAATTGCCGGCTCAAGACGCAGGGAGCGTCCTTATGAACCATGTTAGCCTCGATACCGCCGGCCATGACGCCGGCAGCCTCGATCCGGTCGTCCTGGCCCGTGCGATCGGGCCCGACATTCTTGCCGCCGCGGACGAAATCGAGCGCACACAGGCGATCCCGGAGCCGCTGCTGAGCCAGCTGCATCAGGCCCATCTTGCCCGCATCCTGCTGCCCCGTTCGGCTGGTGGTGACGAACGCGATCCCTGGACCTATCTGCATGCGATCGAAGAGGTCAGCCGCTACGACGGATCGGTGGGATGGAACCTGTTCGTCGCCAATAGCGCGGCGCTGATCGCGCCATTCCTTCCGCTGGAGACGGCGCGGACAATTTTCACCGATCCGCGCGCCTGGGTGTCGTGGGGACCGCCCAACGAGTGCAAGGCCATGGCGGTGCCGGGTGGCTATCTTGTGGACGGCGAATGGCATTTCGCCAGCGGCAGCCGGCAGGCAACCTGGATGGGCGCCCACTGCCAGGTGCAGGAGCCCGATGGATCGCTGCGCCGCAACCGGCTGGGCCGTCCGGTGATCCGCACGCTTCTGTTCCCCAAGGCGCGGACGGTCCCGATCGAGAACTGGAACACGATCGGCATGCGCGGCACCGCGTCCGAGGGGTATCGCGTCACCGGCCTGTTTGTCCCCGAAGCCTTCAGCGGCACCCGGGAGGACCCGGCGCTGCGCCGCGATCCTGGCCCGCTGTATGCGTTCACCATGCAAGGGCTTTACGCGGTCGGCGTCGTGGGGGTCGCTTTCGGGATTGCGCGGGCGATGCTGGATGATTTTATTGCCCTCGCGCTGCAAAAGACTCCGCGTGGCCTGCAACGCCTGGCCGACAGCCCTGTCGTGCAGGCCAGCGTCGCTCGGTATGAGGCGTCGCTCGGCGCCGCGCGGGCGTGGCTGGTCGATATCCTGAAGGATGTCTGGGCGAACGCCGACGATATCGCACCGATTGGTCTGGATGCCCGCGTCCGCGTAAGGCTGGGCTGCGCACATGCGATCGCCGCGGCGATCGAGGTGGCGGATTACGTGTACAAATCAGCCGGAACCTCGGCGATTTTTCGCGGGACCCCTTTCGAGCGGCGGTTCCGCGACATGCACACGCTGTCGCAGCAAATCCAATCCCGTGACTCGCATTTCGAGGCTGTTGGACGGGTCATGTTCAACGGCGATCCGAATGGGCTATTCCTGTAAGGTTCGCTTTTTGGGAAAGATCGCATGACTGAACTGACTCTGGCCAAGGCCCAAACCGTTATCGCCGCCGTACTGCAAGCCTCCCGCGAGAAATCGCTGGCACCGATGGCGGTGGCCGTTCTGGATGCCCGCGGCGTGCTGAAGGCGTTCGGTGCCGAAGAGGGAACGGCCCTGCGGCGGGCCGATATCGCCATCGGCAAGGCGCATGGCGCGCTGGCGATGGGCGTGGGGTCGCGGACGCTCGGCAAGCGCGCCGAGGAGCGTCCGCATTTCATCGCGGCGGTGACACACGCGGTGGGCGGGTCGATGATTCCAGTGGCTGGCGGGGTGCTGATTCGCGGCGCGGACAACAGCCTGATCGGCGCCGTCGGGGTGACGGGCGAC
>DAIEHR010000370.1 GCA_027353465.1 Acetobacteraceae bacterium | reverse complement strand
AAGAAACTGCTGCCGTGGCCCGACTGCCCCGCCGGCCTTACTGGCGTACAGACGCTGGTGCCGATCATGCTGGACCACGTCAATGCCGGCCGCCTGTCATTGGGTCGGATGGTCGATTTAATGTGCGCCGGCCCAGCCCGTGTCTATGGCGTGGTCGGCAAGGGCCGCCTGGCCGCTGGCTACGACGCCGACTTCACCCTGGTGGACATGAAGCGCCAACGCCGGATCGAGGAATCCTGGATCGCCGCCCCCTGCGGATGGACCCCTTTCGCCGGCATGCACGTCACCGGCTGGCCGATCGCCACAATCGTGCGCGGCCAGGTTGTGATGCGCGACGATGAGGTTCTAGGCCACCCGATCGGGAAACTGGTTAAGTTCCAGGGCTAGCGCCACGGGGGCTACCGGATAGGGCGGTGCGGTTGCTTTTTGTACCGCAGGGAGGGCGGAGAACAGCCGACCGCACGGAGTTTCCGTCGCGGCCGCGCTAATCGGTATGAGGTTGGCCGGGGCGGCAAGGTTTTGGGCGAAGATCCATCGGAGCAACTATTTCGCTGGATCCGTTAGCGACGGGCGCCCGCCCCGATCTCTTTTAATTCCGCCTCGATCGCGGCCGCGAGGCCTGGGTTGGCCCGTCTGATCTGGCTTGCGCGGAGGGCGGCGCCCAAAAGAGCTGAAGGGTGGATTTCCCAAGCCTCGAAAAACAGCAAATCGGCTTCGATCTGAGAATTATTAACACCACGTAATGCCTGCTTTACCGCATGGGTGTACGGCGGCTGAAGGTCCGGCTGGGCAGTCATCATGGCGCTTCCCTAACAACACTTTAACGACTGGCGACGCTGGCTTCCGCCGGACAACTAGCCGGCAGAAGAACAGCGACTTCCGACGCCGAGACACTTAGGGAGTCATAATCGGATTCACCAGCTTATCAGCATGACAAGCTGGTGAATTAAATTTCGTAGAGGTAATCAGTACCGGTAAAGGTCGTGCTTAAACGGACCTTTCTGGGCGATTCCAAGATATTCCGCCTGCTTTTCTGATAGAACCGTCAGCTTGGCGCCGACCTTCGCCAGATGCAGGGCGGCGACTTTTTCATCGAGGTGCTTCGGCAGCGTATAGACGATCTCCGTGCCGTACTGGCCTTTCGGCGCGTTATACAGCTCGATCTGTGCCAACACTTGGTTGCTGAAGCTGGCACTCATGACGAAGCTGGGGTGGCCCGTGGCGTTGCCCAGATTCACCAGCCGGCCTTCCGAAAGCACAATCAAACGCTTGCCGTCCGGGAAGACAACTTCGTCAACCTGCGGCTTAACATTTTCCCACTTGTAGTTGCGCAGCGACCCGATTTGGATTTCTGAATCGAAATGCCCGATGTTGCATACAATGGCACGATGCTTCATCGCACGCATGTGATCGAGCGTGATCACGTCGATGTTGCCGGTCGCGGTAACGAAGATGTCGCCCTGCGGCGCGGCCTCTTCCATCGTAACAACCTGGTAACCTTCCATCGCCGCCTGCAACGCGCAAATCGGATCGACCTCGGTTACCATCACCCGGCACCCCGCATGACGCAGCGAGGCGGCAGACCCCTTGCCGACGTCGCCGAAACCCGCAACGACGCCGACCTTGCCGGCCATCATCACGTCGGTGCCGCGGCGGATGCCATCGACCAGCGACTCACGGCAACCATACAGGTTGTCGAACTTCGACTTGGTAACGCTGTCATTGACGTTGATCGCCGGCGTCAGCAACTTGCCGGCCTTGGCCATGTCCCACAGGCGATGCACGCCGGTGGTGGTCTCCTCCGAGATGCCCTTCACGTCCTTCAACATCTCGGGGTACTTGTCGTGCATCAGCACGGTCAGATCCCCACCGTCGTCCAGGATCATGTTGAGCGTCCAGCCGTCAGGGCCGCGCACCGTCTGTTCGATGCACCACCAGAACTCTTCCTCGCTCAGGCCTTTCCAGGCGAACACCGGTATCCCGGCCGCGGCGACACAGGCAGCGGCGTGATCCTGGGTGGAGAAAATGTTGCAGGACGACCAGCGAACCGTAGCACCCAGCGCCGTCAGTGTCTCGATCAACACAGCGGTCTGGATGGTCATGTGAAGGCAGCCGGCGATGCGGGCGCCCTTCAGCGGCTGGGAGTTGCCGAATTCCTCGCGGATCGCCATCAGGCCGGGCATCTCCGTCTCGGCCATGCTGATTTCCTTGCGCCCCCATTCGGCGAGGGAAAGGTCCTTAACTTTGAAATCTTGAGTCGCGGCCATGGAATGCTCCTGGGTTGGTCGCGGCGCTATATAAAGATATCTGCATGTTTGCAAGTGGATTGGCGCGCGGTGCTGATCTGGCAGGCATCGCTTGGCCATCCGCGCTTCGGCGGCAGATGCGAACCAGACCGTTCGACGGCATGCATTCCATCACCGGACTCTGTGGTACAGTGTCGCGAAACCGACCATCGCGAACCACCAGGAAACGAAAATGCCTGTCGAAGCCGTTATCGCCGCCGCCCGCGAATTCCTGGGTGACCGCATCACTACCAATACCGCCTTGCGGGACCACCACTCGCACGGCCAGGACACGCAGCCGCCGGTGATGCCGGATGCCGTCGCTTTCATTGAAAGCACGGAAGAAGCCTGCCGCCTGATGGCGCTGTGCCACGCCGAACGGGTGCCGGTGGTGCCGTGGGGCGCGGGGACGTCCCTGGAAGGCCACGTCACCCCGGTTCGCGGCGGCATCACGCTGGACATGTCGCGCATGAACAATGTGCTGCACGTCAGCCAACCCGACATGGATTGCCGGGTTCAGGCCGGAGTCACCCGCGAGCAGCTTAATGTCCACCTGCGCGACATGGGCCTGTTCTTCCCGGTCGATCCCGGCACCTCCGCCTGCACCATCGGCGGCATGTCGGCCACGCGTGCATCCGGCACCAACGCCGTACGCTATGGCACGATGCGGGACAACGTGATGGGCCTGACCGTCGTCATGCCCGACGGCAAACTGATCCGCACCGGGGGCCGGGTGCGCAAATCCTCCTCCGGCTATGACCTGACCCGGTTATTCGTGGGATCGGAGGGCACGCTGGGCATCATTACCGAAATCCAGCTTCGTCTGCATGGCATCCCCGAGGCGGTGTCGTCCGCCACCTGCCAGTTCAACACACTGCGTGACGCGGTCGAGACCGTCATCTCTATCCTGCAACTCGGCATCCCGGTCGCCAGGATGGAATTGCTGGACGAGGTGCAGATGGCCGCCTGCATCGCCTATTCGAAACTGGAAGGCCTCGCCGCGCTGCCGACGTTATTCTTCGAATTCCACGGCACCGAGGCAGGTGTCGCGGAACAGGCCAGCCAGGCCGAGGAACTCGCGCTTGGCAACGACGGTTTGGGCTTCGCCTGGGCAGCCGAGGCCTCCGCCCGAGCAAAACTCTGGCAGGCTCGACATGACGCTTATTGGGCTGCGCTGGCTTGGAAGCCGGGCCACAAAAGCATCGCGACGGACGCGATCGTGCCGATCTCCCGCCTGAACGAGGCAATTCTAGGCGCTAAGGAGGACATCTCCGCTTCCGGCCTGACCGCGCCGATCGTTGGCCATGTCGGCGACGGCAACTTCCATACCGTGATCATGGTACCGCCGGAGCCGGACGGCATGGCGCGCGCGTGGGAACTGGACAAGAAGATCGTCGCCCGTGCGCTGGCGCTGGGCGGTTCCTGCAGCGGGGAACACGGGGTCGGGATCGGCAAGCGGGAGTTCCTGGAACAGGAGCACGGCGCCGAGGCGCTGACGGTGATGCGAGCGGTCAAGCAGGCGTTGGACCCGCGTGGGGTAATGAATCCGGGGAAGATCTTTTTGAACTGATAGCCGAACGGTTGTCGGACCATCGTCGTAGTGGGGCACGCCGTCCCACCACGACGATGAACCGCTCCGTCAGTCCAG
>DAIEHR010000366.1 GCA_027353465.1 Acetobacteraceae bacterium | reverse complement strand
ACTGCGCCTGTGGTTTGATCGGTAACAGAAGCCATTCAATAGCAGGCTGTTTCCGATCTCGCACCTGCAAAAAAGGACGGCGGAAGGTTCCATCGAGGTCGGGGAACGGCTAATGACGCCGTTGAGGACGCGCTGGCTTAGTGTACTGGGTTAATTGTTCATTGGAGAGACCGTGAAATACCTCCCCCCCTTCGAACTAATCCGTCGCTCTATCGAAATATCGACTGTTCGTGGAGAACTCCGCGTCAATGTCTCTTATGAGAATTTTGTTGCGATTCTGCGGCAAATGATCCAGGGGATCCAGGTCAATGAAGCGTGGTATGCGCGCGCTTACGAAGATATCGGGGAAGCGGTCAGGCAGGGGAGTGTGGCCTCGGGCAAGAAGCATTTCTGTCATGACGGGTATTTCGAGGGCCGGTTGCCATTCGCTATCCGGGTGGATGAGAGCTGGTATCTGAAAGAGAACCCAGACGTCGCCGAAAGTATCCGCAACGGACTGGTTAGCTCCGCCCAGGAACATTTCGACAAGGACGGCTATCGTGAGGGGCGACTTCCGTTTGCGATGTAATCCCCAAGTTCCCCTGGCAAGCGTGATGCCGTCGACTTTTCACGTCCAGTCACCGATCGGCGGGGTTTAATCCGAATGAGTCGTAAACTTCCATCCGGTAAACTGACGCAAGGTAAAGCGCGAAAGCGGCAAACCAGTTCCAAGGCCAACCGGGCCGACGCGTCACCAGCATTGGTAGCTGGTTCTGATAACCCCGTCACAGCTACGATCTTCGTTGAAATCGATTCCGCGGTGTCCGGCGGCTATATCAGCAATCGTTTTGATATCGCGATCGGTGGCCGAGCCATGAGCGCCGCGCCGATCGGGGAGATCAAACTACAGATTGGCGATTGGGTGGCTGGCGTGGCATCGTTCGGCCTGCCGGAGCACACGTTATCATGTGTGTTGCCCGATGGGCGGCCGGGATACCAGCGCAGTTTCCAGTTCAATCTGCCACGACCGGCCAGTAACGAGCCTGAACGCTGCGTGTTCGCTATCGCAGTGCGGACAGATGGGGGTATCAAACATGTCGAGACGTTCGAGTTGGCGATCGATCCCGCCGCCAACCTGGTGAAGTTTGTTGCTGGACCGACCGGATTTGCGCCTGCTATACGCAGTATGAGGCCATTTGCCTTAATGTTTATAGAAAGCGCAACAATAAACACACATGGCGTCCTGTCGGTGCATGGTTGGGCGGTTGCGTTGGGCCCCGTCGTGGCGGTGCAAATCCTGGCTGGTGACGAATGGGTTGCCCAAGCCAGGATCGGGGGCGAGCGTGATGACGTGGCGACGGTCTTCCCGGGCTATCCCAATGCCGGAACCGCCGGCTTCAGCCTGACCATCAAGCTGGATGAGGCCAGTCGGGACGCCGATACAGTTCGGGCACAGCTTATCTGTGCCGACGGGTTCGGCCACGAGGTGGCTGTTCCGATCCAGCGATTGCGTCAACGTGTAGCGGGAACCAGCGCCGGCGAGGTGCGGTCAAACCTGGCTTCGGAGATCCTGCCGCCGCGGGTGGGAGCGGATACTTCTTTTACCGAGCTACCGGCGCCGGATCAGCGAGTAAACGGGAATGCGGTAATCGAAATGTACTGCGACGCCGCGGCACTGTCCAGCGATGGTCGTTTGACAGCCCAGGGCTGGGCGGTCTGCGCGGATGGTATCGCCCAGATCCGCGTTCTGATCGATGAGAGGGACGTTGGCCTGGCGGCGTTCGGGTATGAGCGGCCGGACGTCGGGAAGATCTTTGCCGATATCCCCATGGCGCATTTGTCGGGCTTCAAATTTGAACGCCAGCTTGATGAATCCTTCGATGGTGACCACGAAATCCAGGTAGTCGTGCGCGCTGCACATGGCGGCGAAACGGACAAGCGGTTGACGATCGCCGCCGCCGCGGCCCCGGACGGTCCGGAAGGGAACTCCGAACGCCGTCCCGATGCGGGGTTCGAAACCACCCCGGAGCAAGCGAACGAGTTCAGGTTTGAGCTGGACGCACCGGCGCTGGTGAATGGTGTCATGGTCGAGCCCGTAACGGGCCGGCTGACCGTCGAGGGCTGGCTGCTCAGCCGGTCGGGGATCTCCAGTTTCGAGGTTTTCCTGGACGACCAGCGCCTGGGCGACGCCCATTATGGGCTGGCGCGCCAGGACGTCGGTTCGGCATTTCCCGACTGGCCGAACGCGCTGCGCAGCGGCTTCGCTTTCCATTGCCAACCGCGCAGCCTGCGTGACGGCGACCATACGATCCGGCTGACTATCCGCGCTGCCAATGGCGTGGCGCTGGACCGTTCGTTCCAGATCACGGTCCGCAAATCGGAAGATACCGCCGATTCCATAGGCATCCGCAGGCGGGTGCCGCGGGTCGAGGCGGACATGATTTCAACGTCGCTGGACGAACTGGGTACCCGGCCGACGTTCCATCTGATTCTACGGCAGGATGGCCGAATTGACAGCGGCGCGGTTTGCCGGACGCTCGATAGCCTGCGGCTGCAGCCCTATGATCGTTGGCGGATGACGCTGCTGACTTCGGACGACGATATAGCCACCGCGCTGATGGCGATCGTCGTCGAACATGTTCCACGGCTGGCTGACCGGTTCGCTGTCATGGCTCCGTCATCCAGCGCGGATTGGCAGGCCTTGCTGGCTGGTGCGGACGATGGGCAGCCGGTCTTGCACATCCCGCTGCTGGCGGGCGATCTGCTGGGCGCGGATGCGTTGCTGGAGCTCGCGCTTGCCTCGGGCCGCCACCCCGACCGCGACCTGATCTATGGCGACGAGGTTCGAATCAGTCCGGTCAGCCAGGAAAAGGAGCCATTCTTCAAGCCGGATTTCTCCCCAGATCTGCTGTTTTCGACCAACTACATTGGGCGCCCTTGGGCGGTAAGGTCCGACTTGCTGGCTGCGACCGGTGCAACCCCGGAGCGTTTGTGCGCGCTGGGCGAATACGATCTGTTGTTGCGCTGCTGTGAGCGGTCGCGTGGGGTGCATCACGTACCGAAGCTGTTGTGCCAGCGTTCGGCGGTTGCATTAGATGATCCGGAGCGGGAACAAGCGGCGCTGACGGCGGCGCTGACTCGCCGAGGGATCGTGGGGACGGTGCTGGGCACGCCGATTTCCGGCACATGGCGGGTCAAGCGTGCCGTGACATCGCCCGGAAAGGTTTCGATCATCATCCCGACCTGCGCGGCTCACGGCCACATCAAGACCTGCCTGGATACATTACGGGCTCGGACAGCGTATCCCGACTACGAAATCGTATGTATCGATAATATTCCGGCGTCATTGCCCGAGATGAAGGTCTGGCTGCGGGAAAATGCGGATAAGGTTATCGATATTCCGGACGGGTTCAACTGGTCGGTGTTCAACAACCGGGCGGCGGCGGTGGCCGAGGGCGAGTATCTGCTGTTCCTGAACGACGATATCGAGATCACCCACGATGAGTGGCTGGATGCGCTGGTGGAAAATGCCCAGCGGCCCGAGGTGGCGATCGTGGGTCCGCAATTGCTGTATGGCGACGGCAAGGTTCAGCATGCCGGGATGTTTCTGTCTAACAACGGGGTTGGGCGGCATGCTTTCCGTTTCGCAGCCAGTGACGACCCTTGTTATTTCGGACTCGCATTG
>DAIEHR010000311.1 GCA_027353465.1 Acetobacteraceae bacterium | reverse complement strand
GTTCACAGCCGGCTTCGCCTGCGGCAAGGTCAACCGCGACATGGAACTGGTTTACTCGCCGGAGCGGATTAAAGCGCCGCTGCGGCGGGTCGGACCTAAGGGCAGCGGCCAGTTCGCGCCGATCACCTGGGATCAGGCAATGGACGAGATCGTCGGCCGTTGGCGGGCCGTGATCTCCGAGTCTGGCCCCGAAGCCTTGTTGGGATACGCCTATAGCGCACATCAGGGCCTGATGAACCGGGGCCTGACCAACGGTCTGTTCCATGCACTGGGTGCCAGCCGCCTGCTGGGCGGGACGGTCTGCGACTCCTGTGCCGAGGCCGCGTGGGATGTCACTGTTGGCCCGACTGGCGGCGCCGATCCGGAATCGGTGGTCGAATCCGACCTGGTGATCGGGTGGGGATCGGACCTGCACGCCACCAACGTCCATCTGTGGGCGAAGATCGAGGACGTCCGCCGGCGCGGCGTCGAGCTGATCGTCATCGACCCAAGGCGGACTCGCGCCGCCGTCGCCGCCGATTGGTACCTTCCGATCAGAATAGGAACCGACTCCGCCCTGGCGCTGGGTGTCATGCACATCCTGGTCCGCGATGGGATGGCAGACCGGGCATATCTGGCCGAACACACCATCGGGTTCGAACAGCTGGAGGCGCGGGTATTGCCGCGCTTTACTCCGGAACGGGTCGCTGACATCACCGGCCTGACCGCCGCCGACATAGAACGCCTTGCCGCACTGTACGGCGCCGCTCGGGCTCCGTTCATCCGCATTGGCTTCGGCATGAGCCGGTTTACCCATGGTGGCCAAAACCTGCGTGCCGTGGCGCTGCTGCCGGGCGTCACCGGAGCGTACGGCCGCTATGGCGGCGGCGCGATGCTGGCCACCGCCGCGGCCTTCGATCTGAACTATGGCGCCGTGCGCCGCCCGTCGGGACCAGCCGCCGCGCGGACCGTCAACCACCTGAAGTTGGGCGAGGCGTTGCTGGAACTGACCGATCCGCCGATCCGGGCGCTGTTCATCGCCGCGAACAATCCGGCCGTCACCAACCCTGATACCGCGAAAATACGGGCGGCCCTGTCGCGGGAGGACCTGTTCACCGTCGTCCACGATCCTTTCCTGACCGCAACCGCGCGCTTCGCCGACATCGTGCTGCCAGCGACGACGTACCTGGAAACCGAGGACTTCTACCGCAGCTACGGAACATACTACATGCAGTATGGACACCGAGCGGTGGAACCCGTTGGGGAGGCTTGGTCCAACCTGCGGCTTACCCAAACCCTAGCCGCTCGGTTTGGCCTGGCCGACCCGGTGTTCGGGATGAAGGAACCGCGGATCTTACAGGAATTGTTCCGCGGCGCCGGTTTGCAGGCCGATCCGGCTTCGCTGCTGGACGGAAAGGCCGTTTCCATTGCAACCAAATCGGGACAGGTTTTTCCCACTCCGTCGGGCAAGCTGGAATTCTACTCCCGGACACTGGAAGACCAAGGCCTGCCGCCGCTGCCGGACTGGCAGCCCGACCCGGCTAACACCGGTACCTATCCGCTGCAATTACTGACGACGCCAGGATATTTCCAAAGTCACACGGCATTTTCCGGCGTCGCGTCTTTACGCAAACGCGAAGGCGCGCCATGCGCCGTGCTGCATCCAACGGACGCGGGCGCACGCGGACTGCAAGATGGGCAGATCGTCCGGCTACGTAACGGCCTGGGATCCGTGTCGTTACTGTTGCGCGTGCGGGACGACGTCCAGCCCGGCGTTGTCCTGGTTCCCGGCCAGCGCCCGGATGACGAAGCGGCCGACGGCACCGTGAACATGCTATGCGCCGACGGCTACACCGACATGGGCGCCGGCGCGGTCTATCAAAGCACCTGGCTGGAGGTCGAAGCCGCCTGACTGGTTTGGCCGCGTCCGATTACATCGTCGCGCCCAGCACCCAGGGTGCGAACTCTGCCGCACCGACATCGAACTGTTCGCTCTTGGTGCGCTCACCCGAGGCCACTCGCAGGATCAGTTCAAAAATCCGCTGTCCCGCCTGCTGCACGGTCTCGTCGCCGTCCAATATCGTGCCGCAGTTCACGTCCATGTCGTCTTCGATATGTTTGAACATCGGGGTATTGGTCGCCAGCTTGATGGACGGTGCCGGCTTGCAACCGAACACGCTGCCGCGTCCGGTGGTGAAGCACACCAAATTCGCCCCGCCGGCTACCTGACCCGTCGCGGCGACCGGGTCGTAGCCCGGCGTGTCCATGAAGACGAACCCGCGCGCCTTCACCTCCTCGGCATAGCGGACGACATCGACCAAGTTGGTGCTGCCGGCCTTCGCCATGGCGCCCAGCGACTTTTCCAGGATCGTTGTCAGCCCGCCAGCCTTGTTGCCGGGCGAGGGGTTGGCGTTCATCTCCGCGCCTTCCTGGCGGGTGTAATCTTCCCACCAGCGCATCAGGCCGACCAGCTTCTCGCCGACTTCCTTGGAGATCGCCCGCCGGGTCAGCAAATGTTCCGCGCCATAGGTTTCAGGGGTTTCCGACAGGATCACGGAACCGCCGTGGCGCACCAGCAAATCGCTGGCCGCGCCCAGCGCAGGATTGGCCGAGACGCCCGAATACCCATCCGACCCGCCGCATTGCAGCGCCACCGTCAGTTCGCTGGCCGGAACGGTAACCCGGGTGACGTTATTGGCTTCGGCTAGCACATCCTTCACGAACTCCACGCCCGCCGCGACAGTCTTGCGGCTACCGCCCACCGTCTGAATGTCCAACGACTTCAGACGCCCAGCGAGACGCTGCTCCTCCATCAATCCGCCGATCTGGTTCACCTCGCAGCCCAGACCCAGCACGATAACGTGGGAGAAATTTGGATGCCGGGCGTAGCCGGCCAAGGTGCGGCGCAGAACACGCAGGGGCTCGTCCTGCGTCATCCCGCATCCAGTCTTGTGCGTCAGCGCGACGACGCCATCGACATTGGGATAATCCGACAGCGGGTCGGCTCCGGTCATCGGGTTGCGTTTGAACATATCAGCCACGACGCCCGCCACATGCGCCGAGCAGTTCACACTGGTCAGGATGCCGATGTAATTGCGGGTGGCAACCTTGCCATCCGGCCGGCGAATGCCCTGAAACGTCGCTGCCGGTTCAAAGAACTCGGTGGGTTTGGCATCGGCGCCATAGGCATAGTCCTTGGCAAAATCGCCCATCTCACAGTTATGCACATGGACATGCTGGCCCGGTGCGATGGCGGCGGACGCGAACCCGATAATCTGGCCATAACGGCGAATCGGTTCCCCAACGGCGATCGCCCGGACGGCAACCTTGTGGCCCGCCGGAATGCGCTGCGTCGCCAGCACATTGTCGCCGACGGGGGCACCCGGCAGCAGGGTGGCGCGCGCGATGACAACGCTGTCTTCGGGGTGCAGACGGATGACGGGCGGCTGAGCCATGACAATTTCCTCGGGTCAGAATCCGGCCTTCTTACAGCGTTTCAGGCCCAGGCGGCAAAGTGACGCGCATTTTTTGGTGAACCCGATCCAGTTCGCCCCGTTGGAGTCCTTGTGATCCGCAAGGGTCGCGTCCTTTGAGACAGCAACGGAGAAAGCAATGGAACCGTTTCAAACCCGCCCCGCAACCCTATCCCCGGATATGGTGACCAGGGTCGGTTCCGCGGCCGGATTGGTCGCTCGGATCCAGCAGGACTATGCCATGCAAGCGGAGACCGCCACCGAATCCGCCCGCGAAGTCCTGGCCGTCAAGGCTCGGAAGGACGCCGAACGCGTCCTCGATCAGCAGGGCATTTCCATCGACGACTACAACACCGTCCTGATCGCGGCAGAACATGACCAGGAACTGGAACGCCAGCTTTTAGACGCCGCCAGGGAGGTGCTGTAAT
>DAIEHR010000310.1 GCA_027353465.1 Acetobacteraceae bacterium | reverse complement strand
TCCCAGTGCCCGCATCGCCAGCCGCAGATCCTCGCCGCGAAGTTCCGGCAGGTCGGCCCGCAGTGCCGCATCCAAATGGGCGGCCGCCGCCGTCAGGGCGGCGCGATGGCGGGTGCGGGTTAGCGGCGGGGCGCCGGACGACGCGGTCATCTGTCGGGCGATGGCGGCCAGACGGCCGCGCAACTCCCTCATGCCCAGGCCGGTGAGGGCGCTGATCCGCAGCGCCCCGTCGGGACCGGGGCGGCCCAAATCGGCCTTGTTGGCGATCAGCAAACCGCTGAAATCGGTGGGCGGCGGAGACCCGGCCTCGATCACCGTCATCGCCAGATCGGCATCGCGCGCCCGGGCCAGCGCCCGGCGGACCCCCTCGGCCTCGATACTGTCGCTGGTCTCACGCAGCCCGGCGGTATCCACTAGCGTGATCGGCACCCCGCCCAATATCACCCGTGTTTCCAGCGCATCCCGCGTGGTGCCCGGACGGTCGGACACGATCGCCACATCCCGTTCCGCTAGAGCATTGATCAGCGAGGACTTGCCGACGTTCGGCGCGCCGGTAATGGCGAAGAACAGGCCCTCGCGCAGCTTTTCCCCGCGCCCGGCATCGTTCAGATGGGCCGCGATTTCTGTCCGCACGGAACGGAGCGTCTCCAGCAGGTGCTCTTCCACCCCGGGCGGCAGATCCTCGTCGGGGAAGTCGATCAGAGCCTCCTGATACGCCAGAATTCCGAGCAGCCGGTCGGCCCAATCGCGATACAGCGCGCCCAGCTTGCCTTCCAGTTGCCGCAGTGCCTGCACGCGCTGGGCTTCGGTTTCGGCGCTGACCAGGTCGTGAACGGCCTCCGCCTCGACCAGGTCCATGCGCCCGTTCAAGAAGGCTCGGCGGGTGAATTCGCCTGGTTCGGCGGGGCGTAGCCCTGCGTCGGCCAATGCGTCCGCCACGCCATCAATCACCGCCCGGCCGCCATGCAGGTGCAGTTCCGCGCTGTCCTCGCCAGTATAGGTGCCGGGGCCGGGCAGCCACAGCACCAGGGCGTGGTCCAAGGTCGCACCCGACACCGCCCGCAGCCGCCGCAGCGCGGCATATCGCGGACCGGGAAGCCGGCCGCCGCACAGTGCCGCCAGCGCGGTACCGGAGTCCGGCCCGCTGAGCCGCAGCACGGCGATAGCTGCCCGGGCGGACCCCGAGGCGAGGGCGAAAATCGTGTCGGTCATTCAGGCGCAGACATCGGTCAAAAACTCCGACCCGTAAAGCGGTTCGCGATTGAGCGTCAACAATTGGCAGGGACGCGCGGGTGCGGTAGATGGTAAGTGGTTATGGCATCGGCCTTGGGCGCCCTTAGCTCAGTTGGATAGAGCAACAGCCTTCTAAGCTGTGGGTCACTGGTTCGAATCCAGTAGGGCGCGCCAATTTCAAAGGATGAACGGTAGGCGTGGCGCCGGGCGGGAAGGAATCAACCGTTTGTAAAGCCGATCACCGCCCTGATGATTTACCTAGAATTGACCGGAGCATAGCAAGGTCGCCAAACAGGCGACCGCGCTCCAAGGCAATCAACAAGGCGACATACAGCAGCAGCGACAGAAGCCCCCCGGCAATGACAGTGAAAATGTCCGAGCCGAATGCGGATAGCAACGTCTCGTATGCGGCACCAGCGCTGACCGCGCAGCCGAACGGCGCGACGAGTCCACGCAACAGAATGGACGGAGAAACGCCGATCACTCGCGCTGGAACCATCACAGCGATGACACTATAGGTCACATTGATCGCACCGAGGACAGCAGCGACACCAATCAAGCCCAAGAACCCCGCCGCCAGAACGGCAAGCACTCGCCCGCAGATGAGGGTGCCGCTGATCAACAGTTGCATGTCCCCTCGCCCTTTTGCATAGAGCAGGGCGCTGGTGAGCCCCCCGATGGCCGGGAATGCGGATGTCGCAAGAAGAAGCGAAAGTGGAAGCGCGGCGCTGTGCCAGGCGGGCCCGAGCAGCACCTCGATCATTCGCGACGACGCCAGGGCGGCTAGAGCAGTGACAGGAAATAGCACGATGCCAAGCGCTCGGCTGAACTCATAATACGCGCGCGTGGCAGCCTGGTGCGATTTTTGCACAGCTTGCACGTAAAGGATCGCCCAAAGGGGATTAGAGGCGCTCTCACACAGAAAACGCGGAATTTGGTTGGCGAAACCATAGGCGCCCAAGATGCTCGTTCCGAGTATACTGGTGATGAGCGTGTTTTCGGTTATCCGGCCGGCATAATCGGCGAGCTTGGTGGCGACGATCGAACCACCGAGCATCAAGTGCGGACGCAGCAGTCCAAGATCGAAAATGAAAGCGGGACGTTCGAAGGCCACCGCGTTCATGATGGCGGCACGTATGGCGAAAGTAACAATATATTGTCCGACAAGCGCCCAGGTTCCACACCCGTCAAATGCCAGAAATATCCCAAGGCCCGCACCGACAACAGTTGCTACCAGGTCGGCGCTCGCACCAACGTGCAAACGTCCTTGGCGCAACATCCGTGCCATTGGCAGCACGCTCGAGGCAACGAATAGAAGGGCGATCGAGAGCGCCGCCATCAGTGCCGGCAGTTGCGGCTGGTTGGTGATATAGGCGAGCAGAAACGACCATCCGACGACAGCGCAAGCAAGCAGCAAAGCCAGCCCATGCACCGCCCAAAATGCGCTTGCCCAGACTGCTCGGGCCTCCGGCCGTTCACGGGCTAAGGAATTGCCCAGGCCACCGTCAGCCACCATCAGCATAAAGGTGATAGTGGGCAATGCGAGCGCGTATAGGCCGTACGATCCGGGACCGATGAGCCGCGCCATGATCGGAAGCATAGCGAATTGAATGCCGATCTTGACGATATTGGCGCCAGTCATGACAGCGGCGCCAAACGCGAGACGCCGGTTGGATACATTACCCTGCGGCAGCGTGTCGGGTGCCTGATCTAGAACGGTCGTGTCGGTCATAGTTGTCTTATCGCGCCGGGCGCTCAATTGTCCGGGGTACGAAGGGCGTGGAATTGTGTCCCTGAACGGCGGCCAAGAGGCGCCGGATCAGCATGTCGCTGCGATGTTTACGGGCGGCGTTGAGGCGAAATGGGATTTCATACAGGGATGGCAGCGGGGCGCGTGGCAGGCCCATGGCTTCCCGGATCTTATTCAGGTAGCGCACGTCTTTCGAGTCGTTGCGGAACGGAGACACAGGGATGAATTTTTGTGGTCCGCAATAATGCCTGACCGTCGCGGTTTTCCACGCACCGGTGAATTTGGCACCCGCCTGCATGTTATAGGACATCGGCAACTTGACCCAATTATTCTCGAAAACGCTATTGAGCGCACATTGGTCAATTGACGTGCAGGTTAGCTTGTATTGGCAGTTAATATCGTGCTGATCAAGAGCAGCGCTATATCTCTCATTAAACTCGCGGTGACGCCAGTTCCTGGCTTCAAATATCATCAAACCCGAGTTGAAGTAACCGCCCCGGCTGTCAATGTCGATTGTAGCACCACGCCCTATTGAATTGCGAAGCCAGCCGGTATCACTGATGTCCATATCGATTACCGCCGCGATCGGCGCCTGACCAAAGTTGATCTCCTCAATCAACAGATCGTCGAATACCAGGATATCGTTGTCGAGATAAACAATACGGTCATAGTCGCCAACCAGTTTCCCGGCTGCCAATAGCTTTAGAAGGCTGGGGGTCGTCACGTGCCCGTGCGTCTGATGCCGCTCCACTGACGTGTCGCTGATATCGTGTAGGATCAATTTCGCTCGGAGATCGGCCATAGCCTCGGCAAACCGGCGTGGAACCGACGGGAAGAACTGATAACAGAACATATGGATGTCGCATGGCTCGCGCTGAGAAAGCGCCAAGGAGGTGGCGGAATGTCTTGCCAGTTCGAAACCGCGTTCGTCAGTGACGTACACAAATGCCCGTCTCATCGAAAATGATTCACTTTCTCTGCTGTTGAGGCCATACGCGTTGGCCCCGCGCGGCTCGTCGCTCCCTCGCCCGACTGCTCACCCGCGGCGCCTCGTTTCAAACGAATGAACCCGTGCCGCTCTGCTTGACGGGTTTGGTTAATTCCGACTTGAACTCTTCAGTTTATTATCCGTCAACTGGCCGATGATCGCAACCGCGTAACGTAATTCAAGAGTTCATCTCTTTGCACGAGGGGCATATCCGTTTTGATGATAGACCATGCCTCCACCTCCCTGCCCGACCCGCCGGTGACGGATACAAAAACCGCATCCTTACCGGTGGTCCGATCCCGGCAGAAGCATTCTTGCCGCCGAGTAAACCGGCCCACAAAATCGCGGGCTAGCCGCCCGGTCGTCCAGTTCATAAAAGCTCGATCCCTGCGTCGGCAGGCCGACGACAAGTTGACTGATTTGGCAGGGCACTTATCTCGGCGAATCCCATCTTATGCGACGGTTACGTCAGCCCGCGAGAATCCGGTAGGTTTGTCGGTGCATGGTCCCGGCCCCTGGAAACGGGCGCGCGCCGCCTTTTGGAGCTGAACTGAAATGGGTAGGCTGGAACGCATTGCATTCAAACCGATTCCGATATTATAAATTATCCTTTATGCAAGTTCCAAACGACCCTATGCTCGCATCGTCACAATCCTCATGGCACTTTCGCTGCAACCTTTTGGTTCCGCTAGCCGGTCTTGCGCTGATAACATGGCCGACGGCCCTGCACGCCCAGAGCATCGACTTCTATTTTCCCTCCGGCATCGGCGGCTATGATCAGCAACTGGGCGTGACGGTGCAGTCTCGTGACCGGCCCCTTTATGCCCCACCGGGGATAATGGCCGACGGCTTCAACATCAGTCCCAAACTCGATCAATCTGTCTTTTACAATTCCAACCCAAATGGCATGTCCGGCCAGGGTAGCTGGGGATCACGCACGTCTGCATCCGTCTCCGCCAGTTCGCTCTGGAGCCGCAACAGCCTGGCCCTCTCCCTCGGCATGGAGACCGATCAGTATTTCACGTTGCCCTCGTTGGACCACACCAACTGGAACATAGGATTGGGTGGCGGTTATACGATCGGGGACAGCCAGCTTATGCTGACTTATTCGCATCAAAACTATTTCCAGCTCCCCACCAGCCTCGGCGTCGTGCAGACCCAGACTCCCATTCTTGCTCAGACCGACACGACCCAGGTCAGCTATTCCTTTGATTTCGGGCGCTTTACCGTGACGCCAGACCTAAGCGCCAGCCGCTATCAATTTGGCACGGCGACCGTGGCGAACGTGATATTGGATCAGAAATATCTCGATCGGAACTCTCTGGCCGCCGGCGTAACCACCCGCTACTCCATGAACGACGCGGGGGGTCTGTTAGTTGTCCTGCGTGGCATTGATGACACTTACGTCAACCCGCAAGCGGGTGCCCCTAGCAACGATTCCACGAATTTCATGCTTCTAGGCGGGATCGATTATCAGGCGGAGGGCGTGTGGCGCTACCGCGTTCTTGTAGGCGTGGAAGAGACCACGTTCAGGGCGGCCCAGTATGGTTCCAACACGTCGCCAATCGCACAAGCCAGCACCGTTTGGACGCCCTCCGGCCAGCTCACTCTCACAGGAACCGTCGCCCGAGGCATTCAGGCTCCCCAATCCGCGGGAAACAGTGGCTTCGTTCTGACCAGCGCAAACCTGGTCGTCGATTATGAATACATGCGTAATATTCTGCTACAGCTGCGGGGCGGGGCACAAATGGCGCAATATCTCCAAGGTGGCGGGCAGAGCAATTTCACGGGCGGCGCCGGAATCACCTGGCTTTTGAATCGCAACTTGCGCCTGTCGTTCGACTTGGACTTCGTCGAACAGACGGCAGCCACCAATCCGTCGACGCCGCTCAATCCGAATACACTCACCATCGGTCATTACAACCAAAGCGTGGCGGCGATAACATTGCATGTAGCACTCTAGAAGTAGCGCCGGGCCCGCGGCACGCGATCCTGACGTGGCAGTCGCCGCGCACCGGGAAGCTCCGTATAGACAATCCGGCAAGCGTGCTCAGAAGTATCGTTCGAAAATATCGATAACGTCACCGGGCTGAACTTCCATCCCTCGCGGGACTTTGCCTTCGACCGCATGGTTGTCGATGTTGCGAAGAATAGACGCGTAGCCAGTCTGGGCTCGGTAGGTGAAACCGCCAGCTTCAGCGACGGCGGTCAATACCGTCATGCCAGGGCGATACGGATATTCGCCCGGCTTTGTGACCTCGCCCAGAATGAATATAGGCCGGTATCGCAGGACCTCCACCGAGACGCTTGGGTCGAGCAGGACCTTTTTTTCAACCAATCGTTGGCCGATACTTGTCTCCAACTCGCTTGTGGTCATCCCACTAGCGGGGATAGGGCCAAGCAGAGGAACGGCGATTTCGCCTCGATCGTTGACCCTGAACTCTCCGGTGAGTTTTTCCTCTCCGAATGTAATGATACGCACTTGTTCGCCAACACCAAGTCGGTACGGCCCGGATGGTTCGGCAGGAAGCGGGGGCAGATCGGAGCCTTGCGCACAGCCGACCAGAACAAGGCAGGTCAGCGCAACGCCGGCACAGCGGCGCAGAAACGGGCGTGAGCGAGGCGGCTGCCCGAAATTGTCGGTCCTCGATTCATGCGCTTGGCATGGTAACATCGACATTGCTGAGCTCTCCGTATGTTAAACGTCAAAGAAGAACGATCGGTGCCATGCGACAGCCGTGGTGCATGCCGCGCATGTCACTCATGGATGACCGAACCTTCGGAAACAGGACTCGTCGCAGCCGGACCGCTTTTGCCAAGCGTGGCGCGCCATGCCTCGATCAGTCGATTGATAGTGGCCGGGGGCTGCGGTGCCGCCGGCCTGTTTAACAAACTGCCAACCAGGGTTTCGCCGCTCAATGCATGCGCGACCCGTTCCTGGTAAGACAAGGCTAGAATGAGCGTTTGCGAATGGTAGAAACCCGCCGCCTTTACCCAATCCCGCGTCGTGGCATGAAGCTGAAGTAGGAAACGCGCGGCATAATCGGCATTGCCCGACGGTTCGAAAGCTTCTTCCAGAGTATCGAAGGCGTGGGAATGATACAGCAGGTTGACTTGCAGGCAGCCGACGTCGATCGACGCAATGCCCCGCGCCATCGCCTCCCTGACCCATTGGACTGCCTGCGCCTTGGTATCGAAGTAAAGCCCCCTGCCCTCGGCCTGCACGGTCCACGGCCAAGGCTCGACACGGTGCAGCCCGGAATCGGGACGGCCGGATTCCACCTGACCGATGGCGAATAGCAACCCCGGCGGCAAGCCGTGATGGATTTCCGCCCCGCGTATGGCCGCATCGCAGAGCGCCGCGGGCCGGGCGGAGCGCAATTGAGCCGGCAATGGCAGCGAGCGCGCCTCTGATGCCGTCGCGCGCGATTGCTCCCCGTCCCCGCGCTGGCTGGCCCATGCCCAACCGGGCGCGAGCAGCAGGATCAGCATCAACAGGTGCAAAGCCAGTCCGTGCAAACGGGCTGAAGGCGGCACCAACCGCGGCCTACCGCACACCACGAACAACCTCGCCCAGCAAGCGGGCCGACTTATCCCAGCTCAAGTCGGCAGCGCGCGCACGCCCCCGCAGGCTCAACCTGTCCGCGAGGCCAGGTTCGTCCAACAGCCGCTCCAGCAGATCTATGATTGTCTGTTTTCTGTCGTTAGCAAAGTAGAGTGCGCTATCACCGCAAATTTCCTCGACCGCATTGCCGCTGGCCGCGAGCACAGGGCAGCCGCACGCCAAAGCCTCCACTGGCGGCAGACCAAAGCCCTCGTAGCGCGACGGAAATAGCAGGCAGGCGGCATTTTCATAGAGCGCGCGAAGCTCGGCATCGGTTACGCGACCGAGACGGCGTTCGGCAAACCCTGGCCCGCGCACGCCTTGGTAAACCTCGGTGTTTGATGTTCCGGCGATCGCAATCACCATGCCGCGCCGCTCCAGGGCGGCAGCCGCTTCGTGCAGCACGGCGATGTTTTTGTGGGCTACCCGGTTGCTGACGACCAGGGCGAATCGACGCGGTTGCAGGCCGTGCCGGCTTAACGTGCCGGGATCCGCCGGACACCGAAGGACGTGGTCGGCGCCTTCGGACATTACAACAACGCTTTCGGGGTCCAGGCCGAGCCGCTCGACGATGCGGCCGCGGGAGAATTCCGAAACCGTCGCCACTGTTGCGCCGGTCCGCGCGAGGCAATGCTGCAATGTCTTATACCAGGAGCGAAACCGGAACGAATACGATTCCGGCGTATCAAAGACGCCGGCGTCGTGGATCACCACGATCTGCCGGCGGCCGGCGAATATGGGTCCGGTGTTGCCGAGGTTTATGAGGACGCCGCCGCGTGCCGCAATCGGTAACTCAGTCTGCTCCCACAGGTGGCCATGCGTCCGCCCCACCTCCCGAAACTCAAGTCGCGGATACAGCGCCTCGTCTCGGCGAGACGTGCCCCTATCTGCGGTTCGGGGGGTCAATGCAACGGTCTGGGGCCATTCGCCAGCGGCAATCAACCGATCGATCGCGGCCGTGATTTCGAGCGAGAAACGCTGGACGCCGCTGACGGACTGGCTGAGGAACCGCGCATTGAGAAAGATTGGGGGGGTCATGCCGTGAAGTGCCTTCTCGCGCGTGTCAGGGCAGCGGTCGTATCAGCGCGTTCATTTCGTTCGTCTGGCCTCAGATATCCCGATGGACGGGGGGGTTGGTGGGAGACGGACTTGCGTGCGGAGACACCGACCACGCACCCGAGTTGCAGAAAGAACCCCAGCGAAGCGATCGTGGGCGCGGAGAACAGCGCGGCGGTGAACTGGCCGCACAGCGCGGCAGAGAACCCTTCCATCACAAGCTGACCCGGATAACCGTGCGCCCCCGGTCCGCGGCGCCGTGAGAGTTGTGTGACGCGCACAGCCAGCCACAATACGGCGACCACACCGAAGATCCCGGCGTTGGCCAGCAGACCAGGTATCAGGCTGGAACTGCGGAAGCTGCCCCAACCGACCCCAAGACCATACGTCGCACCAACGGTATCCAACGCGGCCCAATCGGTGGCCGTGCGATCGGAGAAAGAGTCGCTTTCGCCTTTGTTCAGAGTCGAGTCGACGACGGTAGTCACCGCGCTGACCAGTTGGGGCTTCATGATCACAGCCGGCGTAAGCACAATAAGACCGCCGAGCATCAAGATGCCCGCGGTCTTGCCCAGTCGCCCAAGGGCCCGTTTGTCAGACTGGGCAGTGGCCACTGCCAGAATCATCGGCAGTCCGACCGCAAGGGTCAGGATTCCGGTGGTGGATGTGGACAACAGCATTGCCAGGATCGAAAGCCCGAGGAGCCAATTCACCCCCATCAGGCGCTGGCCGCGCGCGCTCAGCCACAGACAGCAAAAGCAAAGGCCGGAGAGGTAGAACGCCAGGCCAGCCGGTTCCGAAAACGGTCCCTGGATCCGTGGCACGGACCCCAGGGCCTGTTCGACGATCGCCCAACTGGGATTGGAATACAGCACCGTGTCAGGAAACGGCAAACCGGAGAGGCGCGAGGCGAACTGCCAAAGCGCCAGTCCGACGACGATATAGCCACCGAGAAGGTAGGCCTTCATAATGCTTTGGTACGGGATGGCCGCGCGTGTCAGAAATAGTGCGGACGATGTAGCGACCACGACGTTCATTGCCAGATAGAGCGATTGGGTGATGTTACCGGCGGTGAAAGCCAGTGGCACGAATCCCGGCTGCAGCGGATCACTCTTCTGGGGCGACACCATGATACGCCCGGCGAAGGCATCCGGCAGCACCACGATCGAAAACAGCGCATAGCCGAGCAGCGCAAGCAGCGGCGTCAGGGCCCAGAAAACCGCCGCTTCGGCGGAGTAGCGCATGCCCAGCGCATATTGCGCAACGACGAACAGGATGAAGATCAGGCCGGGAACCATGGCGGTGGGAAGACCGAAGGCGCCGCCGATTACCAATGCCGCTCCGGCTTCGAAAACCGCTGCTACCAATGCAAGTTGAAGAAGACGCAGCGGGTTGGCCACCCAGATTAGTGTAAGCGGCAACAGCGCCATACCCAGGATGGTCATTTGCATCCCGGTCAGCTCCGGGCGGCGCGGCTGGGGTGGTATCCGTCATAGTGACTAAAGGCAAAGGACAGCCGGCCGTCGGAAATTGCGGCGGTGCGTCGATCGACGCTAGTCATCACCGCGCCCATCATGCGGGCGCGGCTTGCGTGCAGCAGTCGCAGGGCATCCCGCACGGCCGTCCGTGGCGTTTTTTCCCACCGCACGACCATCAGCGTCGCGTCGGCCTGCATGGCAAGTACCAGCGCATCCGCCACGGGCAAAACAGGCGGTGTATCTAGCACGACAAGGTCATAGCGGCCCCGAACCGCTGTCAGTAGAGCGGCCATACTGCGCGATGCCAGCATCTCCTGCGGGTCACCGTCCCGGCGGCCGGCGGTGATCACGTTAAGGCGTGGCGCCGGTTCATGCATGGCGCTGGCAGCCGCACCCAGGGTATCCCCGGAAAGGATTTCCCGAAGCCCCGGCGCCTGTTCAAGCCTGAACTGCCGGGCGACCGACGGGCAACCTAGATCACAATCAATCAGCAGAACGCGCCAGCCCGCGGTCGCTGCATTGCGGGCAAGCGAGGACGCGAACACCGACTTCCCGTCTTTCGGCAGGGCCGAGGTGACCATCACGATCGTGGGCCGCCCGTCGCCAAGGGCGGTTAGCTGACCACGTAGCTTGGAGAGCGATGCTTCGAACGCGACCGCCGCCTTGCCCTTGACCGGCTTGCCCAAAGTCTTCGGCGATATCTTCGGCAACATTGCCACCAGCGGCAGACCAAGTGTGGCCTCCAGTTGTTCGGGCAGGCTGAAGCCTTTGCGCAGTCGCTCGACAACACAGGCGAGCGCGACGCCCACCACCAGCGACAGCATGGCCGAAACGCCCAGCAAACGCCCGCTCTGGGGCGATGACGGCCCCAGTGGCACGCGTGCGGCTGACACCAGCGACGCGTCCGGCTCTTGGATTCCGGCCACATTAGCAAGCTGAGTGGCGCGCGTGAGAAAGCTCTCGTAGATACTTCGTGTAGCACGCGCCTGCGTCTGGAGGGCCTGCAGCCCGACCTGAGCCGAGTTCTCACCACTGACGGAACTGCGCAATTGTTCCATCTGCTGCCGCAGCGCCCGCTCCTGCTCGCGCGCTGCCATGACCACGCTGCCCAGGCTTTTGACAACGTTGTTCATTTCTTGGTCTTTACGGAGCTGCAGTTTCCGCAGTTGCGACTGAACCGCGACGAGTTCCGGGTTTCCGGCACCCTGCGTCGCGGCAAGCTGTGCCTCGCGGCCGGCGACAACGGAGATCTGCGCAATCAATTGCCCTATGACTGGTGACGTCAGCACCTCGGGTAGCGAGCCGGCCGGTACCTCCCCCCGCATGACTGCCTGCGCCTGGGAGAGTTCGGCCTCCTCGCGTGCCCGTTCGCGCGAGATATCCACGAGTTGGCGGCTGATCGTGTCCAACTGCTGGCGATTGATCGTAGGCGTGTGGGCAGCGCTGGCGGCGTCGTCGTTCGGTGCTTCTTCGTCCAGCCCGTATTTCAGGCGATATCGTTCCACCGCCATATTCTCCTCCCGCAACCGAACCGCAAGTGTGCCGATTTGCTCCTGGAACCAGTCACGGGCCCGCTGCATCGCGGCGAATTTTTCCTGGCGCTTGAAATCAAGGAAGTGCCTCGCGATCTCGTTCGCTATCAGGGCGCTTAGCGCTCGATCCTGCGTGGTTACAGTCACACGCAGTACGCTGGACCGGATTTCATTGGCAAAGCCAATCTTCGAGGCAAGGACGTCGGACGATATGTCTTCAAGTTCTTGCTGTGTTGGGGAGTAGGGCGTGGCCGTAGGCCGCATCAGGCCGTACTTTTGGAGCAATGCCCTTACCCGAAAGATCAGTCCACCGCCGGTCGGCACGAACTCTGATTTATCCGTTAGATGCAGCGCTAACACAACGCCATGAAGCAACTCGGGCGAACGCAGGATATCGATTTGGGTACGCATAAGGCCGCCGGGGTCTCCTGAGTCGGGCGTGATCGCCTGGAGGTCACTGACCTGCGTGCGCTGTGGTTCCACAAGGATCGAGGCTTCAGCGGTGAATTGCCTGGGCATCCGCATGACGACGGCCGCCGTGCCACCAATGCCAAAGAAAAGGGTAAGTAAGACGATCCAAAGCTGACGTCTGAGAATTGACTTAAATCGTCCCATCGGAACGGCAAGCGGCTCCAGCCGCTCCGTGGCGTCGGACATTTGCGTCAACTTGATCGGGCCGACCTGATCACCGTTTTGTTCATTCAAATCCCGGTGCATACTACTGCCTTGGACTAAAGACTGACGGAAGGGGATAATATCGATTTATGTTTTTGATTGCCAATGACAGCAGCGTGCAGTTATTGATACTCTTCTGGGCGGATAGCTTCCCGCCAGTGGCACCAGTTCCAAGACGTCATGAATGCTCCAGTCGCCCGAGGGAAAGACCCAATGCATCTGAACATCGCCGTCGGAATTCCAACGGTCGGACGAGCCCACATTCTGCGTGAAACGCTGATCGAGATCGCGCGCCAGTCGCGCCGGCCCGACAGCATTATCGTTTGTGGCGCAACAGCCGGCGATGTCGCAGGCGCCGCCGAAGCCTATCCTGAGGTACGCGTGATGCTCACTGAGCCAGGATTGCCGCGTCAGCGGAATGCCATTATCGGAGCAGCAGCCGGAGCAGACGTCCTGGTGTTCTTCGACGATGATTTCTTTCCCGACCCCGGCTACCTCGCCACGATCGAGCAGCACATGGGACGCGATCCTGGCATCGTGGTCGCAACCGGCTTGGTTGTCGCGGATGGCATTGGGGGGCCCGGGCTTACTCCAGCCGAGGGACGGACGATCCTGTCGCGCCACCTCGCTTTTATCGACGTGCAGTCGCAGGCTGTCCGCCCCACCTTTTCCGGTTACGGGTGCAACATGGCGGTCCGCCTTGCGCCGATGCGTGCGCACGGCCTGCGGTTCGACGAGCGCCTGCCGCTCTATGCCTGGCAGGAAGATGTGGACCTCTCCCGCCATCTGGCCGAATTTGGCGAGGTGGTGCAGATACCGGCAGCACGCGGCGTTCACCTCGGTGTCAAATCCGGACGCGGCTCCGGCGTGCGGCTCGGTTACTCGCAGGTCGCAAACCCGATCTACCTCTGCGGGAAGCGGCGGGGCTACCCATTCCGGCGGGCAATTACCCACGTTGCGAAAAACATGGCGATGAACATCGCACGCGCATTCCGGCCGGAACCCTTTGTGGACCGGCGCGGCCGGCTGCGCGGAAATCTGCTCGCGCTGCGTGACCTGGCATTCGGCCGAATGATACCCGAGCGTATCCTCGACCTTTAGACTGGTTGAGTACGGTGTGCTCATGCCCCCGACACCGCGGGCGCACGACCGGCGGTTGTTGGCTGTGAGAACGGAAACTGAAGGAAAGGCGCACTGGCGTCGCGGTGCGCCGCTTCCGCGAGGCGGGCGTAGTATCCAGGTTGCTCCGCCAGACGACGAAGTGCCTCCGCCGCGGCGTCGAGATCGGGCTCGGCCCAAACGCTTCCCGTATAAATCGCTGATGTATCATGAACGGGGACGAGCCTGTACGGAACGAGGCAGCTGTTCGCCTCGGACATGAATGTGAGATTGCCGGACCAACCCGTGGCGACAACCGGCAAGCCGTGGGCCATTGCCTCCGCCATAGGCAGTCCGAAACCTTCCGCGCGATGCAGCGACAGAAAGGCATCCGCCCGCCGGTAGAGCACCGTTAGCGCTGCATCGTCGAGAAATCCCCTGATAATCTCGACGTTCCCGCCTGTGAGCAATGCGCCCCACGAAGCCTCGAGTGCCCGCAATTCGTCGTCGCGGCCCGACAGCTTCAGCAACAGGCGTGCATCGTGCGAGGTGCCGAAAGCGGCGCGGAACGCGCGCAGTGCTCCTTCCGGGTTTTTGCGCGATAGGCTCGATCGGCTGTCAGCCATTGCGAGCACCGTGAACGGTTCGTCGTGGCAGCGTCGGCGTGCCAGGCGAGCTGGAATGTGATGCGGCACAACATGGATAGGACCGGCGAATAGACGGGCGAGGCTCGCCTTTGAAAAGCTGCTTGGTGTCCAAATCTCAGCAATATTGCGGTCGCAGCCGATCCAGTCGCCAGGCGGATCAGGTAGTTCCCATGCCCAATAGGCGATCCGGTAAGCAACGGCTGCTGCCGGCAGAACACTACCGATCAGGCTTGCAGTCTGTGGGCCGCCAGAATGGAACACATATACAGAACCAGGGTGATGCGGAACTCTAAACAACGGGTTGCGCAAAGCCGGCGTCGCATCAACCAGATTCGTATCGACCCCCAGTTGTTGCAGAACATTCAGCTGGTGGCGGGCGCCACTGGCTATCCCGTTGTTGCGCCCGAGCGCTGCGACGATGACAACCCGCCGGAAGTCACGTTCACCTGAACCACCACGGAGAAGACGATGCGTCAGCGCTTGTGTGGTGGCCAGGTAGCCGGAGGTCAGAGAATGTTTGAGCCTGCTTTGGAAGCTCATCTGTTTTCCCGTCAGAACGCGCCGTCAACTCAAATCGCGAGGGAGCTACACCGGCAGCACACTAGGTCTCGAAACGTCGTCCACCGTCGAAGTCGCTTGAAAGACTCTGCGCCTTGTAGACGGCTTCGGTTCGATTGGTGGCTCCCGTTTTACGCATGATGTTTCGAACGTGGACCTTAACGGTACTCTCGCTCATGCCAAGTTCATAAGCGATGGTCTTGTTCGCCTTGCCCTGCTGCAGATGACTCATGACCGCCCCTTGTCGTGAGGTGAGCCGGTTCCGCTGGCCCACTGAGTGGTTGGGCCGAGTAGTGAACAGCAGATCCACCGGTACAAACGTGCCGCCATCCTTGACGAAGCGAATAGCAGCCAACGTCACCGGAAGACTGGCTGTCTGCGTGGGAACAAATCCTTGCGCGCCGGCCTTTAAGGCGCAGCGCACGATCTTGGCCTGATGCGTCGGGTCGG
The DNA here is from genome assembly GCA_027353465.1 of Acetobacteraceae bacterium. Taxonomy (GTDB): domain Bacteria; phylum Pseudomonadota; class Alphaproteobacteria; order Acetobacterales; family Acetobacteraceae; genus Rhodopila. The sequence goes on along the minus strand of DAIEHR010000310.1, from coordinate 26,181 downwards.
CATCGGAGAAAATGACGACCGGGACGGGTGGAAAGGCTTCGCGGATAGTTGTTATCGTCTGTACGATCGTCGCATCGGCAACTTCGTTCCCGTGAAAGTAGTATATAATGAGATCGAAGTCGACTTTCGCTCGGGCAATGCATTCACTGGTTGATGCGAAGCTAAACAACGCTATCTCTGGATGCAGGCCACCCAACGCGGTCGTCAGGCATTCCTGGTTGAGGCGGAAGCAATCGATCAACCCGATCGCGAGCGACTCGCGCGCGCCATCGGATTCGGCTTGAGCCTGCCTGCGGTCACCATATTCATTTGCCACTCGCGTTTCCCTCATGAATTGAGAGCACATTCAGTGCTACGCAATCTAACCGATATGTTTCGGCAGGCTACTTTACATTTCAGTTAGCATTGTTAATAAGTGCAATCACCGGTTCGTTATATTAGGCGCCTCTTTCCTCTCCTAGGCCTTTGTATCTACGTATAAAATACTGAAGTTTCAGTATTTTATCATGATCGTATCGGGTGTGTCGGTGGTTAATAACGGAGCGGAATCCGTTCAAATTCAAAATGTAGTGACTCTGCTGTAGGACGAAGCGACCGCTCTTCGCCCTCCGTATGCCCTTGTAGTGCTCCCGTGCCGGCCAGGGGCATCATCCCTCGGTCATTCGACTTAGAAAGCTACTTCTCATTCCTAATTATGGTCTCCCTTCGTCAAAGGTGTACACCTGAAAAGGTGGCAGTTCTTCGCGCCGCTTTCCAGTTAGGTTTCTAACGGCCTTTACTGAAGCAACCCCGCGGAGGTCCGGTTGGAATTGCTGACAAGTTATCGATTCATCAATCGATTGCCCGCGACGCGTGTTGATCTGAGCGTCATGGACGGCACTCGCTGTCGGCCCGGGGTCTGCTCCATCGTGCTCTTTATTGCTGACTGCCTGGCAGTCCCGGCCACCTATTGGTGTATTAGATTCGCGGTCTTCGGTCCGCTCGTCACCGGACGCAGGCCTTTGGCCTCCCCCGATGCTCCGGTGCTTCTGGCAGCAATGGTCCTCTATTTGATCCTGCAGGGACGATACACTGAAAGAACCACGTTCTGGAACGAGTCGCGGCTTGTCGTGGGCGCAGGCCTCTGCACGGTTGGGATAGAGGTTGCCTACAGCCTTATTGCTGGTAACTTCATCACCCGGATCCCCACCTTTGCATTCTTTCTGGTGTTTCCAGCCGTAGCGACTGGCTTAAATCGGCTGTCTAAGCACTTCCTTAATCAGATCGGCGCGTGGGCGTTGCCGATCGTTGTAATCGGCGACGGGCCCAGTGCGGCGCGGGCCGAGGCCGCCCTCGCGTCGGACCCCTTGCTCGGCTACCGCTTCGTCGGCAGGGTCGATCCAGACGATGCACTCTCCGACGGAAGCCCGTCGCGACTAGCGTCGCTGCTGAATCGGCATGGTGCGCACCGCCTCCTTGTGGCCATCGACGATGACGGAGCTCTCCAGCGCAAGGTTATCGAATGCGCGCTGCGCGAACGGGTAGCCTTCTCTCTGGTACCCCATCCGAACGCGCTGCCCGCCTTCCCCTTTGTGGCCACAAGCTGCTTTGGCCAGGATCCAGTGATGCTGTCGTACCGCGACAGCCTGTCCCAGCCGTTCTCACGGATGATCAAGGTGGCAATCGACGTGATCGCGGCTGCACTGCTGCTGCTTCTGTCCAGTCCGCTGTTCGTAGTGCTTGCTGTCATCAGCCGCTTGGACGGTGGGCCAATGATGTTCGCACATCGCCGCGTCGGCGCAGGCGGTCGCCACTTTAATTGCCTCAAATTTCGTACAATGGTGGTCGATGGTGACCACCTCCTAAACGAGACCCTGGCGAAGAACCCCGCCCTCGCCGCGGAGTGGGCGACTTCCCGCAAGCTAACCAATGATCCGCGCGTTACGAGAATCGGCCGCTTTATGCGAAAAACCAGTCTGGATGAACTACCGCAATTGATTAACGTGCTTCGGCTAGAAATGAGCCTGGTTGGACCGCGACCGATCGTGGACAGCGAAATTCCGCTGTATGGTGAGGCCATCGCGCAATACTACGCGACACGTCCCGGTCTGACAGGGCTGTGGCAGGTCAGTGGCCGCAGCAATACCTCCTACGCACGGCGGGTGCAGTTGGACGTCTGGTACGTGAACAACTGGACGATTTGGAATGACATCGCCGTGCTGATGAAAACAATTCCAGCCGTCATTCGTGGCCAGGGGGCTCATTGAGACCTTACGGGTTATCGGAGCCCTTCGCCGGATCTTGGGCTCCCGTTTGGCCCGGTTGACCGGCGGGCGGCCCCAGGATTCATCCAAACGGCGCTTTCGACCGCGCCTTCAACCGAATTGATGGTGCACCGGGGTAAGCATCATTCTCACCGCTTTATTGCCAGGACGATATACCATGGCCATAGCCGGACAACGTGCGGCAACCCTTCCTGGCTTACAAATTCTAAGGGGCTTGGCAGCATCGCTGGTACTCGCCCATCACGTTCTTGAGGAGTCGCAGCCACTCTTCGGGGGACGCATTCCATCAGAGTTCGTGCTGTTCGGGGCAAGTGGTGTAGATCTGTTCTTTGCCATCAGTGGCTTCATCATGTACTATTCAAACAGCGATCGTTTCGGCCGCCAAGGTGCGTCATACGATTTTTTCGTCCGGCGTCTAATCCGAATCACCCCGCTTTATTGGCTATGCACCCTCGCCATTGCGTCATTGTGGCTTGGTGGCCTGTACAAAAGTAAGGTAATTACATGGCTGTCATTGGGGGAGTCGCTGCTTTTTCTGCCGAACGCCAACATCGTTCTCGGGGCCGGATGGACCTTAAATTTCGAGCTATATTTCTATGCAATCGTCGCGATCAGTGTAATGCTCGGTCGGATCCGCTATGGCATTGCCGGAGTTCTATCGTCTATTCCAATCATTTTTGTCTTAGGCTTTTCGCTGCCTCAGGGGGCAGTCCGCAGCTTTCTCACCGATCCTATAGCGCTGGAGTTCGAGTTTGGCTTTGCCTTGGCTGCCGCTTTCCAAAGCGGCTACCTCCCCAACGCCAGTGGCGGCTACGGGCCGCTCTTGTTCGGGATCTCCGGCTTGGTTTTGGGAACATTCTGCGGGTCGGCCAACGGAACCACGGGACTCGTGCCGGAAGTCAGATTCTTGTTCTGGGGAGTACCGGCTGTCGCTATCTTGACCTCGGCGCTTTGGATGCGGGACGTGGAAACCTCCGTCGGCCGACTTCTTGTTGTTCTTGGGGACGCTTCGTACTCGGTCTATCTGACCCATGGCTTCGTTATGACCGCCTATGCCAGTTTCATTAAACATGATTTACTCTCCGGCGTCCCTCGCGTGGTATGTATGCTCGTACCCATTCTAATAAGCATTGCGATCGGTCTGATAACGTACCAGTTTATTGAGCGCCCCGCGGCTGAACGATTAAACGCCTGGTGGAAGAAACGCACACGCTCAGCAGCTGCGCCGAATCAGTCGGATCGCCGCCTGGGCTGCCGTGAAGTTCAACAGGCTACCCTGAGGCAAGCGGGCCGGTTCCCGCCCTGAACTTCAGGTGTCGCTCGGTTTACGCCCGCTTTCGAACGACTAAGTTAGCAGGCCGAGAGCTGCTATTCCAAAACTGACGGTGCGGGGCGGCCACCACAAAACAGCATTGGCTTCAGCGTCCGTTGCAGTAGGCGTTGAATCGGCCTATCGATCAAATAGTGGAACCCGAGGCCAGCGACGATGCTGAAGATCGCCACACCCAAGAACATCGCATTGTTCAACGGAACCCTGGGCATTCGTCTCATCGCCGAGGCCAGTAAGGTGATGGAGGAGTAATGGACGAGGTAGATAGCATAGGATGCACCCCCAAGCATCACGAGCAGTCGCGGTATCCGGATACGCCGAAACTGCTCTAACAAGGTCAAACCGACAACCAACGCGCCAGATCCCAGGGCGCAGGCAACGCCAGCCCACGCTGCTTGGGGGTCGGTCGACATTCCACCGGCAAAGGCGGCAGCCCCGATGGCCAGCACCGCCCACTGCGCGCCCCCTGCCCGCAGCGCACCCACGAAAGCAGGACGAGTCATTAACCAGGCGCAGACAAGCCCGACGCCGAACTCCAGACACAAAGAGCGCAAGAAGAATGCCCCCAGGCCCAGTGCATCGGGGATCAGCCCGACACTCACGGAAAGGACTGAAAGTAACCATACGGAAAGCAGCATCCGTCCGACATGCCGGTTTAGGATCAGCGCCGAAAAAACCAAATAAAAGAGCATTTCGTATTTCAGCGTCCACGTCACATTGACGAGGGGGGGCCCGGTCTGTGGCAATAACAACGCGCTTGCGGCGATGCTCCATGCCCCAAGCTTGTCAGCCTTGTCGGCGCCCCCAAAACCCGCCGCATAGCAACCCGCTGCACACAGTGTCATGATCCAAACCGCCGGGTAGATGCGGGCGACGCGGTTGAACGCATAGTTGGTGAATCGGCGTGGGCGCCCTAAATCGGCGGCATGCGCGCGCGCGATGACGAACCCGCTCAGCACGAAGAACAGGTCGACGCCGCGGAACCCGGATGCAAACAGATTAGAAAATGGATGTGTGCCCGTTCGATTGCCGAAGATCCACTGCACATGGAACATAACCACCAGCAGAGCGGCGACCGCGCGCAACATCTCCAACGAATTTAGCTTTTGCGTCGCGGGTCTTTCAAACTGCCTGGAAGCGACGTCCGCCGGCGCTGGCGGAAACTGTCCGGCATCAGGCATCTCCGTCATTCCATTTGTTCCATGCGCACGACCAATCCCTTGGCGATGGAACAAATTCCGGCCGGCACCAAAGGGTGGCAGGCTGACCGATGTCCATAGGTTAAATCTAGTCGAACACCTGATCCACGACGCGCATGATCTCGTCCCTGAACCTCGCTTCGGAGAACCGCAGCGCGTTCGCTCTGCACGCCTCGCCGGTGATCTTCGGTTCAATCGTCTCGAACCGATCCACGGCCTCTACGATCGCCTCGGGATCCTGCCGATCAAACAGAAACCCGGTCGGCGGATCCGCTTCCTCGGTCATAATTATGTCGGCAGCGCCGCCGCAGCCATACGCGATCACGGGTGTGCCGCAAGCCTGCGCCTCCACCAGAGTGATCCCGAAATCCTCCTCGGCCGCGAACACAAATGCCCTGGCACGCTGCATAAGATCGATCAGCACCGGTTGGCCGACAATGCCCACGAACTCGATGTTCGGTGCTCCTTGGGCCGCCCCGATTACCCGGTCCGCTTCAGGGCCGCCACCCACGACAACCAAGCGCCGGTCGCGACGTCGTGCAAAGCTTTCAACTACAACCTCGGCTCGCTTGTACGGTACAAATCTGCAAGCAAGCAGAAAGAAGTCCTCCTTCTGTCCGCCCGGCACGAAACGATCAACATCGACCGGCGGATGGATCACCACCGCGTCTCGTCGATAGGTTCGCCTGATACGCCGGGCAATATAGCTTGAGTTAGCGATGAAATGATCGACCTGATGGGCGGTTGAAACATCCCAATTGCGCAGGCGTCCAAACAGCCAGCGCGCATAGATGCTCTTGAGTCCGCGATCGATCCCCATTTGGTGAAGATACTGATGCTGCAGATCCCACACATACCTCATCGGCGAATGTACATAGCTGATATGCACCTGGTCCGGGCCGGTAATCACCCCCTTCGCGACCGCGTGACTGCTTGAAATAACGAGATCGTATCCAGTCAGATTCAGCTGCTGGATGGCAATCGGCATCAAGCCGAGATAGTGCCGGAAATAGCGGCCCGCGAACGGCAAGCGCTGGACGAACGTGGTCCGCACCTTGCGCCCCTGGAGGAAGCCGCGATCGGATTCGGGCATAAAATCGACGACAGCAAACAGATCAGCGGACGGAAAGCAGCGAAGCAGCTGCTCAAGGACCCGTTCCGACCCAGCGAAGGTGTCCAGCCACTCATGCACGATCGCTACACGACGTCCGGCGCCTCGTCTCGACGCCGGGCCGGCTGACCGGGCCGACCACCGGTTCCCAGACAAGACCGCGGTGTCACCGAACCGCGACCGCGGTAAACCAGCTGCTATATCCTGGTCGGTAGTGTGCCGGAATGAGTGCCCGTTGTCGTCTCCGTAGGCCGTTATTTCACCCGCAGACACCTGCTCGTCGACGATCCGCATGCAAACCTCATTTCCAGTGGCTTAAGCGACGGGCTGAGGTTGAATCCGTTAGTGGCCCCAGCTTACTTTGGAAAGTTAGTAGTTTGATTGATCCATCGGGTTGGTTGCCCATTATGACTATCCGCTCAGTAATCGCGCGCCGATGCTAATCGACGCAAAGGCAGGCGAATCATCGCTTATACTTGAAGGCGATGTCTATCACGGATGTCGAATGCTGGGCGGGGCCTCCGTGATATCGACGCCCTCATACCAATGAATTTTGCCGGGTCCCTTTGTCAACTTGCCGGAGCGTGTGCGCCAGTTCCAACCTGCCACACCGAAAAGATGCACACTTGTGTTCGGGTCAGCCAGAGAAAATATCTCCTGGGCGTGTACTTCGTCCCGAGGGCCGTTAATGAGGAAGAAGCCCCCGAACATGTTAATCCGGCCGCCATTGGTATTCTGGAGCGGCGGGTCGACCGGCGGCGATATTTCCAGGCGGCAGCCAACCAGGTCAATGATACCATTGTTATCCCGCACCAATCGTCCGGCATAGTCCAGCGAACAGGCAAAGAACTTCAGATCAAAAGCTCCGGCGTTGGAAATGAGGCATTGGGAGTTAAAGAAATAGCATTGGGAGAACGATACCGTCTCCCCGGCGTCCAGCAGATTGGGGGGGGCCTGAATGCAGAAAGCGCAATCAAAGACCGACACATGAGAAAACCCAATGCCGTATGCGCGATCGCCGAACAGAATGCCAACAAAGAAGCCATGAATAGCACAGTCCTGTAGTTGTGCCCGGCTCGATAACCCCGCGGTGTCGGTCCGGAACAGCACGCCGGCGACGTGCAAATTTCGTCCGGGTCCAATGATCTCAAACCCTTCAAACAGGTGCCGCTCATGACCATAGGCAGGGGCGCCGTCCGCTTTGAACCTGATCGCGCTCTCTGCGAACTCCAGCGTCCTGAAGTCCAGCGTGCTTCCATCACCGCGAACCGTGACGCGATTAGGGTTTACCGTCAAAGCGCGGTTGAGCCGGTATGCTCTGCCGGTATTAGGAACATACACCGCCCCCCCACCACGCTGGTCAGCCGCGTTAATCGCCCCCTGAAGCGCGCACCAATCGATCTCATCGACCATTGTGGTGGCGTGGGGATATTGCTTGCGTGCGGCGTCCAAGTTACCGAACCGCGACGATAGTGGATGGCTTGCGCCGTCGGCCACGGCGCCAACCGGAAGTAGCAGCCCGGACGTCTCGGGCGTGGCAGCCCCGCTCGGTTCGCCGGAGACGTGGCTATCCGCGGCATGAACGCCAAGCGCGGTTGACCAGGGAAGCCCTGCCGCGACAATGAAACCTCGACGGTTCATTGGGGCGATCCGGCCGCGAAAGCGGTCGATGACGTCGCCCCCATCATTTAGCTGTGCCCGCGTGCGCGGACTACGGTCGCCAGGTTGAGTTCCTTACGTCGCCAGATGTGGTCGCAGTTGCTATGCCGCAAAGGCCGCACTCCCATACGATAGCCAGATGTCCCGTCGGCCGTCGCCGGCCCACACGTCTTTGGTCAACGCCATGACATCGGACCGGTGGCGTCGGGTGGCTTAGTCCAAAAGTGCGGGAGCGCTTCTGACGAGCATGTCCCGAAACGCCTCCCAAAGCCCAAGGACCCGGTCGTCCGGTGCCATATGCCGGCTGAGCGCGCCGTGGCCCTGATCGGGATCGCTATCGAAGCGGACGTGCTCTGAAAGGAAGTGCCGAAAGGCCTGGAGCAAAGCATTGTCCCAGTGCCGAGCGGTCAGGATTGCGGTGAACACGCTCTCCAACCCACCGTCTTCATAACTGGCGATACTGAGTGCGCACGAGATTGGATCGGCGGCGCGGCTCTCCGCCAGGTATTCCGCTCCAATTGACTTTAGCCGCGCCGATTTTTCCACCGGGATCGGCGAAAGTGCCAATGCTCGGTACATGAACTCATCATGGTTCATTTTTTCGCCGGGCATAGCGACGCCTGGCCAAGGCGAGAGGTTGCTAGTGTCACATTCCTCCTGCTCAAGCCGCTGAAGCTTGGCATCGTCGGGGTACAGTTCACGGGCAATCTCCAGATTCTCGCGGAACTGGATAGAAAAATAGTAATACCCCCAAGCCACCGACACCATGTCGTCGGTCGTCAACTTACTCCATTTCAGGTCACAAATCTCGTTGATTACTTGCCTATACGCAACATCCTGCACAAAATCCATCGGTGGGGTTCCTGTACTATTTTGCAACGGAGTCATACAACGCTTGACAGCCCGGGGTATTGCAGGACGCGCGCTAGAGCCCGGACATCCTCATCGGTGGTATGACCGTTTGTAACGGCGCGTCCGGACCACAGGGCCGCCGGCTTTGGGGCGCTGATCCTCATTGGATCAAACTTGCGCCCCCGGTCACGTTTCTGGACCAAACGGGCCTCGCGGACACAATTCCTCGCCTTCGCGTGCGCCGCTCGCTCCGCGCGACAAGCGTCAGCCAGTTCGCACAGAGGGTAACCGCCGATTGCTCCCAGAGATTGCGAGTGACGGCAGCCGGTATCAGGCTGCTTATCGCTTCAATATCTCGCCGGCCACGTTTGGTCTGCCTGGCACGGTCTCCAGCGGCTGCCAGCGCTGCTTCTGTTGCAGGATCAAAGTAGTTGCGCGGGGCAGACGGGAAGTCATTGCTGTCACCGACAAGAAATCGATTCACGTCGCGCCTGTACAGGCTTAACAACGTATCAGCCGCATATTCCGGATGCCCCTGGAAGAACAGGAATGGCGCACATTGCTCCTTCAGGAATACATCGACCCCAGCTTCATCCGAATGAGACAGTATTTGATAACCATTCGCCAGGAGCCCCGCACGAGAAACGTCATACAGGCGTGAATGGGGATTGGCCCACCGCGCGGGCAGTCCCGTCGCCAGAAGATGGTCTGTCTGGACAAGGTTACAGGCAAAAACTCCCGACAACTTCTTAGGAAGCAAGGATCTGTCGAGTCCATCAAGGTAAAGGACCGCGGCATGCGCGGCAAGGCAAGACCATATCACCGGAACCGAATGTTCCCCGGCCCAATCCACGAGCCTGGTGATGTCGTCCCATATCGGTTCGCTCAGCAGCGTCCTTCCCGACGGTTCCATACCCGTGACAACCAACGCATCCAGGGGCGTGTCGAACAGCTCTTCGATGTCCGCATAAGGCTTCCCGGAAGCGTCGAGGGCAGCGGCGGAACGCGGGACCACTGGACAATTGAACAGCCTGAAACTCAAGTCGAAGCCTCTGGATGCGGCCCGCAACATCCGCAAGAACTGAACCTCAGTCGCCCTCAACTCGCTATCTGAGGCGTTGTTGACCAGCCCGATTGACAACGGGACGCCGCCCCGGGAACTCCCACCGCGATGATCCTGGCCGCTTCCGCTCATTGGACCACCATGGGGGAGAGTTGGTGTTGATGCTGCACCGCGGGCTGGTCCAGGCCAGAGGCCGCGGCTTCAAGGACTGCATCGATATCGGCGACATCTTCGATTCCGATGCTCAACCGGATTGCGTCATCAGCGGCATGCTCGATCGGGCGCAACAGAATGGGGGTGGGAACCGTGTTATCGACCACTAGCGGTATTCCATGCCGGTGGGCAGTCTCTGCAAGAACGGCCAGGTCGGCGATGTTTCCGGCAGGGTTGCCTACACTCTCGGCATCGTCAAACCCGAAAGCCACAGTCTGGTACATCGTTACAGCGACTGCTCGGGTCGCCGGAGCCATGTCGAATCCGGCATGAAGTGCCAATGTCGCCCTTAGCATCGAGGACTACCTTTCCAAGCTTGATGGCAACGGCGCCTTGTTCAGGCATAGCGACCCGCCTACCGAACAACTTAGGCAATTGAACATAACCGTCGCCTTCGCTGCAATTCATCCGAAAGACTATACCATTACGCCGGAAATACCGTCCCGGTCCCTATTGGTACGCCCATTGTCCAAAGGCGTTACGTCAACCGAACCTTCATCCCTGCTTTATGCCGATCAAGGATCAGGCACTGTTTCCCGCGTCCACAGTCATCACCGAACCAGTAATGTTGCGCGCCTTTTCGCTGACGAGGTAGTCAACCATGTTTGCCACATCCTCGATCTCCGCCATGCGGTGCAATGCACTCCGCCGGGTGATTTTGGCCCGCTCGGGAGGAGTTAGGGTATGCGTCATGTCGGTATCGAGGAATCCCGGGGCAACTGCGTTGACCGTAATACCTAGCGGGCCGACTTCCCGCGCCAACGACCGCGTGAAGCCGGTGAGCGATGCTTTGGTCGCACTATAGACCGAAAGACCACTGTAACCTGTGTTGGCAACAATCGACGAGATATTGACGATGCGTCCGTCGCCCTGACTCATCATCGATCGGATCACATACTTGGTCAGCATCAGCGGCGCCGTGACATTCAGGCGTACAAGGTGCTCAAGGTCCGTATCCTTCATGGTTGCCAATACACCCGCCGTGCCGACGCCGGCATTGTTGACCAGCCCGTAGATTGGACCGAACTCAGAGCGGATCTCTTTGACCATTCCCGGGAGGACCGCGAGGTCTGTAAGGTCGCCAAAGCGAAAATGCAGGCGGCCCTTGTCGCAGGTTTCAACCGCCAATTCTGCGCTAGCGAACCGCTCGGTCCTCGTTCGTGCAATCGCCACAACCCTGAAGCCGGATGCCGCCAGCCTTCGAGCAATCCCCAGGCCCAGCCCGCGGGTTCCGCCCGTGACCAGAATGTTACGCATGACGCCGCACCCGCTTTCCTGAGACCGCGATCTTCCGCGATGCCACTTGGTTTCGGTCCATTATTGCCATTTCCAATTCACCGACTGGATCGACGCCAATCTCATTATCCACCGTAGCGACAAGCACCGCGATGTCAGGCCACATCCGAACGGTACTCACGCAGCGACGGTGCGCGCAGCAGAAACGCAATCATCCGGTCCGCGGCAGCCCTGCGCATTGCGTGGCCCGTAAGATCATGGTCGAAGCCGGATACGATTGACACCTCGACATCGCCCGAACCCTCCAGGTCAACGCCAGCCGGACCGAAATGCTGTTCGAGCGGCCGGATGCCAGCATCCCCCTCGGCGAACAGCAGAAAGCGCCCGACCCGCCGGTCCGCGAGAGCGGTCATCGCCGCCCGCGCAAAACTGTCGGGCGAGGATTTTTCGCGACGCAAACTGAACCATGGCAGGTTGATCAGCAGCAAAGCGGCAACCCGGGTATCCACTAAGCTGGCTTGGAAGGCATGGAAAGCGCCTGAGCAAAGCCCATGAAGGGCGAAGCGGCGGAATCCCAGCGGCTCAAGAACGTCGAGGGCAGCGGCGACATCCGCGTTACGGTCAACAGTGAACACATCCAAACTGTCGTCGTCGAGTTGTTCGGACGAAGGGACACTATCGCCAAGCCCGGCAAAATCAAACCGGAGCGAGGTGATGCCGCTTGCCGCCAACCGGCGGGCAAACTCGACTGAGAAGCGGGCGTAGCCGTGATGCGGATCGCCGCCCGGATTGCAAATGATGACCGCGAAATCGGACTGGGTTCCGCTGTCGGGACGGCACAGAATACCAAATAACCGGCACTGTTGCCCAAAGCGCAGGGGGGTTTCGACGCAGCCATCATGCCGGAGCATCACCGCGGGCGGCGCTGTGACAGCCGTGGTCTTGTCTATTTGCTCGACTGGAAATCCGGCGCGTAGCCATGACACGATCGGCATGAAGTCAGGCGGCGATTGACCCGCAAGATGTGCCGGCTGTAGCAGCGATTCCAGCCCGCTAAAAGCCTGGCTGGTTACCGAAATGCCCGCGCTGCGCCATGTCTCCACGCAGCCCGCTATGCTGGATGATTGGGCTTGGCTGAAAATGGCGACCGAACATCCTTGCGGCGGTAGAACCTCTCGTGAGTCCTGCTGCTTGATACGCCTGACTGTTTCACCGGTCAGACAAAGCTCATCGAGCAGCAGGCCGTCTCGAAAATCCGGGGGCTCGTGAGTCCTCAAACGGGCCTCGACCATGAGTTGCGCTAAATAAGCCCGGCCGCGCAAGATCGGGTCCAGCAGAATAAGCCCGATGACGTCGTCGCGTTCCGCTGCCGCCTGCGTCGCCAGCGCGGCGCCGATGCGCAATCCGATCAGCACGACCTGTCGCGCACCCGTGACGGCGCGCGCGTAATCCGCCGCCGCCAGGACGTTTCCAAGCCAGATTGCCCAGTATTCGCCCCCTTCGGCATCGCATGAATCGCCCGTGCCCATATAGTCGAACCGCAGTGTCGGATACCCTTCAGCGGCGAGCTGGTCAGCCAGGATACGGAATGGGCGGTGGGCGTTGCTGGCGTCCCGTCGCAGGCCTGAACACAGAACGATCGCGGTATCGCTCGCAGCGGCCGTATGCAACCATCCAAAGCAACCCTGGAATTTTACTGGATGCATAACCGAGGGGGATAGAGGATCGATCGACATCGTACAGTTGGGCCCCCGTGACGATTCTACGAAACCATTGTCGTTGTCACACAAATACTTGAATAAACCCTGTGTCTGGAAGCAGAATATATATCGGCGTCAGAGATGTAACGACATCCTTTCGGTCGATGGCCACACGAACCATGGATCGTAAGGGTAATAATCCGACTCTTCTGATCGGGTCATCCGGTCAGGGTGCAGCGATCCGGCAGCTCTCTGACGTCCGCCCCGGCGAGCAGGTCGCGCAGCAAACCACCAAGTTCGGCGCTAAATGCCGCCGCACCGTCAGCGTTGAAGTGCCAAGCGTCCCCGAAGAACCTGTCGGGCCAGCACGGGGCGGTCGGCCCGACGATACGCAAGTTTGAAAATTGCTTCGACTTCTCCTGAAGATAGGCAGCGAAGGCTCCGCTGACCGACGGCCGCATTCGCTCGTAGGTCGCCCGATTCATTGGCATTGAAAGGACGATGACCGGAACGCCTCGCTGCGCCAATAACGCGATCGTGCGAGAGAAGTACAGGTCAATCAGGGGGGACGTCGCGTATGTCGTTGCCAACGCTTCGCTAGTAACCTCGCTGGAACCATTGGCAGCCCCGAACAACGCATGGCCCGATGACAATAGCGCAGCGTGCATTGCGCTTAGATTATGCCGCCACCGCCCCAGGATGAAACCGTTTACCAGACTATCGAAATAGAATGGCGGGAAACGCATGGCAAACAACGCCTCCCGCAGTACCGGTGAAAGCTGGTCGCCGTGTCGCAAGACTGCGATTTCATCGTCGCCCAGTCTCGCCGCGTCCCTGTCCACGGCTCGCATATCGCTGTAGTCAAGGAAGCCAGTTCGGGCGCTGAAATTCCAATAATCGCTATCCGACATGAATTTCATTGCGCCATGGGCGATCACGACGAGTTTCGGCGGATTCGGACAGCGGAGCGCGCGCTGAACGGCAAAAAATGTCTCAATCGGAGAGGTTCCCGACATCGCGAAGTTCGTGACCGGCACCGGCAGCAAGCTTGGTACTGTTCCCGCCAAGGTGCGGCTGTCGCCGAAAACCGCAACCGAGCCCAACCGGCACTCGTCGAGCATGGTTCGCTTGGCGATCCACAGTGGATAGTCGCGACTAAGGAACGCCATGGGCATTGCCGCAACGTAGATCCAGACCAGCGCGAAGGAGATCGTGAAAACGGCCAAAGACCAGGCAAGAAATCTGGACGCTGCCGACTGTCCGTTACATCCCTGCTCGCTGCCGCCCGGATCTCGGGCCATCGATGCCAGCAGGCGATCTGAACTTTTAGTCCTCACGTCGGCACCTCCCTCGATACCTTACAACTCCGGGGACAATTCAGAACCGGAAGTAAAGAAATTCTGAGGTGCCCCCAATAGCCAGTATGCTGACCGCGGCTGCGATGCCCGTCGTCACGGCCCAGCCGCGACTGGGTTGCCACGCGAGTTGCGACAATCGGCCTGGTTGCACCCGTCCGATGACGGGCGAAAAGCGGTGCATGATTTGTTGCGTATTCGGCAAAGCGAAAACGATCCCGTATAGGCACATCATCCAAAGTACATGCCCTGCCTGTGACACGAAATCGACCAGCGAGACCACGACCGTCATGCCATGCACCGGCAGCGATGCCAGGCCGCCCCGCGGCAGCCCGGCCGGTAACGGAACCGCCTCCACACCGTGCAAGCCGATCATCCCAGCAAATATGGAAAGCGCCGAGCTGACCGAATCGGCTCGGAAAAAGACCGAGGCCGACACCACCGCCATGTAGGTCAAAAAGATCTTCGCAAAGAGAGTCAGCTTGCTATCTTTTGCTCGATTTTGTGGGCGTGGCAACACGATGCGCCATAGGTGGTTACCGACCAGATAGATACCATGCAACAGGCCGAAGATCAGAAACTGTAACCCGGCTCCGTGCCATATGCCCGCCAGTCCCATTGTCGTAATGGTGGGAAAGGCGACCATGGCGGCAAATCCCCCTGGCGTTTCGCGCGCGGTCTTGGAGATCCCGAGTCCACGGTCGTTACGCCAGCTGGTGACAGACATTGCGATAGGAGTATAGAGATACAGTGTCAGATAGCGCGACAGAGTTATGTGCCAACGCTGCCAATGTTCAATGATGGACGCTGCCTTGTAAGGCGAATTGAAATTTACCGGAAACTGCACGTTGAACATCCGGGCGAGGCCGATTGCCATGTCCGAGTAGCCGGAAAAATCGAAATAGAGCTGGAGCGAGTAGCAAAGTGCCGCGTTCCAGGCTCCGAACAGCGGCATGCTGGACGCAGCGCCGAAGCCCAATCCCACCCCTGCGGACAACGGGTCGGCAAAAAGACATTTTTTAGCAATGCCGATGGTGAAGATTGAAATGCCAATCGCAAGATTTTCGGCGGAAAAGCGATATGTTGCCTCATTGCCGAATTGCGGCATCATCTCCCTGTTATGCAGTATTGGTCCGGCGATGAGATGTGGAAAGAAGGTTACGAACAATATATAATTTATGAGCCCACGATCTTTTGCAATAGACTGCTTAATATCGACCAGGTATCCGATCTGCGTAAAGGTGAAGAACGATATTCCGAGCGGCAGAACGATATCAGGGGTCTTGAGGTTGATAAGCCCTAAGCCGGTCATCGCATCGATGATGCTGGCAAGATATTTGAAATAGACTAACGCCAGCACATTCGCGGCGATCGCCAAGACCAGGATCGCATTCTGGACTCGCGGGCGGGTTGTGGTGGCGCCTAAGGCTTCGGCTGCTGTGTAATTGAAGCCAATGGAAGCGACCAGCATGATCACAAACGGTGGATTCCACCAAGCATAGAAAAAGATCGAGGCCAGAACCAGCCAAACGGCCGCGGGGCGACGGCCGAAATTGCACATCAGGTGAAACCCTGCCAGCGCGACAGGCATAAAGGCAAATATGAAGATGTAAGAACTGAACAGCATTGACTTTGGGCTGCGGATCAGCGTGTCGGGATGAGCGAAAGCACCCTGATCATGTCCATTAAATTGGCAATGCTGCGAATATCCTCCATGTCGGCGGATCGAAGTTTCACGTTGAAGCGATGATTGATCTCAACAACGAGCGTGACCTGCGACATGGAATCCCACAGGGCGATGTCGTCTGACGTAGTCTCCCGCGTCAAGACGATCGTAGCGTCTTCGAACACATCTCTAAAAACGTCGGTCAACCCTTCCAGGATTTCGTCGTTGGTCATGACAGAAAAGGTCCCTGAGCGAAGGTTGAAACCGCATCGATCTCCTACTGCGTCGATCGATCCGCCGATACTCCGCTTTTCGGCTAAGGACCGTTGCGAACCTCATCCGAACGGATACTCCTTCGATGTCGCGACGGGCAAGGTCGGCCGGATCGCTACCAGCACGACCCCGCGCCGCCAATTAATTAATATCTCATAGTGAATTATTAATTGACCCCACGCGAACTCCCGACTAGCGTCGTTGACTGACTGTGGAGATGACGTCTCGGGCCGGAAGGATTGACGATGAACCAAGCCGTCACCGGGCAAGACAGCGCGTCCACGACCGCTCAAAGACTGTAACGAGAAAGTGATTCTCAGCCCCATGCAACGGCTGGAACAGGCCTCCAGGGACGAAATTGTGCAACAGGGTCAACCTCAAGCGGCAAAGCCTCGTCTGCATGGCCGGCCAATGACACGGGTTCCGCGGACAGCCCAGCCAGCGAGGTCGAATTTGAACGCGTGGTCATCGTGGGACGACGCGTGATCCAGGAACGGCTCGTACATTGTGTCGATGGCCTGGCCAATCCGTCGCTGCCGATCGCCCGCCCGGGATTAAAACCCGGCACGATTGCGTGCAAAGCAGCCATTATTGGTGCCGCGACGTTGCCCTTGCACTGTCATTACCGGCTACGGCATGGTCTGCTGTTCGGAACACGAAGCAAGATGGTCAATTCGACTGGGAGGACCATAAAATGACTCTGGAACCCGATCCGGTGCCGCGCCTGGAAATGCGCGGCATATCCAAGACGTTTCCGGGCGTGAAGGCCCTGAACGATGTGAAGCTCAAGGCCTGGGGGGGAGAGGTTCTCGCGCTGATGGGCGAGAACGGTGCCGGCAAGTCAACGCTGATGAAAATCCTTTCCGGCGCGTACCAGGCTGATGCCGGCGGAACGCTGCTGATCGACGGGAAGCCGGTTGCCATTACCGACCCGATCGCTGCCAAGCGCCATGGCATTTCGATCATCTACCAGGAATTAGCGCTCGCCCCCAACCTGACGGTGGCGGAGAACATCTATCTGGGCATTGAACCGTCACGGCGCGGTCAGATCGACCGGCCAGCCATGCGGACAGGCTGCCAAGCGGTGCTCAACCGGCTTGGGGCACCCTTCACGCCGGACACCGTCGTCAGCGGGATGTCCATCGCGGAGCAGCAACTTGTCGAAATTGCGCGCGCCCTTCACACCAACTCAAAGATCCTGGTTTTGGACGAGCCGACCACGGCGCTGTCCTCGCGGGAGACCGACCGCCTGTTTGCCCTTGTGCGCCAGCTTCGCGCCGAAGGCATCGCGCTGATCTACATCAGCCATCGCATGGCAGAGGTTTACGAACTGGCCGACCGGGTTTCGGTGCTGCGGGACGGCAGCTATGTCGGCACCCTGACCCGCGAGGAACTGAGCGCCGAGGCGCTGGTTAAGATGATGGTGGGGCGCGACCTCTCCAGCTTCTACACCAAGACCCATGACCCGCATGGCAGTCGCGGCCCGGTGCTGCTAGAGGTGCGCGGCATAACCGATGGCGGCCGCCGCGTTCGCCCATGCAGCCTGCGGCTACACCAGGGTGAGGTGCTTGGGATCGCGGGCCTGGTCGGGTCCGGGCGCACCGAACTGGCGCGATTAATATATGGCGCCGATGGCAAGGCCGGCGGCGAGGTCATCCTGGCCGGCAACTCCGTCGCCATCAATGCCCCCGAGGATGCTCTGAAAGTTGGCCTCGCCTACCTGACGGAGGACCGGAAGGGGCTCGGCCTGTTCCTGGACCTGTCGTGCGGTACCAACATCAATCTTGGCGTTATCGGCAGCGACGCACGGGCCGGTGGCATTCTGGATCGAGCAGCATGGCGCCGCAGAGCGGCCCGCGCGTTTGAGTCGCTGCGCATCAGGGCAGCCAGTCCCCAGGTCATCGTGGGCAGCCTGTCTGGCGGAAACCAGCAGAAAGTCCTGCTGTCGCGCTGGCTGGAGATCGGGCCGAAGGTCCTGATCCTGGACGAACCTACGCGGGGCGTGGACATCGGCGCGAAGTCCGAGATCTATCGAATCATCGATGAACTCGCCAAGCGCGATATCGGCGTGATCGTCATCTCCAGCGAATTACCTGAGATCATCGGCGTTTGCGACCGCGTTCTCGTAATGCGCGAGGGTCAGATCGCTGGTGAGGTTGGCGGCCCGGGCGGCGCGCCGATCACCCAGGAAAACATCATGGCGTTTGGCGCCGGCATGGCGGCGTAGTCCAACAAAGCAGGGGGAAACATGTCTGATATCAGCGAGGATTCGACTGCGGCTGGACCAACCCAACCATCGGGCGGGGCGGGATTATCGGCACGACAACTGCAAGTGCGAAGCATTGTGCAGGCTCTTGGTATGCTGCCGGTGCTGTTCATTCTCGCGATCGCGTTTCACTATCTGGGCGACGAGCGCTTCCTGACACCCCAAAATTTGTCGATCGTCGCGCAGCAGGCGGCAATCAACACTGTCCTGGGCGCTGGTATGACCTTCGTGATCCTGACCGGCGGAATCGATCTGTCGGTTGGCAGTATTCTCGCCGCATCGGCCATGTCGGCCCTTATATTCTCCCTGCTTCCCGGCTGGGGTATGCTCGGCATCCCCGCGGCTTTGCTGACGGGTCTGGGCTTTGGCCTGATCAACGGCAGCCTCATCGCCTTCGGTAAATTGCCACCCTTCATCGTCACGCTGGGATCCCTGACCGCGGTGCGCGGCCTTGCCCGGCTAATGGGCAACGACGCAACGATCTTCAATCCGGATCTTCCATTCGCCTTCATCGGCAATGCCGCGATCACCATTGCACCCGGCGTGCGGGTGCCAGTGCTGGCGGTGATAGCCATTGTTGTAATTCTGATCTCTTGGTACGTGCTGCGCCGCACCGTGCTGGGCATCTGGATTTACGCGGTGGGCGGCAACCCGGCAGCGGCGCGGCTGTCGGGCATCAAGGTCTGGCGCATCCTGCTGTTCGTCTATTCCGTCTCCGGCATGCTCGCGGGGCTGGGCGGCGTCATGTCGGCAGCGCGGCTGTTCGCCGCCAATGGGTTGCAGCTTGGTCAAAGCTATGAACTCGACGCCATCGCCGCGGTCATCCTGGGCGGCACCAGCTTCGTGGGCGGCATCGGCTCGATCTGGGGCACACTAATCGGCGCGCTGATCATCGCGGTGCTATCGAACGGGTTAACCCTCGTTGGGGTCTCTGACATTTGGCAATTCATCGTCAAGGGCCTGGTCATCATCGGCGCGGTGGCGCTGGACCGCGTGCGCCTGCAAGGCAGCGCCCGCACCTGACGAGCAAGATCGGGCCGGTAAACGGCCCGCCAAGCACCCCGGCGGGTCTGGCCTGCCCGCCGGCGTGCTAAATCAAGGGCCGGAGGAAGTTACTCGATGTTCAAGACGTTGTTGCTGGCCGGTGCGGCCATGGCCATTGTGGGCGCCGCGTCCGCAAAGGATTTGAAGTCTGTCGGTATCACGGTGGGATCGCTTGGTAATCCATATTTCGTTACCGTCGGTAAGGGTGCGACCGAAGCAGCGCACGCGATCAACCCACAGGCGAAAGTCACAGTCGCCTCAGCGGACTATGACCTGAACAAGCAGTTCACGCAGATTGACAACTTTATCGCCGCCGGCGTCGATATGATCCTGGTGAACGCCGCCGATCCGCGGGCCATCGCCCCGGCGGTGAAGCGGGCGCAGGCCGCCGGAATCGTCGTCATCGGCGTGGATGTGGCGGCCGCCGGCGCGGACGCGACAGTGCAGACCAACAACACCCAGGCCGGCGAGATTTCCTGCCAGTTCCTGGCGGATAAGATCGGCCATAAGGGCAATGTCGTCATCGAGAACGGACCCCAGGTCTCGGCCGTCATCGACCGGGTGAACGGCTGCAAGAAGGTCTTCAGCGCCTATCCAGATATCAAAACCCTGTCGTCCGATCAGGATGGCAAGGGCTCCCGCGACGGCGGCATGAACGTGATGCAGGGGTATCTGACGCGCTTCCCGGATATCGCGGGCGTATTCGCCATCAATGACCCACAGGCCATCGGCAGTGACCTGGCGGCTCATCAGTTGAACCGCACCGGCATCGTCATCACCTCAGTGGACGGCGCGCCCGATATCGTCGCGGCACTGAAAGGCCCGACCATGGTGCAGGCGTCGGCCAGCCAGGATCCGTTCGGCATGGGAAAGTTGGCGGTGCAAACTGGTTACGAAATCATGCAGGGCAAAAAGCCGGCGGATCCGATGATCCTGATGCCGTCGCATCTCGTGACGCGTGAGAACGTCGGCAGCTACGCGGGCTGGACGCACTGATCGAAACCACGCCCTGGGCCACATCGATGGATGCGGCCCAGGCTGCCCAACTGGCCGACTATCCCTGGCCCTCATTGCCCCCCGCTGACTCCAGTTCCGCCCTGAACGGCGGTTCGGCTCCGTGGCGGCCGCAAACCAGGGCGGCGGCCCCGCAGGCCAGGGAAGTTGCTCCACCAAGTTGCGTTTGTGACGCGCCCGCAAGAGCGTCGCGGTCGATCAGCCCGCGCCGCCCAAGGTCCCAAAGGAAGGCGGCCATGAAGGTGTCGCCGGCACCAACCGTATCTACTACCTGGGTAGGAGTGCCGGGAAGTGCCACGCGAACCGTGCGTGTGCCGGCAATGGCGCCCTCCGATCCGCGGGTAATCGCGACCATGGACGGTCCCATGCCCAGAATGTCGGACATAACGTCATCCAACGGTCGGCCAGGATACAGCCACTCCGCGTCGGCATCGCTGAGTTTAACGATGTCGGCCGCCCCGATACAGGCCGCGACTATCGGGCGGGTCGTCACGGGGTCGGGCGTGATGGTCGGGCGGATGTTGGGATCATAACTGACGATGCGGCCGCTGCTTTTCGCGAACGCGCGGACCAGCGCACCGGATTGTCCCAACAGCGCCGCGAATGAACCGAAATGCACGAGGCCAACCGAGGCCGGCAGTGCGATGGGAAAGTCCTGCTCCTGGAAAACCGCGCCGCTCGTGCCCTCGACATAAAAAGCATAGCTGACGTCTGGCCGCCCTGGCTCTTGCGGAAAGACATAGGCAAGAGTCGAGGGAGCGGCGGCGTAGGTGATAAGGTCCAGGCTGACGCCATTTTGGGCCAGGCGGCTGGCCAGCCGCCGGCCATTGCCATCCAGCGAAAGCCGGCCCAAAAATCGCGTGTCGGCCCCAAGGCGGCCAAGGCCGATGGCGACATTGTAGGGGGAACCGCCACAGACGGCCCGCATCATCGGCTCCGGCCCGGTATCGATTGGAACAAGATCAATCAGCGCTTCGCCGCAAACAAGGAATCCGCACGGATTGTTCATGATAACCTCCCTTGGCAGGCGCATTTCGTTGCGGGCAGTGTGGCCCGAGCTTTATCGGCGCATCAGAACTGTCGTCAATATATAAGTCGTGTTTACTTATTAATTGACCGCGCCAACGACGAAGGACAGACTAACGATGCCGGGGACCGGACATGGAGGTCGGCTCACGACCGCTTCCCCTGCCCCGTTACGAAGACCAATTCTGCCGCTGACGGGAAAAGGCGCCGAAATGACTGGCTCCAAAGCCCGCATAAAACCGGAACGGGAGGACAAGGAATGGAAAAATATCAAAGATCGCGGCCTAATCTATCGCGCTCCACAATGGCTTTCGTCCTCGCCGGAGGACGCGGCAGCCGCTTGTTGGAACTGACCGACAAACGCGCCAAACCAGCCGTTTACTTCGGGGGGAAGTCCCGCATCATCGATTTTGCCCTGTCGAACGCGATGAATTCCGGCATCCGCCGAATTTCGGTGGCGACGCAGTACAAGGCACACAGCCTGATCCGGCATCTGCAGCGTGGCTGGAACTTCTTCCGGGCCGAACGGAACGAAAGTTTCGATATTTTGCCGGCGAGTCAGCGTGTCGCGGAGGATCGGTGGTATGAGGGCACGGCCGACGCGGTAACCCAGAATATCGATATCATTGAGAGCTACGACCCAGAATACATGCTTATTCTGGCCGGAGATCATGTGTACAAGATGGACTACGAGATCATGCTGGCTCAGCATGTCGAATCTGGTGCCGACGTAACCGTGGGCTGCATCGATGTTCCACGCATGGAAGCCAGTGCGTTCGGCGTCATGCATATCGATGCCAGCAAGCGGATCATCGAATTTGTCGAAAAGCCCAAGGACCCACCCGCGATGCCAGGCGCACCCGATCGGGCCCTTGCCAGCATGGGAATCTACGTCTTCGGCACCAAGTTTCTGATCGACCTGTTGCGCCAGGATGCAACAAAGCCGGGTTCCAGTCATGATTTTGGGAAGGACATCATTCCGGACATCGTCAAAAACGGCAAGGCCGTGGCGCATGTTTTCGCCGATAGCTGCGTCCGCTCTGGACAGGAGGCCGAACCTTACTGGCGGGACGCCGGCACCGTGGATGCCTTCTGGGAAGCCAATATCGATCTAACCGATTTCGTCCCCGCGTTGGACCTGTTCGACAGCGGATGGCCGATCTGGACCTATGGTGAAATCACCCCTCCCGCCAAGTTCATCCATGACGAGGACACGCGGCGCGGATCGGCGACGAGTTCGCTCGTCTCTGGCGGCTGCATCATTTCCGGCACACGGATCGACAAATCGCTGCTGTTTACCGGCGTGCGGACGCATTCCTTTGGCATCCTGTCCCACGTTGTCGCACTGCCGTATGTGACTGTCGGCCGTTCGGCTCGGCTGACCAAGGTGGTCATCGACCGTGGCGTCACCATTCCCGACGGACTTATCGTCGGCGAGGATCCAGTGGTGGATGCGAAACGCTTCCGACGCTCGCCCGGCGGCGTTTGTCTGATCACCCAACCGATGATCGACGCTCTGCACGGCTGAGCGCATCTTCGCGCCGAAGCGCCAGCGGGACAAAACTCCTGGCCCGGCATACAATCGGCCCGACTGACGGATACCCAACGGAGGGAGCGTTCCATGACCGTGCAGACCGTGGCAACCAGGCCGATCGACGGGCAGAAGCCTGGCACGTCCGGGCTGCGTAAGAAGACAGCCATTTTTCGCCGGCCCGGTTACCTTCAGAATTACGTGCAGGCGGTGATCGACGGCGTTGGCGGTGTTGCGGGACGGTCGGTCGTGGTGGGCGGCGACGGTCGCTTTTTCAACGACACGGCGATCGGGATCATTCTGCGGATGCTTGCCGCCAATGGGGCCGCCAGCGCGATCGTCGGACGGGGCGGCCTGCTTTCCACTCCCGCGGCTTCTAACCTGATCCGCATACGCCGCGCATTCGGTGGCTTCATTCTGTCGGCCAGTCACAATCCCGGCGGCGAGGACGGCGATTTCGGCCTGAAGTTCAACGTCGCTAATGGCGGTCCAGCCCCGGAACCAATCACCGACGCGATCTTTGCGCGCACCAAGACGCTGACAGCCTATCGGATCATGGCTGCCGAGGCCCCTGCCCTGGATCGGCTTGGGTCCTGGACACTCGGCGACATGGTTGTGGAAATCGTCGATCCGATCGCGGATTACCTGGCGATGATGGAGCGACTGGTTGATTTTGATCGCATCCGCGCGCTGTTCGCCTCTGGCTTTCGCCTGTGCTTCGATGCCATGCACGCTGTCACCGGCCCATACGCGCACGCGATTCTGGAGGAAAGCCTGGGCGCGCCGCCCGGCACGGTGATCAACGGAACACCGCGGCCGGATTTTGGCGGCCACCACCCAGACCCCAATCCGGTCCATGCCGCGGCTTTGTTCGCGTTGATGTTTTCGCCCGACGCCCCCGATATGGGCGCCGCGTCGGACGGTGACGGGGACCGCAACATCGTGTTGGGACGGGGCATATCAGTTGCGCCATCGGATAGCCTGGCCGTGCTGGCAGCCAACATTCATCTGGCCAAGGGCTACACTGGCGGCCTGAAAGGAATCGCCCGGTCCATGCCGACCAGTCGGGCAGCGGACCGGGTCGCAGTCCAGCGCGGCGTGCCTCTGTTCGAAACCCCAACCGGATGGAAGTTCTTTGGCAATCTGCTGGACGCGGGCATGGTCACGATTTGTGGCGAGGAGAGCGCCGGAACGGGGTCGGATCACGTCCGCGAAAAAGACGGCCTGTGGGCGGTGCTGATCTGGCTGGACATTATCGCCGCGCGCGGCGAATCGGTGGCTGAAATTCTAACCAGTCATTGGAAAACCTACGGTCGCGACTACTATACGCGGCACGACTATGAGGCCATCGACACGCAGGCGGGCGAACGGCTGATCGCCGACCTGCGTGCCAGCATCCCTGGCCTGGCCGGCAACACTTTCGCCGGGTTGACGGTCACCGAGGCGGACGATTTCGCCTATCTGGATCCGACCGATGGTTCAACTAGCGCCAGGCAAGGCGTGCGAGCCATGTTCGACAACGGTGCGCGCGCCGTGTTCAGGTTGTCAGGGACTGGAACCGAAGGCGCGACATTGCGGGTGTATCTGGAAGTCTTTGAATCCAACCCGGGGCGGCATGATGCCGACCCGCAAGAGGTGCTGGCGCCCGTTATCGCGGCGGCCGATGCCCTCGCCGGCATCCGCGACCGGACCGGTCGTGATGCCCCCGATGTCATCACCTGAGCAATGGCAGGCCGGCACGCCCGTTAGAAATCAGTGAACAACGAAATTGGTTGGATAGCCCGACAAACGGTCGCTCCACTTGTCAATTTCGCGCATCCGCAGTTCCAGATCGATCCGATCTGTCGCGCCATTCAGGTACGCGAGGCGGGTTGCATCCTCGTTCAGGCCGGCGAAAGCCCGATGCACGGCGTGCGACACGATCGCCATCGCCTGACCGGCCAGTTTGATTGAATAAGCCATCTCGATTTTCCTTCAATATGCAGCGATTTCCTCCTCCCTTGGTTTCGGGTGGGTAGCGTTATTTAACCCGCACGCCCATTGTGCATTGCAACATAAGCTGATTCAAATGCGTTTCAACGATATCAGCCGAGCGCGTGCCGGGCGGCTGATATTCCGATCCGGCGGGACGATTTATCGCATTATGGCGAAACCGGCTTCTGCCAATTCGTCAATGTACGGTATGAATTCAGCGTCTTGAAAATCCGAGTTGCTGAAGGGTTCGCGGGGGCATGGAAGCGGCTATGCATCGGTCTATGCACGACGGGACGGAGATGCGGGGCGGCGACCGGTCCGGTGCCAGGCAATATAACGAACGCCTTATCATGCAGGTTATCCGCCGCGCCGGCAGCCTGCCGAAGGCCGACGTCGCCCGGTCAACCGGGCTCAGTCCGCAGACCGTATCGGTCATCATTAACCGATTGCTGGACGAAGAGCTGCTGGTCAAGACGGACAAGGTGCGGGGCAAGGTTGGTCAACCATCGACCCTGATTCGCCTCAATCCCGGTGGCGCCGGGGCGATCGGCATAAAAATCGGGCGCCGTAGCCTGGATATCTTGCTGATGGACCTGGCGGGTGGCATCTCCCGCCGCTCGCGGCATAGCTACCGATATCCGGTTCCGGCTTACATATTCCGCGAGATTGAGCGGGGCTTGGCCTTTGTCCGCGAGAATTTGCCGGACCCGCAACGTCAGCGCCTTGTAGGCGTTGGCGTCTGTGTGCCGTCGGAACTGCACCGGTGGGCCGCGGAACTGGATATGCCGGCGGAAAAATTGGCGGAGTGGCGGGATGTCGATTTCGCTGCCCGTGTTGGCGGTATGACCAACCTGCCGGTGGCCATCATGAATGATGTTGCCGCCGCCACCAGCGCGGAACTTACCCTCGGCTCGAGTATCGTTTCGGAAACCTGCCTTTACCTGTACGTCGGCACTTTTGTGGGCGGGGGGATCGCCATGGCCGGTCAGTTGGCCATGAGCCCGAGCGGCAATGTATGCGCTATTGGCTCCTTGCCGCTGACCGGCGTCCAGGACGTCGTCACTGGCCGTCAGCCAGAGCAACTTATTCGTCGTGCGTCACTGATTTTTCTGGAGCGCGAGTTGGAAATTGCGGGACTAGCTCTCGATGTCCTTGATGATCTTCCCACCGCGCCTGAGAAGGCTGTCACAATCTACGATGCCTGGCGCAAGACGGCCGCGGCGGCACTTGCTTATGCCATCGGGTCGGCGATCAGCGTATTCGATTTTCAGCAGGTGGTCATCGACAGTTCGCTGTCCCGCGCGGCGACGCAGGACATCGTTCGCGAGGTGAATACCGCTCTGGACCTGTTCAACCTGACCGGGCTGCGACGTCCGACCCTGACAGCCGGCAGTCTGGGCGCGGA
>DAIEHR010000350.1 GCA_027353465.1 Acetobacteraceae bacterium | reverse complement strand
TTCCAGCCAGGCCAGTTTCTGCGCGGCATTATCCAGCGTCTGGTAGTCAGTGACCGCCCGGGCGCCGGCCGGATCGTCGCGTTCGGCTGGGGCGGTGCGCTCGCCACGGGCGCCGCCGACACGCTTCAGCGGCAGGTCGATGCGGCCCTCCACGGGGACGGGGCGGCCGGCGACGACGGCCCAGTACGTCTTTTCGATGTCGCGGCCCCTGAACAGCGCGGCGAGCTTGCCCGCGGTGCCCGGGGTGCGGGCCAGCAGCAGCACCCCGGTGGTGTCGCGGTCCAGGCGGTGGACCAAGCGCGGCCGGTGTTCGGAGCCGAAGCGCAGTACGTCCAGCATGCCGTCCAGGTGGCGGGTGATGCCGGGGCCGCCCTGGACCGGCAGGCCATAAGGCTTGTTGATCACCAGGATCTGGTCGTCCTGATAGATCACGGCTTTCTGCAGGTCGCGGGCGTCGTTGGGATCGACACGGCTGACCGGTTTGGCCTCGACCGGGGCGGGGGCGTCCATCGGCGGGATGCGGATCGTCTGGCCGGGGGCCAGGCGAGTATTGGTGTCGGCCTTGGCGCCCTCCACCCGGATCTGGCCGGTGCGGCACAGTTTCTGGATCAGGCTTTGCTGGGTGCCGGGAAAGTGCCGGCGGAACCAGCGATCGAGGCGGATGTCGGCCTCGTCCTCGGTGACGATGCGGGTCTGAAGGGTCATGCGCGGGGTTTGGGACGTGGGGGCGGTTGGGTCAAGCGTGAAGGGTGCCGGCCGAGCATCGGGCGGCAGGCATCGGCGAGATCGGCAACGACCAAACCCCGGCCGCACCGGCGCGCGTGACCGCCATGAGGCGGATCAATCCCGACCCGTGCGGGGGGGCCGTTATGGCTGGGTCCAGCACGGAGCCGGCCCGGTTTGCCACACGGTCGGGGCGGCAACGAAGCCGCAACGAACGTCAGAGTGGGAACACAGATTCCTCTGACGATGCGTCCTGCGTGTCGCCTACCCACTTTACAGGAAGGCCCAGCGCCATCGCCTGCTGGTTGATCCACTCACTGGCTTCGTCTCGAGATGAAAACACTTGAGTGGCGGGCTGGCGGCCAGGGAAATTTCTTTCAGGATCGGGGCCGGCACCTTCGCCAACGAATGCGCCAACGAACCGGCCGGAGCCACGTCGCTCAATCCAGGCTATGAGATTGGAGCGGGACGTCATCGGAATGTAGCCC
The DNA here is from genome assembly GCA_027353465.1 of Acetobacteraceae bacterium. Classification (GTDB taxonomy): domain Bacteria; phylum Pseudomonadota; class Alphaproteobacteria; order Acetobacterales; family Acetobacteraceae; genus Rhodopila. The sequence goes on along the minus strand of DAIEHR010000350.1, from coordinate 8,462 downwards.
TCATCTTGACTAAGCTTGGTCAGACGATACCGACCTGTCTCACGATTGTATAGATAGGGTCGCGCAGAGCCGCTACCTGGATGCCGCCAGGCTGGTCGCGTGGGACCCGAGGATTAATCTCGGACGATCGTTTTCAAGTTCTCGTCAAACGCCAGTTCAGCGATGGGCCAGGAACTCAGGGCGCCGAAACGGGCAGACTTCTTGGATTGGTGACGATCCATGCGGCGCAGCAGGTCGGTCAGGAAGTGCATGGCTTCCGGCAGGAAGGGGCCCTTGTTCAGCATGACACATTCCGCCCGCTGTGCCATTGCGGCGTCCGTGGCTTCCGCTCGGCTGGGGCTGCCATCGGTGACCAGTCCCTCCAGAACCTGCGTCGCCCAGATCACAGGGATATGGGCGGCCTCGCAGAGCCACATGATCTCCTCTTGAATCTCGGCCATGCGGGCGAACCCAAGCTCCACGGCAAGATCGCCGCGGGCGATCATGACCGCCGCCGGTCCCGCGGCGGCCGTCGCGACGATCAGGCGCGGCAGGTTCCGCACCGCAAGCGGTGTCTCGATCTTGAGAACGATCGGCATGGTTGGGCCGGCTCGGCGTTGGGCGAGCTCCTTGTGGAGAAGGGCGACATCTTCGGTGCGTTGGACGAATGAAAAACCGACGATGTCGGCAATCTCCGTCACCGTGTCGAGGTCCGCGAGGTCCTTCGTGGTGAGCGGCGTAAGATGCAATTCGGTGCCCGGAAAATTCAGTCCTTTCTCCGGGCGCAGTCGCTCCCCCTTGGTGCGGGCGCAGAATACCTCCAGCTCGACCCGGCCGGGGGCGGTTGAAACCACTCTTGTTCCGATCTTGCCGTCGTTGATCCAGACGTCTTTGCCCGGTGTGAGAATGTCGAGGATCTCTGGAAAACTTATCGTGACGATGACAGCGTCGGTGGCAGAGGCGTTTGCCATCTCCCGCACCAGGGCAATTCGGTCACCCCGAAACAATCGGATCTTGTCGTTGGCGTGGACTGTTTCGACGCGACATTTCGGTCCTCCGACATCCATCAGAATGCGGCATTCCCGTCCAGCCAATGCGGCGGCCGCGCGGACCTTTTCGGCCATGGCACGCCAGATCGCGGCATTGTCATGGGCGCAGTTGATGCGTGCGCATGACATGCCGGCATCGATGAGAGATGCCACGAACATTTCGTCGGAAGCCGCCTCGGTCGGAAGCGTCACCATGATGCGCGTGCTTGTGCCGGCGACATCACGGCCAAAGAACCGGGTTTTCGCGGCTTGGAGCGCCCGGGTACCGACCTTCATGCGGCCGGGCGGGGGATAGGTTGGGCCAGGAATGCCCGCGATATGGGCGAGGGTGGCGCATAGCGCGTCGAGTGCGGCCATCACATGGGCCTCGCTGCGCCCCAGCGATGAAAGGCCATAGGCTGCCAGGGCCGGCTGTAGATCGCTGATATCGTGGCGGCGAAGCGCCAGATAGGACGCGAGGTTGCGTGCGGCCGGACCAAACCGGCGATTGGCGATCGATCCGCGCCAGAGTGCATAGATTTGCGCCCCTTCACGTCGCACATCGGCGCGCAGGCGTTCAACCCGCGATAGAAGGTCGGCTGACGTCTGTACTGCTGAGGCCGCGTGATTCATCAGATATCAGCGCTCCATTATGCGGGGAAACCGGCGTCGATCGATCATTGGCCTATCCGCCCACGGGTAGGCACGTGGCTCATTGATGTCGGTCAATGCCACGGCAACGTCACCAGATCTTCATCCAATGATCAGGATCATCGCCGGGAAAGCCGGGTAATCGCCACCTGATTCACGTCAAACGGTCAGTTTTAAGGCGTAACTTCTACACTTTACTTCTTCGCCCTCAACTCTGCCCAATACGTCAGCCGCTTGCCGATCTCCCGCTCAAACCCTCGATCCTTCGGGCGATACAGATCGATCCGGTCCATCCCGTCGGGAAAGTAGTTCTGGCCGGAAAACGCATCCTCCGTTCCGTGATCGTATTCATACCCCGCGCCATACCCAAGCTGTTTCATCAGCTTCGTCGGTGCGTTCAGGATATGCGCCGGCGGCATCAAGCTTCCGGTGCTCTTCGCCGCCGCCTTCGCCTGCCCGAACGCCGTGTAAACCGCGTTAGATTTCGGCGCGGTGCCGAGGTAAACCACTACCTGGGCGATTGCCAGCTCACCCTCGGGCGAGCCCAGCCGCTCATACGTCTCCCACCCCGCCAGCGCCTGAGGCAAGGCGTTTGGGTCAGCCATCCCGATATCCTCGGCGGCGAAGCGCACCAGGCGGCGGGCGATGTAGCGGGGGTCCTCGCCGCCGTTCAGCATGCGGGCGAACCAGTACAGCGCGGCATCCGGGTCCGACCCGCGCAGCGACTTATGAAGGGCGGAGATCAGATTATAATGCTCCTCCCGATCCTTGTCGTACAGCGCCGCTCTACGGGACAGCAGTTCGGACAATTCGGCCGTATCCATCGCCGGCGTTCCGGCCGGCAGTGCCGCGAGCTGTTCCACCATGTTCAGCAGATAACGCCCATCGCCGTCGGCCATGGCGCGCAGGGTGCCGCGCGCGTCGTCGGTCACCGGCAGTGGATGGCCGATCTCCGCCTCCGCCCGAGCTAGCAGCAGTTCCAGGGCGGGATCGTCCAGCCGGCGCAGGACCATGACCTGACAGCGCGACAGCAGCGCGCCGTTCAGCGCGAATGACGGATTTTCGGTGGTGGCGCCAATCAGCACCACCGTGCCGTTCTCCACCACCGGCAGAAATCCGTCCTGCTGCGCCCGGTTGAACCGGTGGATTTCGTCCACGAACAGCAGCGTGCCCTGGCCGGCGCGGCGGCGCTTCGTCGCGTCGTCGAACGCCCGCTTCAGGTCCGCCACGCCGGAAAACACCGCCGACAACTGGACGAATGCCAACTTTGCCTGCGCGGCCAGCAACCGGGCAATGGTGGTTTTACCGACGCCCGGTGGGCCCCACAGGATCAGCGACGCCAGCGACCCACGCCCAAGCATTCGGGTCAAAGCGCCTTCGGGGCCAAGCAGATGGTCCTGGCCAACGACCTCGGACAGCGTCGCGGGACGCAGCAGATCCGCGAGCGGGCGGTTCACATCGGGTTCAGGCGGCACCGCGGGTTCGGCGGCACCGAACAGATCATCGGGTTCTGGCACGCAGGCATCATAGCCGCGGCGGATAGGCTCCGAAAGCGCCAGAAGGTAACCGGGGTCACATCGGCGCGGCGGTGGTTCAGCCAGGATCATCCCACGCCGCGATGACAAGGGGTCGAGCGGTCCAGTCAACAAGGAGCAACCGCCATGAACTCTTACAATATCCAGACCGTCGATTTTACCGGCGATACCTTCACCGAACTGCTCGGTATCAACAACGCGGGCACGATCGTTGGGCTGCACGGCACCGTCAATCAGGGGTTTTCGCTGACCCTGCCGTCGAATTTCACGGCCGAAAACCCGCCGGGCGCGGCCATGACGGACGTCGTTGGGATCAACAACGCGGGCGTCAGCACGGGGTTTTTCGTCGATGCAAACGGCACGACGCACGGTTTTACCGATACCAACGGTGTCTTCGCGACGCTCGACGCGCCGAACACCGCGTTCAATCAGTTGCTGGGCATCAACGACCAAGGCGCCGAGGCGGGCTATTCCTCGCTCGACCCCGCTGGCCAGGTCATGCAGCTTGCCTATGTGCGGCAGGCTAACGGGACCTATTCCTATCTGGACAATGCCAATCACACCGCGCTGTTGCCCACCAACGTCAACAGTCAGGCGACTGGGATCAACAACGCCGGACAGGTCGTTGGCTTTTTCATGCCGACCGCCACCACGTCCGAGGGATTCATCGACAACGGCGGCTCATTGACCCTGCTGCAAGCCCCGGGTTCGACCTTCACCCAAGCGCTCGGCGAGAACAATCAAGGTCAGGTTGTCGGGTTCTACAACGACGCCAACGGCAATTCGCACGGCTTCGTCTATAGCGGAGGTATCTATTCAACTGTCGATCAGCCGGGTGCCACCTCCACCACCATCAACGGCATCAACGATAATGGTCAGATCGTTGGCTTCGATGTCGATGCCGCTGGCAACACCAACGGCCTTACCGCGACACTGCCGCTGGCCAAGGTGACGGACGTAACGGCTGGAACGAACTGGCAGCAGGCGCTGACGCCTTACAACGGCCCGGTATCCGGCTTGAATGACGAGTTCATTGACGTCACGTCGCATAATCTGAACATTACCACCAAGCAGGCCAACGTCTTCCTCCACAGCGGCTCTGGCGATGACGCGCTTCAGGTCACCAGCGGGCAGAACGTGCTGGACGGGGGAACCGGATCCAACTTCCTGGTTGGTGGTTCGGGGACAGACACGTTCTTCGTCGATGCGCGTGGTGCCACGTCGGATATCTGGTCCACGATGGTGAACTTCCACGGCGGCGACAACGCAACGGTCTGGGGCGTCAGTCCCAAGGATTTCTCCTTGTCCTGGCTAAACGACCAGGGGGCCACCGGCTATTCCGGATTGACGCTGAACGCCACCGCTCCCGGCAAGCCAATTGCCTCCCTGACTCTGGCCGGGTTCTCCACCGCCGACCTGGGCAACGGACGACTGAGCGTCAGCTTCGGCACCGACGCCGCCAGCGGCAGCGCCTATATGAGCATCCACGCCAACAGTTGATCGCTATCGGCCCCCCTTCATGCAGGCGGGGGGGCCGGGCTGGTGGGCGCGGCGCGGATACGGCAGCATGCCCGGCTTTGAGCTGAAGCTGGGAGTCACGATGTCCGCCGACAAGGGCCTGAAGAAAGACGCGATCTCGTTTCTGTCGAACGTGACGTTTGGGATTTCCTCTACCTCCCCAGCCTACAGTATCGCGGCGTCCCTGGGACCGATCGCGGCGGTGGCGGGGTATGGATCGATGGGGATCATGCTGGTCGCGTTCATTCCGATGCTGTTCGTCGCGGTGGCGTTCTATCATCTGAACCGGGCGGATCCCGATTGCGGCACGACGTTTTCCTGGGCGAGGCGGGCGATCGGACCAAAATCCGGCTGGATCGCCGGATGGAGCATCATCGTCGCCAACATTCTGGTGATGCCAAGCCTGGCGGATATCGCCGGGCGCTATTCGTTTCAACTGATCGGCATTGGCGATCCGTCTGCCGTGGCCGTTGGGATTGTCGGCGTTGTCTGGATCATCGTCATTACGGCGATCTGCTATGTCGGGATCGCCCTGTCCGCCCGGACGCAGCATCTGCTGCTGGGTGCGGAGCTGCTTATCCTGGCGGTGTTCGCGATCCTTGCCCTGATCCAGGTGTACGGGCCGAACCCACCCGGCGGGTCTCATCGTATCGCCTGGACCTGGTTCGATCCGCTTCGCGCCGGCGGGTTCGATGCATTTGCCCAGGCCATGGTCCTGGCGGTTTTTCTCTATTGGGGCTGGGATAGTTGCCTGTCGGTCAACGAAGAAACCAAAGACCCGCACGCGGCACCCGGCTACGCGGCGGTTGTTTCGACACTCGTTCTGGTCGCCATCTACGGTCTGGTGGTAGCCGCGGCGGTGGCGGTGGGCGGGCCGCACCTGCTGAGCGTCAATAAGGACGATGCGCTGGCCCCGATCGGCGAGGCCGTTCTTGGCATTCGGTTCAGCAAAATCCTGGTGTTCGCCGTCCTTACCTCCGCCGTTGCCTCCACCCAGACCTCCATCCTCCCCGCCGCTCGGATGGCGCTGTCGATGGCGCATGCGGGCGCCATCCCGGTACGGTTTCGTCACATTCATACCCGCCACCTGAGTCCGGGGTTCGCCACTGTGACAATGGGGGCGGTTTCGGTCGTGTGGTATCTTGGCCTGACGTGGCTGTCGCAGGACGTACTGACCGATTCCATCGCGGCACTCGGGCTGGTGATTGCATTTTACTACGGGCTGACTGGTCTTGCCTGCGTGGTGTTCTATCGGCGCGGCCTGTTCGCCAGCGTCGGCGGCTTCCTGTCGAAAGGCGTTATTCCCGGGGCAGGGGCGCTGATGATGTTCCTGCTGCTGTTGAAAGTCGCCTTCGCCCCGGGAGATGATTCGCAAACCACCATCATGGGAATACCTGGCCCGGTGGCGATCGCCGTCCTGGCGATGCTAACCGGCGCCGTGCTGATGCTGGCGGCCCGGCACCGGATGCCAAGGTTCTTCCGCGACAGGTGACAAGCCAAGCGGTGCTTGCTACGCACGCCTCCATGGAAACGAGCTTGAAGACAAAATCGTCCCTGAACGGGGCGATGAAGAGAAACCTGTTCCTGCTGACCGTGTGCCAGGCCATCGGTCAATCAGCGAACACGATGATGTTCACCGCCACGGCGCTGTCGGTGGTGACGTTCTTTCCGAACCACAGCCTCGCGACCCTGCCGGTGACGATGCAGCATCTGGGCGTGATGCTATGGGTGTTCCCCGCCGCGTTACTGATGCAGCGGATGGGGCGCCGGTTCGGGTTTCGCGTGGGCTCGCTGTTCGGCATGGCCGGCGCGATGACCTGCGGCAGCGGGCTGTATTTCGCCAATTTCCCGCTGATGTGCCTGGGCGGCCTGATCCTGGGTTATGCGGTGGCCAGCCTGCAAATGTATCGGTTCGCGGCGGTGGAGCTGGTGCCGGCGGATTTCCGGGCGAAGGCGATTTCGTGGGTGACGGCCGGTGGCGTTGTGGCGGGCATTATCGGGCCCGCGGTCGCGGACTGGTCCTTTGACAAGCTGATGCCGTTCTATTTCGCCACCTATCTGTCGATGATCGGCGTTCACGTCGTGGTCTTCACCGTGATGTCGTTCATCGAATTCCCGCCGATGCGGGCGCCTGCCTCTAGCACGCCGGCCGAACCGCCACGCGGGCTTTGGGAAATCGCCAGCCAGCCGCGCTATGCGGCGTCGGTTATTGCCAGCATGATCGCCTTCGGCACGATGTCGTTCCTGATGGGTGCGTCCCCGCTGGCGATCGTGGGCTGTGGGTTACCGCATGCCGAAGCGCATTGGGTCATCTTCCTGCATGTCATGGGGATGTTCCTGCCGTCGTTCTTTACCGGCAGCCTGATCACCCGCATCGGCGTGCTGAACGTCATGTTCCTGGGCGCCGCGATCCTGCTGAGCGGGGTTGCCGCCGCCCTGTTGGGACTGTCGGAGTGGAATTTCCGCATCGCCCTGACGCTGAACGGTGTTGGCTGGAACTTCCTGTACGTCGGCGCGACCACGTTGGTGACGACCTGTTATCGCCCGTCGGAGCGTGCCAAGGCCCAGGCTATGAACGACTTCCTGGTGTTCGGCACCACGGCGTCGGCCAGTTTCCTGGCGGGTTTCCTGCAAGACCGGCTGGGCTGGTTCCCGTTGAACCAAGCCTCGATCGGCTTGATCCTGGTGTCCGTGGTCGCGGTTGCGTGGCTATGGGTGCAGCAGCGGCAGGCAGCGTTGGCGCCGAAACTGGCGTAGGGCGCCGCGGGTCCGACCCGTTGCCTATGACAACGAGCGTGGCAAACGGGACCATCGGCATCTGGGTGACGAGGAGCGAAGACGGTCAGGTGAAGCGCGAGGCGCTTCGTTACCCGCGGAAGGCTGACCGCCTCAGACCTCGGGCGGTTCCCCGGCGATCGGGGTCTTCCCCAGGCTGACGATCAGCGCCGTTACCTCGGCGATGGCCCGTTCCGCCTCCGCCCCATCCGGTCCCTTCGCCACCAGTGCCACGCCATTGCCACTCGCTCGGTAGAACGGGTAACTGCCCAGATCCAGGTCCGGAAAGCGTTTCTGCACTGCCGCCAAACCCTCGGCGATGATGCCTTCTGGCAGGCCGACAACATGAACCGCCCGCATCTCGATTTTGGCGCCGCCCTCCAGCCGCGGCGCCAGCCATTCGAACATCGACTGCATGACCCGCGGCACGCCGGCCATGACGTACACGTTCTCCATCTGGAATCCCGGAGCCACGCTGATGGAGTTCTCGATCAACGCCGCCCCGCGCGGCATCGTTGCCATGCGCTGCCTGGCAGCATTGAACTCGCCGGGCTTGTAGCTGGCCTCCATCCGGGGCCACGCAACGGGGTGAGGCTCCCAAGGCACGCCAAACGCTGCCGCGACACATTCGCTGGTGATATCGTCATGGGTCGGCCCGATGCCGCCGGTGGTGAACACATAGTCGAACGTCCGCCGCACCTCGTTCACCGTGCCGATGATGGTTTCAGGGACATCCGGGATTACCCGGACCTCTCGTAGCGGGATGCCCAAATTGCCAAGTCCCGTTGCCAGGAACTGGATGTTCGCGTCGCGGGTGCGCCCCGACAGGACCTCATTGCCGATGACCAGAAGGCAGGCGGTTGGATTTTTCGCGGGCATGGTCTGGTTCCCTAGAGGAAATCGCGCAGCAGCGGGATCAATGGCTTGTCGGCGGGCGGCATTTCATACTCGGTCAGCTTCGTCGCGCGGACCCAGG
>DAIEHR010000348.1 GCA_027353465.1 Acetobacteraceae bacterium | reverse complement strand
CTTGTCGGGGCGGTGGAAGCCTCGGTGGATCGTCAGCAGCGGCGGATTGTCGAGCATGGGTGTTCCTCCTGGCGGATACACTGGCGCACCGGACGGACACCGGCAAATGGCGGCCGGAGATGCTTCAAGATAGACTGCCGGAATTTCGCGACAGGTGCCGGTAGAGGGTGGACCGGTTGATACCGAGCCGACGGGCCTCCGCCAACCGGATGGAGCAGAACACCGGGCGTCTGGCGCTGGCGGAAACCTGGGGCCACGGCAAGCCGATCCCTGACGGTTGCGTCCCCCGGAGATGCCGCGCGAAGCAGTCGGCGGAGCTTGCGAACCCCGCCGGCCAGGCGTCTAGCCCTTGGACTTGTCGGCCAAGGCTTTCACTTCGTCCATTGCCTCGGTAAAACGATTATTCAGCAGCTTTACCGCCTCGGCATTGGAGTGCTGAATCAGGTCGCCGATCTCTTTCATGTTGGTGACCGCACGCTCATACGCCTGCTTCAGCAACTCCGCCTGCTTCGCCGCCTTCGCCTGCGGCGCTTCCATCGACGACATCGCTCGGACGGCTTCGGTCATCTCCGCCATGCTCTGCTGAACGATCTCCATGTGGCGGCGGGCTACGGCCTGCGCGCCTTCCAGAGCGACTCGGTTGGCCGCGGTCAGTGTTTCCATGTTACGGCGGCTGGCGGCCACGAATGCTTCCATGTCAGGCATGGCCGGAAGCTTCATATCGGCGAACATTTTGCCGAATTCGCCAAAATCGGCCATCGATTTGGGGGGAAATGCCATAGGGTGGACTCCTGCGGGCTGGACCGGTCCAGCAACGCGACGGACGTTAGGCGCCTCGGACGGGAAAACCAATAGCACACGCAGGTGACAAATTCGCGTCGCCGGCCCATGTAACAAGAAAGGAGATTGGCCATGGACGACAACAGCTCAACCGGCATGGTGTGCGGCCCTGATGGGTGTGAGGTACCGGCGACGGATGCGCGCCTGCCGGATATCGCCGCGATCGGCACACGGATCGACATCGTCTCCGACGCGATCTGCCCGTGGTGCTACGTTGGCAAGCGCCAACTGGAACGCGCCCTGGCGATCCTGGCGGAGGAAGGGCTGCACTTTCAGGTGCATTGGAACCCGTTCCAACTGAACCCCGACATGCCGAAAGAAGGGCGCGACCGCGCGGCTTACCGGGCGTGGAAGTTTGGCAGCGCGGAGAAGTCGGCGGCAATCGACCAACGCATCAACGAGGCCGCGGCCGCTGTCGGACTGGGCTTCCGCACCGATCTGATGACCCGCACGCCGAACACCATTGAAGCGCACCGCACGATCTGGTTCGCCGGTCAGAACGGGGTTCAGGATGCGGCCATGGAGGCCTTGTTCAAGGCCTATTTCATCGAGGGCCGCGATATCGGCGACCATGCGGTGCTGGCCGACTGCGCGGCGGAGGCGGGGTTGCCGCGTCAGGCCGTGCTGGATTTCCTGGCCACGGACATCGCCGATCAGGAGATGCGGGCTGCTGACCAGGCCGCCCGGGAGGCCGGCGTCTCCGGTGTGCCGTCATTCTTCCTGGACGGGCACGGCCTGTTCTCCGGGGCGATGCCAGCGGAGACGATCGCCAGCGCGCTACGGCGCGGGCGGGACGTTTTGCGGGAACAGAAGGCCGCCTAGCCAGGCCAGGCCAAATCGCATTGGGTTCTATCCGTTGGCGAGGTCAGCCAGCGAAGCAGGCACGTTGAGAATTTGATTGAGAAAATCGCCGCGCCAGGACTGCTGAGATGGCTGCCGTCGACAAACAAGTCATCCGGCCATGGAAGGGCTGCGGCATTGCCAGGAAAGAAATTTGGATGTTGGGCGGCATACCGCTTCAGATATTCCTGAAAATCCGAGATCACGCTTGGTGGAATGACGCGCACCGTGGAGTTCGCAAGTGGAATAGAAACGAAGACAACTTCGATGCCCGCTGCCTCAAAGAGGTTGAGCGTTTTGTCAAAATAGGAGTCTTCCGTTTGCGCTGGAATGAACATTTTGGTTTCGGCGTCCACGCCAACTCGTATATTATCGAGCGCGTGATCATAGCCAATCTGACCGCGTGACGCGAAGGTGCTATCGTAGATCGCGATGTTCTTGCCGTAGCGCTCGAAGCCCCTGCCAGCGATAACACTGGCCATAAATGTGGTCGGTGATCCACTGGCGTAAACGAGATCACGAATTGTCCCACTCAGACCGTCCTTGGTGTTCGTCGCGGCCACGGACGGATCCCCCAGGGTGCTCGCCGTTGTCTCAACCTCTCGCAGATCATGGTAGGACAACAGGCCGAATCGGACGGCGGACTTCCATAGACCCTCGTTTACACCGGCGAACCCCGTAATGCTGTGCGAGTAAACGATGAGCTTAGGCCGATCGGCACAGCGCAGGGCGTGTTGTGCGGTGAAATATGTCTCGACCGGAGTAGCGCCGCCGAACGCGAGATTCGTTGTCAGCGTCGGCATTCGCCGCGGGATAATGGAGGCTTCGGGCCGTGAGTCTCCCAGAATGAGGACCGAGCCCAGGTCGCAGCGGCTAAGGAGTTCTTCCTTCGCGACACGTGATGGGTAGCCGCTCTCCATGAAATACATTCGCATTGTTTTGGTGAAAAGCCACGCGCCCCCAATGATCGCGGCTATCACAAGCGCCGTGGACAACATATAGGAACGGAACGAAAATTCCATATCGTCCTCAGAACCGAAAATAAAGAAACTCGGTAGTGCCACCCAGCAGGAGTATCGCCACCGATGCGGCGATCCCGATCATGACCGCGGACGGCAGGTTCGGCGTCCAGGTCAAGCGTAACCCGGATTGAATCGTCACCTCCTCCAGGGTCGGATCGAAGCGTCGCATGATCTGCTGCGTATTCGGGAACAACCATATGATGCTATAGAGTACCGCGATGTGAAGCGACTGCATGATCCCGGCATGCGTGATGGACGTGGCCACGACGTTCCCGATCCGGGTCATCCCAGTCAGTACATGGACCGCGTCCCCAACCGATGGTGCTCGGAAAAATACGCTTGCCGCCAACACGCTTAGATAGGTAGCAGCACTTCGTCCCATTATTGCGGGCATGCGCGATGAGGGCTCCCGTGTACGGAACACGCGCAGGGCGTGATTGACGCACAAGTAAACTCCATGCATTGCGCCGAAGATCAGAAAAGTGATTCCACTCCCGTGCCAGATGCCTGCGATGGTCATGGTCACAAGCAACGGTATCGCAATCATCGAGACGAAACCGTTGAAGGTACGCTGTGCGGGCCGGTTTATCCCGAATTTGTTACGCATACGCCAGCGCATGATGGCGATCGCCAGTGGAGTATACAGGTAGGTGGTCAGGAATTTCGTCAGGGTGATATGCCACCTTTGCCAATATTCTATGACATTCTGCGCTTTGTAGGGCGAGTTGAAATTGACCGGAAACCGAATATTCATCGTTCTCGCGAGACCGATTGCCATGTCGGAATATCCAGAAAAATCAAAATAGAGCTGCAGCGAATAGCTGACAGCAAGAGTCCAGGCGTCGGTGAAGCCAATCCCATCGGTATGGGCGTAGCCGCTGGCGACCCATTCCGACAGTGGATCCGCGAAAATGCATTTTTTTGCCAGCCCGATCGCGAAGATCGATAGCCCCACCGACAGATTTTCCGCCGACACGCCATAAGAGCGGCGGTCGGCGAATTGCGGCATGATGTCGCGATTGTGCAGAAGCGGGCCTGCGATCAGATGCGGAAAAAACGTAACGAATAGCATATAATTGAGAAAATTGCGATCACGCGTCACGCCGGCCTTGCAATCAACAAGGTAACCGATCTGGGTAAACGTGAAAAATGAGATGCCTAGTGGAAGTACGATCGGCTCAATGTCATGGATCGCTGGCACGAGGTAGTTTGCCAGGCCCATAACTGAAAACAAATATTTATAGTAAAACAGCGCCGCCAAATTTGCACTGATCCCGCCTGCCGCGATCCAACTTTGCAACCGCGGATGCGATTCGGTCGCCATGATCAACGTCGCCACCGCGTAATTGACCAGGATCGATAACAGCAGCAGTGTTACAGCTGCCGGGTTCCACCATCCGTAAAACACTAGCGAGGCTGCTATTAACCAAGCCCTGGCAACGCGGTGTCCTATCTTAGACGCTACATAGTAGCCGGCCAGCGCAGTGGGGAGAAAGCCGAAAACGAAAACAAGAGAACTGAACAGCAAATCCAATTATCCCACAGCCGGTTCGATCCTGCTGGTGGATAACACGCCGGTGAGTTTAGGAGCAAGGTCATACGGGCGGGATAAAGCTAAGGACGAATTTTCTCCCGAATCTTTGCTGTTTGGCTGCTCATCCTCCACAGTGCTGGCCTCGGAACACGATTTTTCATTATCAGCTGAGTGATTTACGTGGTGTCTGTTGAGACTATAGTGCGCGCCGACCGGAACCAGGAAGGCCCACGCCGATGACCAGCAAGCACCCCGAAACCCTCGCCCTGCACGCTGGATGGCGTCGTGACAGCGCCACCCATTCCGTCGCTGTGCCGATCTACCAGACCACGTCGTTCCAGTTCGACAGTGCCGAACATGCCGCCAATCTGTTTGGCTTGAAGGAACTGGGCAACATCTACACCCGCATCATGAACCCGACCTGCGACGCGCTGGAACAGCGCCTCGCGGCGTTGGAAGGCGGCGTCGCGGCGCTGGCGGTGGGGTCCGGTCAGGCGGCGTCGGCCTTCTCGGTGCAGAACCTGGCCAAGGCCGGCGACAACATCGTCGCCTCGACCGACCTGTATGGCGGCACCTGGAACCTGTTCGCGAACACGCTGAGGGACCAGGGGATCGAAACCCGCTTCGTCGATCCGATCGACCCCGAGGCGTTTCGCCGGGCGACCGACGACAAGACGCGGGCGTATTATGCGGAAACGCTGCCGAACCCGAAGCTGATCCCGTTCCCGATCGCCGAGGTTGCCGCGATCGGCCGATCTTTCGGTATTCCGCTGATCATGGACAATACGGCGGCGCCGCTGCTGGTGCGTCCGTTCGATCATGGGGCGGCGGTGGTGATGTATTCCACCACGAAGTGGATCGGCGGCCATGGCACGTCGATCGGCGGCATCGTCATCGATGGCGGCAACTTCGACTGGGAGGCCAATCCCGGCCGTCAGCCGGCGCTGAACACGCCGGATCCGTCCTATCACGGCGCGGTCTGGTCGCAGGCGGTCAAGCCGCTGGGTCCGATCGCCTATATCCTGAAGATGCGCGTCACCCTGCTGCGCGACCTGGGGGCCGCGATGGCGCCGTTCAACGCATTCCAGTTCATCCAGGGCGTCGAGACGCTGGCGCTGCGGATGCGCGAGCACAGCCGTAACGCGCTGGCGGTCGCCAACTATCTGGCGGATCGCAAGGACGTGGCGCGTGTCATCCATCCGGCGCATCACACCGGCATCGGCGCGGACCGGACGGCGAAATACCTGCCGCACGGCCACGGCGGACTGTGCGGCTTCGAACTGGTGGGTGGCGCGCCGGCCGGCCGCAAGTTCATCGATGCGCTGAAAATGTTCTACCACGTCGCCAATATCGGTGACGCGCGCAGCCTGGCGATCCATCCCGCCAGCACCACCCACTCCCAGTTGACGGAATCGGAACAGGCGGCGGCTGGTGTGACGCCGGGTTACGTCCGGCTTTCGGTGGGGATCGAGCATATTGACGACATCCTCGCCGACCTGTCCCAGGCCCTCGACGCGGCCAAGGTTTGAGCGGCGCCCCTGGCCGGGTCGCGCTGATCAGCGGCGGTGCCAAGGGCATCGGCGCCGGGATCGCGGCGCGGCTGGCGCGCGACGGCTGGCGGGTGGTGGTCGCGGATCGGGAACCGGGTGGGGCTGCCCCGCCCGGCGGCCGCTTCGTGATCTGCGATGTTGGTGATGAGGCAGCGGTGACCAAGCTGGTGGCGTCGGTCGCCGCCGCCGAACAGCGGCTGGATGCATTGGTCTGCAACGCCGGCTTCGTGATCCGCAAGCCGATCGCCGATCTGTCCCTGGCGGAATGGTCGTCCGTGCTGACCACCAACCTGACCAGCACCTTCCTGCTGGTCCGCGCGGCGGAGGCGTTGCTGCGCGCCGCCAAAGGGTCGGTGGTGACAATTGCGTCCTCCCGAGCGCGAATGTCGGAACCGAATACCGAGTCCTATTCGGCGTCCAAGGGCGGCTTGGTCGCGCTGACCCATGCGCTGGCGATCAGCCTTGGGCCGGATATTCGCGTCAACTGCATCAGCCCCGGCTGGATTTTGACCAAAGGGCCGGAACCGACCGCCGAGGAGCACGCCTTCCATCCCGCCGGCCGCGTCGGACGCCCCGACGACATCGCCGGCTTGACCGCCTTCCTGCTCGGGCCCGACAGTGGCTTCATCACCGGGGCGGAGTTCGTCGTCGATGGCGGCGTGACCCGGAAGATGATCTATCCAGAGTAACAGCCCTTTCGCGGGAGCGCGGCATGAGCGGAACCATCGATCGCGAGGGATACCGCTACATCCCCGGACCGTTTCAATACTCCGCCGGGGTCGCCGCCCTGCCGGGTTATGCGATCGAGCGGGTGCGCTTCGCCAACCCCGTGCCCTTGATGGAAGGCTTCCGCCGGATCGAAGCCTGGCTCGGTCAGCGCAGGGTGCCCCTGACCGCGTTCTGTGCCTGCGAACTGCGCTCCCCGGCGCCGTTCACCGACGCCGGGTTCACCGCGTTCAACCGGGACTATGTCGGCACGCTGGAACGCTGGGGGATTTTTGCCAACGACCAGAATCCGGTGGCGCGCAGTAATGTCTGCCCGGAGATCGACCTGCCCGCGGAACCCGGTTTCCATGCCTTCTGCTATGTGGTGCCGGCGGCGAATGCCGAACCCTCGTTCGTCTGCGCCGGCAGCGGTGAGTCGCTGGAGGGCGCCGGACCGTATCGAGACAAGACAGTCCGCTATGGCGAGACCAGCCCCGACGCGATCGCCGAGAAGGCGCGCTACGTGCTGGGCGTGATGGAACAACGGATGGCGGCGCTGGGCGGTACGTGGGCCAGCGTCACCGGAACCCAGGTCTATACCGTCCATGATCTGTACCCGTTTCTGGCGTCGGAGATCGTCGCGCGCGGTGCCGCTCG
>DAIEHR010000346.1 GCA_027353465.1 Acetobacteraceae bacterium | reverse complement strand
CTGGAGACGTTTGTGCTGGCTGAACTGCTGAAAATGGCGGGGTGGGAGGATGAGCGGCTAGAATTCTCCTACTTCCGGGACAAAGAGCGGAACGAGGTGGATATCGTCATGGAGAACCGTCAGGGGCAGGTGGTGGGGGTTGAGGTGAAGGCGGCCTCGACGGTGGCCCGGTCGGATTTTCATGGCATGCGGCGCCTGGCCGAGGCCTGCGGGGACCGGTTTATGCTGGGAATGGTGCTGTACGATCACGACCAGATCGTGCCGTTCGGGGATCGAATGTTTGCCGTGCCGCTGTCGGTATTGTGGGGGTAGGCCACAGGCGTTGGCATGGTTCCGCATCCAGGCCGTTTGGGCCGATCGCAACGCGAGAGGCCCAACCGGCAAGCCTAATAACTCCGGGGCAGCCCCAAGACATGTTCCGCGATATACGACAGGATCAGGTTCGTGCTGATCGGCGCCACCTGATACAGCCGGGTTTCGCGGAATTTCCGCTCGATGTCGTATTCCTCGGCGAAGCCAAATCCACCGTGGGTCTGAATGCAGGCTTCGCCGGCGGCCCAGGATGCTTCGGCGGCCAGCATCTTCGCCATGTTAGCTTCTTCGCCCGGCGTTTCCCCGGCCTCGAACTTGTCACACCCGGCCTGGACCATCAGTTCGGCGGCGCGCATCTGTGCGTAGGCGCGGGCGAGCGGAAACTGGATGCCCTGGTTCTGGCCGATGGGGCGTCCGAAGACGTGGCGTTCGCGCGCGTAGTCGCTGGCTCTGTTGAGGAACCATTTGGCGTCGCCGATGCACTCCGCGGCGATCAGCAGGCGTTCCGCGTTCATGCCGTCCAGGATGTAGCGGAAGCCGCGGCCTTCGATGCCGACCAGATTCTCGGCCGGGATCTCCATGTTGTCGAAGAACACCTCGGTCGAATTGTGGTTCATCATGGTGCGGATCGGCCGGATGGTCAGCCCGTTGCCCAGTGCGGCGCGCATATCGACGATGAAGGTCGAGAGTCCCTCGGTTTTCTTGACGGTCTGGTCTTTCGGAGTGGTCCGAGCGAGGAGAAGCATCAGGTCGGAGTGTTCGGCGCGGCTGGTCCAGACTTTTTGGCCGTTGACGATGTATTTGTCGCCTTCCTTGCGGGCGAAGGTGCGCAGCGATGTTGTGTCGGTGCCGCTGGTTGGTTCGGTGACTCCGAACGCCTGCAGGCGCAGTTCGCCGGTTGCGATCTTCGGCAGGTAGGTCTTCTTCTGAGCGTCGGTGCCGTGCCGCAGGATCGTGCCCATGATATACATTTGGGCGTGGCAAGCCGCGCCGTTACAGCCCTCGGCCTGGACGGTTTCCAGGATCGCGGCGGCGGCGGACAGCGGCAGGCCCGCGCCGCCGAATTCCTCGGGGATCAGGGCGCCAAGGTAGCCGCCCTCGGTCAGCGCGCGGACGAATTCGGTTGGGTAGCCGCGTTGTTCATCCAGCTTGCGCCAATATTCGCCGGGAAATTTGCCGCACAGCTTGCGGACTTCCTCGCGGATTTCGGCATGGGGGTCGGCGCGTAACTGGTCTTTCATGGCGATCTCCGCGAACAGGCTGACCTGCTTATTGTGTTTGCCCGGACCCTGGCAACCCGCAAGGGGCAGCGAAAGCCGTGCATAGCTGATCTGGCCGCGATGCCTGCTTGCCGGATGTGGGGAAAGTGTTGTTATCGGCCCTGTCAGAGCCCTGATTTGAAGGATTGTTCTCATGCCCGCAGGCGAGCCCCTCGCGAATTCCCCGTTCGACCAGTTCAAGGTCTGGATGGCGGAGGCGGAAGCGGCCGAACCGAACGACCCGAACGCGATGGTCGTTGCGACAGCAACGCCGGACGGACGGCCATCGCTGCGGGCGATCCTGCTGAAGGGCGTCGATGAGCGCGGGTTCGTGTTTTATACCAACAAGGAAAGCCGCAAGGGCGGGGAACTGGCGGTTAATGCGCACGTCGCGCTGCTGTTCCATTGGAAGTCCCTTAGGCGACAGATCAGAATCGAAGGCGTCGTCGAACATGTGACGGACGCGGAGGCGGATGCCTATTACGCCTCGCGCCCGCGCATTTCCCGGCTAGGCGCCTGGGCGTCCAAGCAGTCCAGACCGTTGGCACAGCGAACAATTCTCCAAGAGCGCCTGGCGGAAATGGAGGCTCGTTTTCCGGACGATATTCCCCGGCCAAGCCATTGGTCCGGCTACCGGGTTCTGCCGGAATCGTTCGAGTTCTGGCAGGACATGCCGTATCGGTTGCATGATCGGACAGTGTACCGTTGCTCCGCGGCGGGCACCTGGGAGCAGAGCAAACTCTTTCCGTAGGTCGGCTGTCGCGGACACCGCTTGCAACGACAACGCAAACCTGCATTGCTCTATGCGCAACCCGTTTGGAGGAGCTGACAATGGCTATACGCAAGATATTGCTGCCCCTGACCGGCACCGCGGCGGGTGAAGCCGCGCTTGCGACCGCGCTGACGATCGCGCGGCGGTGGAATGCTCATGTAACGGCATTGCACGTCCGGGTGGATAGCCGCGATGTCGCCCCGCTGGCTGGAGAAGGCCTGTCCGGTGCGATGATCGAGGAGATGATGTCTGCCACCGAGAAAGAGAGCAACGACCGCGCCCACGCCGTTCGCTCGATGTTCGAGCGGTTTGTCGCTCGGCATGACGTCGCGGTGCAGGAGGCGCATCCCGGGTCGGATCACGCGACGGCCAGCTTCGCTTCGGTCACCGGGCGCGAGGAAGATATTGTCGCCCAGCAGGCGCGGTTGGCGGATCTGACCGTGGTTCCGCATCCGGACGCCGGCGAGGATGTGTCGTCGTCGGACGCGTTGCATGCGGTGCTGTTCGATTCGGGGCGGCCGGTGCTGATCTCTCCGCAGGTGACGCCGGCCGCGATCGGCACGCGGGTTTGCCTCGCCTGGAATGGGACGGCGGAGTCGGCGTCGTCGGTGCTGGCGGCGATGCCATGGATGCAACGGGCCGAGGGTGTGGCCATTTTGTCAGCCGACGGGTATCAGCGGCGCGGACCCGGTGCCCCGGATCTGGCGTCCTACCTGGCACTTCACGCTGTGCGGGCGGAGATTGTCACGTTCAAATCGGTTGGTGGTTCGGTCGGGGCCGGACTGCTGGACGCCGCGGCGAATTTCGGCTGCGATATGCTGTCGATGGGAGCTTACTCGCATTCCAGGCTGCGGCAGTTGATCCTGGGGGGCGTTACCAGGCATGTGCTGGAGCATTCAACGCTGCCGGTGATGATGAATCGCTGATAGGCTGCCGCTTTGGCCCGGTTCGCCCGGGCCAAAGCGCGCGCTAAAACAGCTTGTCCTGAGAACCCAGCTTAACAATGACGTCGTTTGGGTCGGCGAGGTTCAACATCGCTCGGGCGCGTTCATCCAGGGTGTCAGGGTCTAGCCTGCTAGCCCGAAGCCCTATAACGCGGGTTTCCCAGGCTTCCTTTTCGGCCCTGGCGGCGGCCTGATCGGCTTGGACCTGCTTCAGCAGTTCCTGGCGCTGCGCAAAGGCAACCAGACCACGGTCACCCTGAGTGGCATTCCAGCCAAAAAAGGCGGTAATCGACAAAAATACCGCCGGAGCGATCATGATCCGGGCGTGTCGCTTAACTTCTCGGCCAAATGACATCGCATGCTCCAGAACTCTCGGGTGGAATTCTAGCGCAGCCACCGTGTCTCGTGAACGAAAAACCCTCTTAGACGCTGAATTTCGTGATTTCTCTGGCCGATGCGCCGCTTCGCCGCACTTTCGGTCTGCCGCGCGGCATGGGCCGTTCGATCTCGCGTTGACAGAAAACGGTGCCGAACGCATCGTCCGGCCGATTCAATCCAGGAAACGGCCTCACGATGTCTCAACACACGCTGCAACAGCCGATCGAAACCCTTTGGGAACGTCGGGAAACCCTGTCTTCCGCCACCAAGGGTGAGGCGCGGGACGCTGTCGAGGCGGCGTTGGAAGCGCTTGATACGGGCGAGGTGCGGGTTGCGGAGAAGGGCGAATCCGGCTGGCACGTGAACCAGTGGCTGAAGAAGGCGGTGCTGCTGTCGTTCCGGCTGACGGATTCGGTGCCGATGGAAGGCCCCGGCGGGGCGCCGGTCTGGGACAAGGTGCCGATGAAGTTCACCGGCTGGGGTGAGAACCGCTTCAAGGAAGCCGGTTTCCGCGCGGTACCGGGCGCTGTTGTTCGCAAGTCCGCGTTCATCGCGCCGGGCGCTGTTTTGATGCCCAGTTTTGTCAATGTCGGCGCCCGGGTCGGGCGCAACACAATGGTCGATACCTGGGCCACCGTCGGAAGCTGCGCGCAGATCGGGGAGAACTGCCATTTGTCCGGCGGCGTGGGTATCGGCGGGGTGCTGGAACCCTTGCAGGCCAACCCGGTCATCATCGAGGACGATTGCTTTGTTGGCGCCCGGTCCGAGGTCGCGGAGGGCGTGGTGGTGGAGCGCGGTGCGGTGTTGTCGATGGGCGTATTTATCGGCGCGTCCACCAAGATTATCGATCGGGCCACGGGTGAGATTTTCATGGGCCGGGTGCCGGCCTACTCGGTGGTTGTGCCGGGTTCCTTGCCAGGTAAGCCGTTGCCCGATGGGTCGCCGGGTCCGTCGCTGTACTGCGCCGTTATCGTGAAGGTGGTCGATGCGCAGACCCGGGCAAAAACCTCCATCAACGAGTTGTTGCGCGATTGATCGACTTAACCGATCCCTTGCCGCTGGCGCAGTCGCTGATCCGCTGCGCCTCGGTGACACCCGCCGACGGCGGCGCGCAGGACGCTCTATCCGATATGCTGGGCCGGCTGGGGTTTACCATCCACCGGCTGCGCTTTGGCGACATAGAGAATGTCTTCGCCCGGTTGGGAACCGGCGGGCCGCATATCTGCTTCGCGGGCCATACCGACGTGGTGCCGGTCGGCGCGGCGAACTGGCGCAGCGATCCGTTTGGCGGCGATGTGCGAAACGGCGTCCTGTATGGGCGTGGCGCCTGCGATATGAAGGGCGCGATCGCGGCTTTTGTGTCGGGCGTTGCCCAGCATCTGGAAAAGGGGGCGCCGAAGGGCTCGATTAGTTTCCTGATCACCGGTGACGAGGAAGGGCCGGCCACCGATGGCACCGTTAAAGTGCTGGAGTGGATGCGGGCCAACGGTCAAATTCCGGATTTTTGCCTGGTCGGCGAACCCACTTGTCCGGTGAAGCTGGGTGACATGGTCAAGATCGGCCGGCGCGGCAGCGTGAACATGACGATCGAGGTGCATGGCACCCAGGGGCATGTCGCCTATCCGCATCGGGCGGATAATCCGGTCCACCGGCTGATCCGAGTACTGGACGCACTGACGTCGGCGCCGATAGATGCGGGGACAGACTGGTTTGAGCCATCGTCGCTGCAAGTGGTTAGCGTTGACGTGGGCAATAGCGCGACGAATATCATACCGTCGTCTGCACGTGCCGCATTGAACATCCGGTTCAACGATGCACATTCGGGTGCCTCGTTGACTGCTTGGGTGCGTGCGACGGTGGCGCGATATGCCGATCGGTTCGATCTGGAGTCGTCAGTCAGCGGCGAATCGTTCATTACGAAGCCGGGGCCTGTGGTGGATATCCTGCGGGATGCCATCGCGGGTGCGACCGGGATCAATCCTAAGCTGGACACCGGCGGCGGTACATCCGATGCCCGGTTTATCGCGAATTATTGCCCGGTTGCGGAATTCGGCCTGGTCGGTACGACGATGCACCAGGTCGATGAATGTGTACCGGTGGCGGAACTGCGCGATTTGGCGAAAATCTACCGGGATATCGTCGCGGCCTTCTTGGCATGAGGCGCGGGCCGGTGCCTCGGAGAAGTGTCCTCGTTGGGTTGTGGCTGGTCGCCCGCGGGAAGGCCGCGGGCATCGCTTGCTTTGGCGGCGATGCGCAGTCTTTCCTGTCCAGTTTGGCGCCCTTGGTGGCATTCCCCTTGGTTGGCGCCGCGGCAGGGCTGTTCACCGAGGGCCCAGGGCGGGCGCTGACGGATTTGGCGATGACGATCTGTGCGCTGCTGACTCCGGCCGTCGTCTCTTACGAGTTGGCCAGGGTTTGGAAACGGACGGATGCCTGGCTTCGGTTTGCTACCGCATTCAACTGGTGCGAATGGATCCTGCCGATCCTGGCCTGCCTGATCCTGGTCCCGCTCAGCGTGGCGATCACCCTCGGGATGACAGAGGACGCGGCAAGCTTGATTCTGCTTGGTAGTCTGGGATGCTACGGCTTGTGGCTGCATTGGTTTCTGGCACGAAACGCGCTTTCGCTGTCGCGAATCCAAGCGGCGACATTGGTATTCCTGGTGAATCTGGCAACGGTTGCGGTGGTGGTAGGGCCGCGTCTACTGGTTCACGGACTGGCATGAGCGCGGTTCCCAGCGTGGCCGCGGGCCTGTTCGCGGCATTGCGTCTGGCGCGCGGACGTCCTGACGGTGTCGCGCTGGTGTCGGGCGATCATCGAACAGTAGTTCGCAGCTTCTGGGCAATTGCGCTGTCGCTGCCGACGGTGATCGTTCGGATGCTGATGTCCTGGGCGGTGGACGGTGTGCCAGGGGACCCGGTGCATGCGGCTGGGCGCGAGGCGATCGTGTTCGTGCTGGGATGGCTGGTGTTTGTCGAATTGACACACCGACTGGCGCCGATGCTCGGCAAGGCGGATCGATGGGGCCGCTACATCGTGCTGTGGAACTGGTGCAATGTGGTGGAAGGCGTGCTGGTCATCGTTGGCGGCATTCCTGGGACGCTTGGGGCGCCCGCCGTTGTCGATCAGGCGTGCGACCTGATCATGATTGGCTGGGCGCTTTGGCTGGAATGGTATGCTACCCGGCTGGCCCTGGGCGTTGGGGTCATGACCGCTGTCTGGCTGGTGGTACTCGATCAGTCGATCGGGATCTTCCTGGCCTCGCTGGCGATCGCGCTGGCACCTTGACCCACGAACGGATTGTCGGGATAGCCGACGCGGATTAGCGTCAAGCCGTCCGGCGGCGCGGTTGGACCCGCGGCGGCGCGATCGCGGGCCTCTAGCGCGGATTGGACGCGATCCGAGGGCCAGCGGCCTTCACCTACCAGCTTCAGCGTGCCGACGAAATTGCGCACTTGATGATGAAGGAAGCTGCGGGCCTCGGTCACGATTTCGACGATATCGTCGTGTCGGACGACATCCAGCCGGTCCAGCGTGCGGATTGGGGATTTAGCCTGGCAGGATACGGCGCGGAACGAGGTGAAATCGTGCCGTCCGAGCAGCGGACGGGCTGCTTCATGCATGGCGGCCGCGTCGAGCGGGTGCGGGACGTGCCATACGCGGTGTGCCATCAAAGCGGGTCTGCTGCGCCGGTTGAGGATGCGGAACCGGTAAGCCCGATGATTGGCCGAGAAGCGCGCGTTCCAGTCGTCGGGGACGGGGCAGGCCCGCAGCACTACGACTGGGTATGGCTTCATATGGTAATTCAAGGCATCTCGCACGGTCTTGGCGCGATGGCCGTCGGGCAAGTCGATATGCGCGACCTGACCTTCCGCATGGACGCCAGCGTCGGTTCGCCCGGCCACGATGCTGGCGACGGGCTGGGCGCCGTTCAGATTGGCGGCCGCCTGTTCCAGCACCTGTTGCACCGAGAAACCGTTGATCTGCCGCTGCCAGCCGACGAACGGGGTGCCGTCGTATTCAAGCAACAGGGCCCAGCGCGTCATGATCCAAACAATGTGCCGGGGGGGATCGGGTGGCCGCGCAGAAAGGCCCCCGCTTCAAGGACGCCCCGGCCGGGTAACTGGACTTTGGTTAAGCGCAGGGCCTGATCGCCACAGGCGATCATCAGAGCGGAGTCGAGTGCGGTGCCGGGAATGCCGGTGGCTTGGATTGGCGTTGCGGCGATGACCTTGAAGGGCTGCCCTTCGAGCATCGTGAAGGTGCCTGGCCAGGGATCGAACGCCCTGATCTGGCGGTCAATCGCCGCGGCTGGGCGTGTCCAATCGATGCGTCCATCCTCTCGGCTGAGCTTCGGAGCGTAAGTTGCCTCGGCATCCGCCTGGGCAACCGGGGTTGGCCAGGACGAGAGCGCCTCCAGGATCAAGTTGGCCCCCAGGTCCGCCAGCGTATCGTGAAGGAGGGCGGTGGTGGCGACCGGTGTGATTGGGACGCTTCGGCGCAGCAGCATCGGCCCAGTGTCCAGGCCAGCTTCCATCTGCATGATGGTGATGCCGGTTTCGGTGTCTCCAGCAAGGATGGCGGCCTGAATTGGCCCGGCGCCCCGCCAGCGCGGCAACAGGCTGGCGTGGATATTGAGGCAGCCGTGCTTGGGGGCATCCAGCATGGCTTGCGGTAGGATCAGGCCGTAGGCGGCCACTACGGCGGCGTCGAGATCGAGCGCTTTGAAGGCGGCTTGTGCATCAGGGTCGGTTCGTACGCGGGCGGGGGTGCGAACTGTAAGGCCCAAGGCGTCGGCCGCGACATGCACCGGTGACCTGCGCAATGCCTGGCCGCGACCCGCCGGTCGCGCGGGCTGGCAATAAACCGCGGCGATCGTATGCCCGGCCTGGTGCAAGGCCCTCAGCGCGGGAACGGCGAAATCCGGGCTGCCCATAAAAGCGAGGCGCATGGCGCTATCGCTTTCGCTCATCTTGAAGCTGGCGCTGCTCCTTGCCTAGGCGGCGCATGATCATGTTTCGCTTCAGCGCCGACAGGTGATCGACGAACAGAACCCCGTCGAGGTGATCAATTTCGTGTTGTAAGCAGGCGGAAAGAAGGCCGTCGCCCTCGATCTCGCGCTTCGCTCCGGCCGCGTCGAAGTAGCGGACTTTAACCCGAGCAGGACGGGTAATGTCAGCGTATTGGTTGGGGAGCGAAAGGCAGCCTTCCTCGCGGGTGGCCAGCTCATCGCTGACCGCGACGATCTCCGGGTTGATCAGACATATCGGCTGCTTTTTGTCGTTCGGCATCAAATCGATGACGAAGAGCCGGAGACCGTGGCCGATTTGCGGTGCGGCCAGACCGATTCCCGGGGCCTTGTACATTGTGGCGAACAGGCGCGGGATCAGGTCCCGCACCACCTCGGTATCCGGGGACTTGACCGGAAGAGCGCGCGTTTTCAGGATCTGATGCGGCGCAATCAGGATGGGTAGTGTGTCGGTGGACGCTGTGGTGGTGTCGATGCTCATGATAACGCTGCATCTAGCGTTCTGGTCGCTGCCAATCAACGGCGTATCAACTCTTTGGTAGTGTTGGGTTCATATCCCTCTTGCAAGTACGAGTTCGGGTGCCAAGATGTTTCTTTGTCCGAGGTGCCTTGAAAGGGTCTTGGTATTCGCTTCGCTCGTAGGAGGGGGCTTTGTCCACCCGAATGTTTACGTCGCCGTTGTTTCTGGGTTTCGACCATCTCGAGCAGATGCTTGAACGTGCCGCAAAAACGTCATCTGACGGTTATCCGCCTTATAATATCGAGCAGATTAGTCCGACTGGGTTGCGCATAACGCTTGCCGTTGCGGGATTCACAATGGATGACCTGCAAATCACCCAGGAAGATAACCAACTGGTTATACGTGGGAGGCAGACTGACGACAGCCAAGGCCGGATATTTCTTCATCGGGGCATCGCTGCCAGGCAGTTCCAGCGGTCGTTCGTTCTGGCCGAAGGTATCGAGGTGAAGGGTGCGTGGTTAGACAATGGTCTCTTGCACATCGACTTGGCGAAGCCGCAGCCGGAGGTCCGCGTAAAGACCATACCGATTACGCGAAACGCGTCGGGACCAGCGCTCCGACCTAACGGCTCTAGCCTAACTCCCGTCGTTGAGAGCAGGTCGGGAAAATAGGATTGGGAGGGTGCCTCTGGGGGCCCACCTTAAAACCAGGCAACGCTTTTCGAAAGGTTGCCGCAGAAAGAGGGATACAGAACCAATGAATAT
Source organism: Acetobacteraceae bacterium (assembly GCA_027353465.1). Classification (GTDB taxonomy): domain Bacteria; phylum Pseudomonadota; class Alphaproteobacteria; order Acetobacterales; family Acetobacteraceae; genus Rhodopila. The sequence continues at coordinate 27,767 of DAIEHR010000346.1, read as the reverse complement.
CGATTCAAGCAACCCGTCCGACCTCGGTTCCGCTACGCCGCCAGAAGCTGTGGTCTTCGACGTGCGGCATCTGTCAGAGCAGCAATTGGCTGCGCTTGGAGTATCGCATATCGCTTACGTCAAGCCCGTGATGATCAACGGGGTCCAGGGCTTCGCTATCCACGCAGCTGACGGAACCCCAATGGCGATTACCGAAAATCGGGATGTTGCGGTTGCGGCGGTCGTCCAGCACGAGATGCTGCCGGTTTCTGTCCACTAAATATGGGTAAGCTCGGGTGGCCCTGGGCCACCCGACCGTCGTTTACGGCCTTGCCTTCAAGGCATCTCTGATCTCGCCGAGTAGTACCTCGGTCTTTGACGGCGGGGGAGGGGCTTCGTCGTGTCGAACATTCAGCCTCGTTAGCGCCTTGACGATCCAAAAAACAGCGAAGCTGACGATCAGGAATTGGACGATCGCGTTAATGAACAGCCCGAAGTTCAGGGTCGGCGCACCGGCCTTCTGAGCTTCCGCGAGGTTTGAATAGTGTTGGCCGTTCAACGAGACAAAAACATTGGAAAAATCGACCCCGCCAGTGGCTAGACCCAGCAGGGGGTTGAACACGTCCTTGACCAAGCTGCTGACTACGCCGGTGAAGGCCGCGCCGATTATAATGCCAACGGCCAGATCCACGACATTGCCCCGCATGATAAACTTGCGGAACTCGGACATCCAGGAAGGCGCTTTGGGCTGTAGCACGGCTGATTCCTCCGATAACAAATGTTTACAATTGCCAAAATCTTTCTGACTGAACTTTACGGGTTTGGCGACACCCGGGTCCATCTGGAGACTTCCCGAGTTGGTGACCCTGGGTGCAATTCAGGGCCCACCCGTTATGAAGCTTTGGATAAGGCTGCCGGCGATTAGTCGCCATCCATCGATCATGACAAAGAAAATCAGCTTGAATGGAAGCGACACCGCGCTTGGCGGCAGCATCATCATCCCCAGGCTCATCAGTACGCTCGCGACGACAATGTCGATGACGAGGAATGGCAGGAAGATCAGAAATCCCATTTCAAACGATCGGCGCAACTCTCCGACGATGAAGGCTGGCACAAGTGCCCGCCACGGTGCTGGATCGGCGGTGTCGGAGGTATCGAGGTGGCCCAGCCCGATAAAGAACCGCACATCCGACTCCCGCGCTGTGTCGGCCATGAAGGCGTGAAACGGCGCCACGGCCAGCCGCAATCCTTCGGTTTCTGAAATGCGGCCGTCTGTCATCGGTTGAATGCCTTGCATCCAGGCTTGGTTCATCGCTGGTTCCATGACAAAAAATGACAGAAACAGGGCAAGCCCGACGACGACTATGTTAGGTGGCGTTCCCTGCGTGCTGAGCGCATTGCGGAGCAATGAAAGGACGATGACGATGCGGGTGAAAGCCGTTGTCATCACCAGGATACTGGGTGCCAGCGACAATACTGTGACCATCGCGGTTAGTTGCACGATCCTGGCAGTCGCACCTGCTTCCCCGGCTGCCCCCAAGTCGATATTGACCGATTGTGCGTGAACCAGCGACGGTATCGTAATCGACAGCGCCAGCACGGCCCAACCGAGGCGCCTCATGTCTCGTTCATCCATCCGATGACGATGTCCTGCGAGCCCCCCGTCAGCAGAACGACTTGGCGTTGGCCACACTGCAACAGGTGAACGCGCCGCCGCGGGTCGAGTGCGATGGACTCGCGCAGCACTAGAGTTCGTCCAACGCCAACCTTCGCCGTCAAGTGAAGCCTGGAAGCAACCCGACCGGCGAGCAGAACCAGCCCGACAATGCCGGCGAGAATTCCTAGCGCGGAAAGAATGGAAGCGGTGGGCATCAGCGCGGATTGGAATTGGTTTGCATAGGGCACCACCGATCGGAATGACGCCCTTTATTCTTGAACAAAGTGAACAACCGATTAATCGGAGCCGTTAACCTTCAGTTAAGAAGTCCATGTCAGATTATCGGCATGGACCCGACCGACATTGGCTTATTTAACCTGGCGGAAAAGCGTCTCGCCTGGGCAGCCCAGCGCCAAGGCGTTCTGGCGGCGAATATCGCCAACGCAAACACCCCCGGATTTCAGACGCAGGATATTGCCCCGTTCGCCAAGGTTTTGTCCGGCTATAGCCCCGTTCAGCCGGTCATGACCCAGGCGGGGCACATGGCGGGCACTCTGCCGGCCGGTTCGGCGCCGCTTACCCGCGATCCTCCGACCGCGCGTGCCCTGGATGGAAATTCAGTTGCGCTGGATGAGCAACTGACCAAGGTCGCCGATACCGAGACGACGCAGTCGTTGGTAACCACGGTGTGGAAAAAATACACGCTGTTGTTCAATATCGCCCTGGGCAAGGGCTAGTGATGGCGAACGATCTTAATCAGGCGCTCGATGTTTCCGCGACCGGTATGGATGCCCAAACCAAGCGCCTTCGGGTTATCGCGGAAAATATCGCGAACCAGGACACGACCGGTTCTTCCCCGGGCGGCGAGCCATACCGCCGTAAGACAATTACGTTCGAAAGTGCGGTCGATCGTGCGGCCGGCCTGGACAGCGTTCAAGTGAAGAATATCGGTGTCGATGACAGCGATCTGCCGTTACGCTACGATCCATCGAATCCCGCAGCCGATTCAAAGGGTTACGTGAAGCTTCCGAACGTCAACACGTTCGTGGAAATCATGGACATGCGAGAAGCCGAGCGTTCGTATAGTGCCAATCTTTCGGTTATGCAGGCGACGCGTGGCATGCTCAATAAAACCATCGATCTTCTGAAATGACGACGATCCCGACGATCGTCATTACGCCGTCGGCTGCTGCCCGGGCATATTCGAAAAATGCACCGACAGGCGCAACGGCGGACGCGCAGGAAAGCTTCGGCGGGGCTGTGCGGCAGGCGATCGATCAGGCGATTCAAACCGGGCATACCGCGGACAGTCAAGCTATGCAGGCGATCGGCGGCGGCGGCAATCTTACGGAAGTCGTGACTGCCCTGTCGCATGCTGCGATGACGTTGCAGACCGCGACAGTTATTCGTGACCGTGTGGTGCAGGCCTATCAAGACATCATCAAGATGCCGATCTGATCGATGAACGAGGCAGATGTCGGCGCATTGATACACGACTGCATGATCGTAACCATGAAGCTGTGCGTACCGATACTTGGTATGGCTCTGCTAGTCGGGCTGCTTATTTCGTTTATCCAGGCGGTCACTCAGATAAACGAGTCCACACTGGCGTTCCTGCCAAAAATATTCGCGATTGGCCTGACGCTGATGATGCTTGCACCGTTTATGATGGCGACTTTGGCGGGGTTCGCAAACCGGGTTTTCGACCGGATTATCGCCATTGGTGGTTCGTGAATTTCAACATCGCGGAGATTTCCGCCTGGGCGCCAGCTTTTGTCCTGGTGTTGGCCAGGGTTGGTGCTGCCATGGCGTTGCTGCCTGGTGTAGGCGAAGCAGGATCGCCGGCGATCGTCAGAATTGGCCTCGCGCTCGGTCTCACCGTCCTGCTGCTGCCGGCGGTCCAACCCTTGGTTCCCCCATTGCCAGCGATGAGCCTGAACTTGGCACTGATGATCGCGGGCGAGGTTGTTACCGGCCTTTCTTTCGGCTGGATTGCGCGTGCCGTCGTTCTGGCATTCGCAGTCGCGGCGCAACTTATCGGATATTTGGTGGGGCTTTCTTCTATCCTGCAGCCCGATCCCGAACTGGGCGCACAGTCGGGGGCGCTGGCTAAATTATTCTCCTTAGGCATACCGGTCATACTGTTGACGACGAGCCTGTATACCTTGCCGCTGATCGCGCTAACGGGTTTGTTCCAGATCATTCCCCCCGGTCACATGCCCCCATTCGGGGAAAATCTCCAGGTTGCGATTCATGCCGTGGGTGTCGAGTTTGGCTTAGCCGTTCAACTCGCATCGCCTTTTGTGGTCTCCGCGGTCGCCTGGAATCTGGCGATGGGACTTATCTCGCGGGTTGTGCCGCGCATGCAGATCTATTTCGTCTCCATGCCGGGGCAGATCATGGACGGTTTGGCGCTGCTTGCCATGACGTCCGGCGCGATTGTCCTGGCTTGGCGCAACGAGGTCGCCGCCTTTATGAATACGCTTCCCGGTAGCGCCGGCTGATGGCCGGGGACGATCAAAGTGGCGATCGTACGGAAACAGCAACCGCCAGGCACCTGGATCAGGCTCGTGACGAGGGACAGGTCCCGCTTTCCCGCGAGTTCACGGCATTTGTAACGATGGCGTCGGTCGCCTGCATCCTGGCGCTGCGGTTGCCGGCCACCATCCGCGATTTTCTTTCATATATGGTCCTGTCGTTCTCAACCGTGGGACAGAAGGCGGCTCTCGGGTCAAGCGGGATACATCTTTTCCTATCCGAGACGTTAATGGCAATTTCGCCGTTTCTTATCACAGCGGTATTTGCGGGGGCCGCGGCTGTCCTCTTACAGACCCGATTTCTCCTGCATCTCGGGGCGCTGGCGCCACAACTGCAACGTGCCAGTCCAGTCGCGGGCATCAAGCGTATCTTTGGCTTTAGCGGCTTTGTGGAGCTAATGAAGTCTATTGCTAAACTGGGATTGTTCTTTGTGGTCCTTAGAGCAGCCACGAAAGGGGACTGGGAGGCCTTGATAGGGCTGCCTTGGGCGGACCCACGGAAATCGCTGTCGGCAATGACCGGACCCAGTTTGCACCTATTTGCGGCCGGACTGTCCGTCCAGGCCATCGCCGCGGGCGCCGATATGATGTGGGTGCGCTTTCGTCATGCCCGCGATCTTCGGATGACCAAGCAGGACATTCGAGATGAAATGAAAGATACCGATGGCAATCCGCATATCAAGTCGCGGATTCGTGGGATTCGCATCATGCGGGCACGCAAGCGGATGATGGCAAATGTGCCGTCCGCGACGGTTGTTATTACCAACCCCACGCATTACGCCGTCGCCTTGGCGTATGACCGAACAAAAAACGCGGCGCCGCGGATCGTGGCCAAGGGCACCGACGCGGTGGCGACCCGTATCCGTGAGGTTGCCATGCGCCATGGAGTTCCGCTCGTCGCCAATCCGCCTGTTGCACGCGCATTGTATCGCTTCGAACTGGATACCGAAATTCCACCCGCTTACTACAAGGTGGTGGCGGAGATTGTCGCTTATGTGTGGCGCTTCCAGAAATCCAGGCATCCAGTCGCTTGAAATGGTGGATAGAAACGAACGGCAGCGGCGACTCTGCCGCCGGCGAAACCGTGTCGTTTGTTAAAATCCTTTCCCGAATCCGGCTACTAGGCCCATGATATGGGTCAGTGGCGCTCCTTCATGTCTCAGCCTATGTTCACATGAGGTTCTTGCGCTAGGCTTCTTTTGGAACATATTGAGTACGGCTTAGATCGGATTCAAATGGGCATGGATCGCACGTATAGGTTGCAATTACACATCCTCTGCGTGTAATGCCTATCGTCGGGCCTGCGTTGTTATCGAGTTAGGGAATATGCGGAATGGAAAAAAATAAGGCGCTCGACGCTGCAATGGCGCAGATCGAAAGGGCTTTCGGCAAAGGCTCGATCATGCGCATGGGTGCCCGCAGCGGGGACGAGCAGATCGAAGTCATTCCGTCCGGTTCTCTAGGGCTCGATCTGGCGCTGGGTATCGGCGGAATGCCACGCGGGCGCATCATCGAGATTTATGGCCCGGAGAGTTCGGGCAAGACGACGCTGGCGCTGCATGCCATCGCCGAAGCCCAGCGACGCGGGGGCACCTGCGCCTTCGTCGACGCGGAGCACGCACTGGATCCGACATACGCCCGCAAGCTCGGCGTAGACGTCGATAACCTATTGATCAGCCAACCAGATGCCGGTGAACAGGCGCTCGAAATCGCCGACACCCTTGTGCGTTCCGGTGCGATCGATGTGCTGGTCGTTGATAGTGTCGCCGCGTTGGTTCCGCGTGCGGAATTGGAAGGGGAGATGGGGGACAGCCACATGGGCTTGCATGCTCGGCTTATGAGCCAAGCGCTGCGCAAGATCACCGGCAGTGTCAGCCGCAGCAAGTGCATGCTGATCTTCCTGAATCAGATACGCATGAAAATCGGCGTTATGTTCGGAAATCCGGAAACCACCACCGGCGGCAATGCGCTGAAATTCTATGCATCGATCCGGCTGGAAATACGTCGCATCGGCCAGATCAAGGAACGGGATGAGGTCGTCGGAAACCAGACCCGGGTCAAGGTGGTCAAGAACAAGCTTGCGCCGCCGTTCCGCCAGGTCGAATTCGACATTATGTATGGCGAGGGGATCAGCAAGGTCGGTGAATTGTTAGACCTTGGCGTAAAGGCCGGTGTTGTGGAAAAGTCCGGCGCATGGTTCAGCTACGACAGTCAGCGCATCGGGCAAGGGCGGGAGAACGCAAAGCAGTTCCTCCGCGACCATCGGACTCTCGCCGATGCCATCGAGGTAAAAGTGAGGGAACACTCGGGCGTCATCGCCAACACGATGCTGACGACTGCCGATGATACCGAGGAAGCCGAAGCCGCTGAATGACGCTATCGCGCCAGACATCGCACTGACAGAAGGCGATCATGAACTGATTGCTGCTGCCAACGCCGTTCTGGCAAAGCATTATCAGCCATTCTGGCACATGGTTGCGGCCGCGATCCGCTCCCGGGATGGTCGCGTTTGGACCGGACTGCATATTGGAACTACCGTGGGGCGGCTGTCAGTATGCGCCGAGGCAGTGGCTTTCGGTCGTGCGGTGTTAGACGGCGACGGAACCATCCTGACAGCAGTCGCCGTGCGACATCCCAAGCCCGAGGAAACCGATCGGGAACTGGCCGTGGTGCCGCCATGCGGAGCCTGTAGGGAGATGATTATCGATCACGCTCCCGATGCGACGATCATCGTCAAGGACTCCGGCGTCCTGATCAAACTGCCAATCAGGACGCTGCTGCCGCTTCCATACCGCCGCTAGCCCATCTATCGGACTTCAGGCCGGGCCGCCTCCGCGATGAGAAAAATCTGTCTCGGCACTGGTCATGAATTCCAGCAACGCCGTCTCACCGTTCTCGGTCGCGCGCTTGGCACGCAGGATCGCGTTGGCAACGTCCCCGGGATCGGAAACGCGCTCTGACCAAGCGCCCAGGTCTTTGGCCAGGTCGGCATATTTGCCCCCGAGATCCCGAGCCTTATGTTTCTCGTGCGACAGTTTCATATGGGGGATTTCAATTGCCATCGTACTGTTGTTCAGCACGATTGTCAGGCTGGGGATGTTGGCCCTAACCGCTGTCTCCAGGTCCAGTCCAGTCATTCCAAACGCCGCATCCCCCATGAAGTTGACGCAGAATTTGTCCGGTGCCGCCACCTTGGCGCCGATTATCAGCCCCAGGCCGGTTCCGAGCTGATGCGATTTTCCCCAGCCCAGATACCCACGGGGCCGCGTTGCGCGGTAAAATGGTAGCAACTGATCGCGTGGACTGCCTGAATCATGGGTTACGATCGCCCCGGCCGGATCCACTACGCGAATGAATTCCGACATCACGCGATACGGTGTCATCGGTGTTTCGGCGCTGTTCAGCTTAGCGTGCCAGCGGCCCAGCCAAGCCTCCCGCTCAGCCGCCAGCTCGGCCGCGGAGGAACGGTTCAGCAGCTTGCCGCCGAGACGATCTTTCACCGCGGCAATCAGGCTACTCAGGGTCAGTTTAGCGTCGCCAAGCAGCGCCACTTCAGTTTGATACGATTTGTGCAGATCGCGTGGGTCGTTGGTGCCGTGAATGATCGGGACGTTCGCCGGTAGAGGCGGGGTCGTCAATGCATGCTTGGTGAAGCCGCACCCGATCCCGAAAATCAGGTCCGTCTTGGTATAAAGGAACAGCCGGCCAGGGCCGCTGAAGGTGTTTCCTCCCGATCCCAGCGCCAAGGGGTGATCCTCGGGGAACGCACTCTTGCCGTCCACGGTCGTCATAACCGGCGCTTGCAGCAAGTCCGCCAGTTCGGTCAGCTCCTCCGAAGCCTCTGCATAGAGCACACCTTGCCCGGCGAGAATCATCGGATGCGACGCCGCCAGTAACAGCCTTGCCGCCGCATCCACATCGCTTTGATTTGGCAACGAAATCGTCGGTGCGATTGGCCTGTAAGAGTTGGCCTCATCTCCGGCGTCCAAATTCACGATGTCACGGGGAACTTCGACCATAACTGGCCCGGGACGGCCGTTCTTCAGGGCATTGAAGGCCCTTCGCATAGCAGCGGTCGTCGCCTCCGGTACCACGATCTCCTCGACCTGCTTTGTAACCGAGGCATAGGTGCGGCTGGACCTGAAAGTCGGAAATACCTGCGATTGATCCCTGGCATGGGCCAGTGGCAGGAAAAGCACCGGGACACTGTCGGAGTACGTTGTGGCGATGCCGGGAAACGCATTTTCCGACCCTGGTCCGTATTGCATCATGAACACGCCGGGCGGTTTGCCGTTGGTGACGCGGGCGAAGCCATCCGCCATATCCACGCCGACGCGCTCCTGCCGGCAGATGATTGGACGAATACCGGCTGCAACGGCATTCTCGATCAAGGAAGTGGTTGGGAAACAGAATAGCGTGGACACACCTTCACGCTTTAGGACTTCGACAATGGCATCCGCGGATCGCATTTGGCATTTCCTCTTGCTTAGTGTTCGGAGCCTAGGCGGAGCCAGGGAAGAGGAAAAGCCCAACGCCGTGAAGGCGCGATAATGGAACCTTATGTTGGTGAGTCAGACAGCGTGATACCCGAAAAAGTCGAGGCCAACGGGCAGTCCAACGTCCAACTGGCGCCCAGATCGTTCCCAATATTCCACCCGGTCGGCATCGGTATTGCCGAAAAATTATCGGTAACAGCGTTCCCGCGTCCGATTTGCGCGGGACCATAGGGGTAAAACAACTGACATCCGCCGGAGAGATTTACCAGCGGAGAGGCGAGCGTAATCGCCAAATGAGTCGAATCTACTCTCACGCAGCTAACGGCTGGTACAATCGTACCGGCGTTTCCTGGGGCGCCTCCATCCATGACGGCGAATCCCGCGCCCTGAGCGGCCTGTAATGGCACCTTTAGGTCAGTTCCGCTGTCGTGGATAATGGTCAGAATTAACGTCGTGCTGCTTTGTCTATAAACATGCGCGATGAATGGCCCCCCCGCTTTGGGGATAACGGTTGGGATCGCCATAATGGAATCGGCATATCCGCCGCTGGAAAGCCGCTGTGCGATAACTGTCGCGGCAAGCATCGCGAACCGTTGATTGTCGGCGGCATCCCTGTGGGACGGATCCCCCCCGGTAATGATGCCCGTTGTCGGATCCCATGACGATCCGCGGGGGTTGCTGTCACTTGTCTGTGGATTCCCAACTACGACATTTTGGCTCGGGGTCGATGCGATGGCCTGCACCACCTGACGATGCATCGTGATCCCGTCGGCGGTCCCATAGGGAATCGCGTTCCACCAAACCAGCGGGATGTGGTTAGCGGTATCGCCAACCATCGCGCGCAGAAGGCTAAGGAACCGCAGGGCCGCCGCCTCGAACGTGCTATACTCGCTGTACTGCCGCAGGCTGTCGGTTTCATTCCACGGCCAAATGAACGCGCAAAGATCGGCGATATCCTCCGCGGGCAAGGCGGAGACCGCTTGCTGAACCGCCAGACCGTCCGCACCCAGTTGCCAGCCGGATGGGTTAGATCCGTCTCCTGGGTCTTGAACGAAACTGCCAGGATAGCCTGCGGTGCTGACCGCATAAATGCCGTGGCCACTCTGCATCGTATAGCTTGTCGGGCTGCCGGTGGTAGCCAGTGTGTTATAGGCGAGTGCCCCGAGATACCACGCAATCCCCCGGGCCAATATGCTGCCGCCACCGTCGTTTAAGGTGTAGTTGATGGCGTTGGACTGCCCATTGATTATTAAATAGACTCCTTTCCTTGGACCCCGTACCCAACGCCCGGCATAGGCCAGGACCAAAGCGGCGTCGCTGTCCGACAGCGACCGGTCCCACTCCGCGGCTTCATGAAGCCAGCATTGCGCCGCACCTAAACTTGAACCATCGTGAAGCAGCAGTATCTGTCCAGAGAATCCGCCACCGGTCGGTGACACTCCTTTGGCGACCTGAACATTATCCAGCCATAGGTCTGCTCCCGAAGCGGCTGAGTAGCGTAGTAAAAACGAATGGGTATGGCGCCGGGTCATTGTGGTGGAAGCCACGACCTGTCCACTACCCGGAAACAGGATAAGTCGATTGCTGCCCCCGCTGCTGTCGATCTGCAGAAGGGGCTGAGCTCCGATTGTCATCAGTGTGATCGGCTGGGCGTCCACGTTGGTGCCCTGCCGCCAATTTGCCCGGGACCACACCACAAACCACGTCCAACTGGACCCGGATGCCACGGATGTGCCCGAAACCTGCCAGCCCGCGGTAGGATCGAGTGTCGGCTGCAACAAGGTCGGGCCTGCCGCAAGAAATCCGGCACCTCCCAGCAACCCGGACAGGTGTGGCGCTCCAACCGGTAGGTTTGAAGTCAGGGGGCTGTAGAACGGATTGAGCGGCCTGCCCCCCCCAGTCAGATCGATGAGCGCCGTGCCCGCACTGTTCCACACGGTTATCGGTGAACCGCCCGGCCCAAGCAGCCCGCCAGGTGCACTCGAATCCCACCAAGCCGTTGTATTCGATACGACTTGTGGCAGGGTTTGCTGCGCCGGGCCAACGCTCGACGCAAGTGGAGCATAAAGACCAAGCCGGTTGGCACCAATGCCCATGGGCACCCCCGGCCGGATAAACATCAGGCTCATATCTATTGGACCACAAACGTGGTCGAACCGGGCGTCAAAGCACTCCCGTCAAGCCCTTCGGCCCATGCATAGTAAGTACCGGCGGTCACCGGGACGGCAACGTAGGCGCCCCACAGGTCAGTGTTGACCAGTGTCGCCGCGGTCCAACTCGTCGGTGGGGTCGTTGACGACAAGGAAACCCCGAACTGGATTGGCGCCGTCGCCGGCGATACATGCGCATTGACGCCGATTGTACCGCTACCGACGGCGTAGGGGCCGGCTGGCAGTAGGTTCCAGGTGATCGAGGTTACCGATTGGGTGCTAGCAAGCGTGGACGCGCTGACAATCGCCGAAGCTGGGCCAGACCCGGATGCATTTGTCCCGACGACCTCGAAATCATAGCTTGTCGCCGCAACAAGGCCCGAGACCGTGCTGGAAGTGCCGACTACGCCAGTGGCCGAGACTGTCCAGGCAGACGTCCCGCTTACCCGGTAATTGACCGCGAAGCTTGTTGCGGCGGTCGCTCCTGTCTGGCCAGACCAACTGAGTTGCACCGCACTACTGGTCGTGGCTGTGGCACTCAGCCCGGTGACCTGACCCGGAACATCCGACACGGAGGCCGCCGATGTAACCACAGTCAGGATTCCCGAGGGCAACCCGGCGCCAGCGGCGTTTTGCGCCTGCACCAGAATATCGTAACTCGAAGCCGGAAGAAGGCCCGTGATCAGGTAACTTAACGTACCGGCTAAAGACGCGCTCATTGTCCATGCGGTGGTTCCGGTGGGCCGATATTCAACCGTATTGGACGAAACCGCCCCTCCGGCCGTCGGGGCCAGCCAGGAAACAGCTATCGTGGACGACGTGATGGCGGAACTGGCGACGCCCGGAACCTGGCCAGGTAACGCGATAGCAGCGCCAGCCGTGGGCATGGACGCAAAGGCGATGGTCCCGCCAGAAAATGTGAGACAATACAAAGTCGCAGATTGCCAGGGCGTCAGCGCAAGGCTCCCGCTGGATGTTACAAATCCGGTGCCGAGCGCTATGTTTCCGCCACTCGCATTGATGACCAGACATTCGAACCCGCTACCCATGTTCGCCGTAAGCGGAGTGAGTGTCACCGGTTGGCTACAGATCAGTATTCGCCCATTATGTACTGTTGTATCCAGATTCGTATTCGTGGTGATCTCGACGACCGGAGCCTTATAGGTAGGAATATGTCCTGAGGCCCAGGACCAAATCGCACTGAATGTCTGCCTGGCCATGACATTCGTGCCCTGTGCGACCCATAGCCAATCCGCGTCGGTTGCCACAGATGCGGCCTGTGCCTGGTCAATGGTGACCCCGTCGAGAAAATTGGCATATGAAATTGCCCTGTCCGCACCGGACTGGCTGACCGCGACAAGGTCCTGGGAAGCCAGATTCGTAACGACTTGCAAGGTTCCGATCGAACTGCCAGACCCAACACCTCCGCCAGCCGAACTGGATATCACCCCGTTGGGATCAATTGCGACATTCTGCCCAGCGGAAAAAAGACCGCGGAGCACCGCCGCCTGCATCAGCATAGGGTTCCCTTGGTTTGAGACCACTACGTCGGTTTGCGGCGAAACCTGAGCAAGCAACGGAAAGGAAGCATGATCCAAACCGTTTGCCGCCAGGGTACCGGCCCCTAACTCTAATCCCAGGCCGACATCCACCTGCTCCGGTATGCCAGGTCCCAGACTGGTCCGGCCAAGAAGCGACGGGGAACCAATTGCGATCGCTGGCTGGGTCGATGCCAGAATCAATCCAATCGACGCAGATCGGGCAATACCGGCCTGGCTGACCGGCACCTCATCCTGGGCTGTGACCGATGTGGCAGAGGGCAGTTGCGAAATCGTCGGCATCTGTGTTCTAAACTCTCAAATCTTACGGTCTAATAATATTACGCAGAAACAACAGAGCCGCTGCAGGATGAAATCCAGTGCTGACCATCGAAAAACACTTCAACACCTGTCCCGGCCCCGACTGCTTCACTCGGTTTGCGTCCATTCGACGCAAATGCCTTGGCTCCTGCGCTCACACCACCTGGCAAGCCGGCAACAGTGTAGTTAGCTAATACCATTGGGCCCAGAAAGTGGGGGGAGACAGCGTTCGTCCAGAAAATTTCTTTCCACGAGCCAGACCCATCCGACACGATATGATAACGGTCATTCGGTTTCAGCACGATGGGGCCGGAGTCGATACTATCGGCGCCGTTAGGCTGGATGCTGATCTGGCCTGTTCCAGTCACAGAGAACGTAAACCCTGTCCCTGCTGCAACCGTATTGGCCGCGTGAAGTGCGATAGAGTATGATCCAGATCCGTTAAGAACGATCAGATTGCCAGAAATATTATTCGGCAGTACAGCCGACGCCGCATAAACATCGACCCAGCCTACAGATATGCCCTTTCCAACCACATAGGAAAGCGTCCCCTGATTCCATCTCAGGGTATTGGTTGTGGCGTCGTAAGCGAGCCGATTGCTGTTCGTTCCCTCAAACGCGATAGCCTGGCCCGCCGCCATTTTGATCGCAGGCGCGTTGTTGATCGATTGTGCATACGTCGTATCGAGTACGGCAGTCGAAAATGGAACGCCAATCGCAAATACAGTTTTTGCGCTGCCCGAGGACCCGCCAGCCAGATAGACGCCGATGATATTGGCTAGTTCGACCGGCGTCCCCGACAGATTATGCTGCCCAATCACCAGGCTTTGGATCGTCCGGGTGTTCGCGTCGTCCGCGCCGTTGCCGAACCAGTCCATCTCAACCGTCAGCGCCGCATTCGTGGCGCTCGATGCATAGCCGGTCGTATCCCGATACTCGATACAGGCACCCCACATCTGCGGTTGAGGCAAAAAGGATCCGTTGGCGTCTGTCCAGGCAGCTTGCCGAAGCGTTTGGATATAGCGTCCCACGTGTTGCGCCGCTGCCGTAGCGGATGGGGTCTGCGTCCCCGCCCAAATAAGCCGGTCCAGGCCATTCCACACATAGTTGCCTGGACTATTATAGATAATCGTATCAGACCGAACATTCGTGATCACATTGCTCGGTCCTCCACTATGATTTACTATATAGGAAGACTGCGTGACAGCAAAATCACTCGATTGCGAAGCGCCCTGCGAGGTCGTGTTTCCAGTCTGCGTGTTACCGGTAATGAAGCCCGGTAGCACGAATGCCGCGGGTCCTCCGCCGGTTGGAACCGCCGCGGCTAGCGGCGTTCCGTCGTTCAATATCGTACCGGCAACGACCCAGCGAACGCGCTTGGTCAGCGCAATACCCCATGTTCCCGGTTGCCTGAGAACTGTCGTGCCGCTGGGAACGTAGATGGTCGCACCGGTCGCAGCTGCCAAATAGGCGGCGGCAAACGCAGCCGTGTCATCGGTCGTGCCATCCAGTTTGGCTCCAAACGGCGGCAGCGCGACGTTAAGGACACCCTGGGAATTCGGATTGGCATCCACATAAGACTTCGTCGCTGCCTGAAGCGGGGCCGAGGGGGCGGATGACAGCAGCAGCGGACCGGTCAAAGTGCCGCCAGCGATCGGCAACGCGCCCGCGATCTGGCCGTCAACATATTGTTTGTTCGCAGCATTGGCTGCGGCTAGCGGCGGGCCGGAGAGCGACAAGGCCCCCACAAGAGACCCACCGGATAATGGCAGTGCCGTCCCGACCCCGGTATCGACATAATGTTTCGTCGCCGCCTGGCCGCTTGTCACCGGATCGGCAACGAGCGTCAGCGCCCCCGTAAGTGTGCCCCCGGAAAGCCCCAGGGAGCTCAGCACCTGGGTATCGACATATCGCTTCGTCGCTGCCTGGGCCGCGGACGTAGGGTCGGATGCCAGCGTCAGTATCCCGGTTAGCGTATCGCCGGTCCTGGATATCTTGGTATCCACATATTGTTTGGTTGCCGCTTGCTCGTTCAATGTCGGGTCGCCGGATAAAACCAACGGTCCAGTCAGCGTGGCCCCGGAAATCGAAACCGCATTGGCGAATTGACCATCCGCATATTGCTTCGTCGCCGCCTGCATCGGGGCTGTCGGATTGCCGGCCAGATATAGCGCTCCGGTTAGGCTGTCCCCCGTTCGGGTGACGCGCAAATCGACGTATTGTTTCGTGCTCGCCTGAAGTGCGGCGGACGGGTCGCCCGCGAGAAGCAGGCCGCCGCTCATCGACCCGCCAGCCTTCGATATCGAGCTGGAAACCTGCAAATCCACATAGGATTTGGTGGCCGCCTGCGCCCCCTGCGTGGGATCGGCCGCTAAGATCAACGGCCCAGTCAGGCTATCCCCGTTTCTGAGCACACGCTGATCGACATACTGCTTGGTGGCCGCCTGGGCGCTGCTTGTCGGGTCGGTGGCTAGCATAAGTGTCCCGCTCATTGTCCCACCGGCCTGTGGCAGGGCGGTGGCGACCTGAACATCGACATAGTTTTTGGTGGCCGCCTGCGCCCCCAAGACAGGGTCACTGGCCAGCATCAGCGAGCCAGTCAACGTATCGCCAGTGCGGCTTACCTTGAGATCCGTATATCGCTTAGTGGAGGAAGCAAGTGGCACGGCAGGATCGCCGCTTAATATCAAAGCGCCCGTAAGAGATGCTCCTGTCAACGGTACCATCGCGGCGCCAAGGGCATCCGTATAACTCTTGCTTGCGGCATCGAGCGGCCGTTGCGGTTGGCCGGCCAGCGACAGAGAACCCGTCAGCGATCCCCCGGCCAGCGGTAGTGCTGTCGCGAATTGTTGGTCCACATAGGACTTGTTCGCCGCTTGCGATGGTAATGTGGGAATGCCGCTAAGTGTCAAAGCACCAGTCAATGTCCCGCCGGAAATTGGCAAAAGCGTTCCGATCAGTGTGCTTAATGGCTGGCCGCCGCTATTGCTGCCGGCCGATGTAACCAGCGCGCCGGAAATATTGACATTCGCGACACCCGCGATACCATTCAGAAACTGGCCGTAAGTAACAGCAACTGTCGATCCCGCCTGGGAGAGTGAAATCAGATCGCCCGAGGAAGGCACCGTTCCATCCGGCAGGTCGCCGATCACAAACGGTGCTGCCGTCGCCGATAGAGTGGAACCGGATAAGATCAGATTCTGTCCAATGGATATTACTTCGGGTGAACCGCTGGCAGTGCCGAAATTACCCAGCAGGGATACCGGAGCTACCGAGATTTGGGGCTGAACGCCCGCAAGGACCTGAGCGCGAGTAATCTTCCTGGCGATACCCCCTTGGCTGACGACAAATTCATCTGAGTCGGAGGCGGAAGAAGCTGGTGCAAGCTCGTCAATTGTGGGCATGAAACTAAGTCCTTTCGGCGCCCTGAGCAGTAGGTGTGCCCTTGGAAATCGCAAAACTCAAATATCAAACGGACGACAACATCGGATTGCCGTTCTGGTCGGTAATAACGCTCCCAGAGGTCGTGATGATGGCCGTAGCGGGAGCAGTCAGCATGGAGAGTGACAGCACAGGAAGCAGAACCGTTCTTTGAATAGATCGGCCATTCACGGTGCCGAGGGAAAATGTGACTGTATAAACAGTCCCCACCTGTCCACCCGATAACCAGATAACGACTCTGCAACCGTCGGCTGTAGTACTCTGTAAAACCAGGTCGCCGGGATTATTCGGCGCAACGCTGACGTTGGCGGTCGCGATCGCGTCTCCGTCATTCCCGACGACGGCAGGGCCAATATCCAGGATGTAGTCCAGTGTATCGGCGGGGTCCTTCGCCGGCCAGTTTAGCGGCGCCGGGGCTGAAGCCAGCGAGCCCCTGGGCACCGGTATAAAGGAATCGATGGTCACCAAGCGGGCGATGCTTGGTTTCCAGACATGACTTAAAGTCGTGGACATGGAACACCTTTCAATCGTTGCAAGTGGAAGTGATATCCTGACCGGTCAAACCGCCGGGGGACCCCAAAGCGGGGAATGTTCCGTTGACCGTCTACCACCGTACAACCACCAACCCGCCCGCGCCGGCGGCGCCGTTGAATGCAGTGTTGCCGCCAGAACCAGTTCCGGCCCCAGCCGCCCCGCCGCCGGGAAAAATCCCAACATTTCCGTTCGTGCCGCTATTTTGTGCTCCGCCAATTGGCGCGCCGCCGCCCAGTCCGCCCTGGTTCAGGATGCCGGCAGCACCAGCCGATCCCATGAAGTTTAAGTCGCCCCCTATGCCAATTCCGGGCGGAGTAGCTCCGTTTTCCGGTGCAAGCGTCGTTGACAGGTAATTCAGGCTGCCACCCGTCGCGCTGACGATTTGTCCAAAGCTGGACGTTCCCCCGGGGCCCGCCGCACCACCAGCGGTCGTACCGCCAACGCCGCCGGCCCCAATCGTAACGGTTATCGCTTGGCCTGGTACAAGTCCGGTTACAAGCTTCTTGGCATATCCGCCAGCCGATCCGCCGCCGCTGGACAGGCCCGGCACCGACGCGAAACTCCCGGCCCCTCCGCCCCAAACCTCGACCTCGGCCTGAGCGACCCCGGCGGGAACGTTAAACACGCCAGTCGATGCAAAGCTCTGAACGCCTGTCGACACGCCGGGCCCAAGTGCGGGCAGTTTCCAATTCAGAAACGGGGCCGTCGGAATAACCTGAATATTCGCGGCGGTAATCTGAGTTTGCCCATAGGCCGCCGATATTTCATACAAACCGATCCAGCCGCTATCGGCCGCGGGCATTACCTGCGTCCCGGTGTTCGCTGGCTGCCCTGCCTTCAGTTGCAACTGAACCCTTTGGATACGAGAGGTATTCTGGGCCGCCCCCGAATTGGCGGGGCCCGAAAACGACTGCGCCGGATTGCTCGCGTTGTAATAGGGAAGAAGTACCGGGTTTCCGTCGGACTCCTGAAAAGCAGCCTCGATAATATAGCTGACTGACTGCCCCGCGCTGGTGGGTGCGGCAATGGTAAACGACGTAGGGCCGATATTTATTCCCATTTTGACCGTTTGGGCAGAAGAATTGGCCCCGATCGACCCATAGGCGAGCGTGTCCACCACGTTGATCTGGGTAATACTGCCGGGTCCAACAACAACGCCCATCGATGGCGGACTGGTGGGCTGGCAACCAAGGCCATCGACCACGCTGTTGCTGCCAAGCGTCGCCTGCAAGAGCGCGCCGAGCGCAACCATTGTGTTGAGATTGATTGTTAAGATATCTGTGTCCAGCGGGATGCTACCCGGGTAAACAATGGTCCGATCCATGATTATTTTGACCGATCTGAAATATGAATCAAATAATGCGAAGCCACGCGACGGCGTTGATGGGCATTAGGCGGGAAATGGCGTCCTGGATGTCCTGATCCGTCACCTCGCCAGGCAGCAGTCCCAGATCCACATAACTGATAGAACCTTCGCCAAAGCCGCCCGCTGGGGTGCCATATCCAGCAATCCCGTTCGCGCCCAGCGTAGGTGGCCGCGTTACCGTGATGAAACACTGCAAGGGCAGGCTCAGGCTTTCCCACCCCCCCGCGGAGCCATATGCCATGCCGCCCCCGATTAGGCCATAGCCCCCTGTGTCGCTGCATTTCGCGGGCTCGAAGATCGTCGGCATCGTGCCGGTCAGCGATTGTAACCCGGCGGATACTGCATCGCGGGTCGCGGCTTCGGCCAGCAGCGCGGTCTGGATGCGGGTCCGAAAGGAACTGTCAGGCTCGCCCGACTTCCTCGTCATCGCCGCTCCAAAGTAATCGTTGGAGATCAGGTCGAGCCATTCCTCCGTCGCGGTCAACAGCCGTGTCTGCTGAATGACATACGTAATACGGTCATAGAGCCAGACCCACGATGTCCCGATACTGCTCAGCAGTCCCATCAGGTTGGGACTGGAACTCCCGAACCATCGGCCGGGCAGGGCGGCAACAAGGCGCCCGACGATATCGGCGATATCACCCACCATTGGTCGATACCTGGACCTGCCCTGCTTTGATGACCGTGTAGGAGGGGGGGGCAATATCCACGGCCGTGCCATTCAGCAGTACATTCGAAACATTCGCCAGGATCGGGGTCGCTTGATAGGCCTGTTGCGCAACCCGCGTAACCGAAGCCGTATCGCCGATCCCAAGGCCGTTCAAATAGACGGCAATCGACTGCTGGATCGCCGCGATATCGGAAGACGCCGGAACGCTCCCGCCGAATGCCGCGGTTAGCGCCACGTTGACTGCCAGCACCTGCGGCGGGACAACGGAAAAAGTGGTCGCGACCGGTCGTACCGCATCGACCGCGGTCGCGATGCTGGAAAGCAGTTGGGTGGACGGATAGCCGCTGCCATCATCGACCACGACCAGGAACGCGCCAACCAGTGGCAGTCCGTTGGCCCCCGTGTTCGGTGCAATGACCGCCCGGAGACCCTGGCGCACACTCACGATCGCATTATTGATCGCACCCAAGGTAGCCTGAGACCGGCTCGTCAGGTAGCCCTGAAACCGCGTCCGAAACGCCATGTCGGACTCCGCATCGATACCATTCGCCAACGCGTTGCCATTGACGACCTGATCGATCCCGGGCAGCGATGCGGCAATGACCGTAATGGTACCAGCCAATACGTTCCCGATCGAACCGGGGGTGACGCAAACCACAGGCAAGTCGGCAGAGGTGATCCCGCTCGGTAAAACATAGCCAGATGCCGCGGCATTCCAGATTGATAGTGTGGAATCTTGTGCCACGGAGAAACTCAGTGTGCCGTCACCGGTCTTCACGACACTACCGACCGGGATGGTGGCCGGCAGGCTGGGTGTGAATCGGGAAAACGTCGCAATGCCCGACGCCGGTACCGCGGGCAGGCGGGTAAGCCCAAAATCCAGCATCCATGAGTCAAGATCGGATCCGGAGGAGGTTGATGCCCGCGTTGTCTGTAATACCTGAAGAATAAGCCATTGCATCCACAATGCCAACGACGCATTGGCTTCGAATATCGCTCGAATGACCGAACCGACCGACACGTCGATCAGCGCAGTGGCCGAACTCTGCAGTGCCGCGGCCATATCCTCAATAAGTTGGCTGAAGCCTTTCAAATTTAGGATCAATATGATCACCCCGCATTGAAGTTGAGGGTAACTGCACCAGGCGAATCCGCGGCGGAATATGTGATGGAAACCGCCACGGTTCCCTGGGCAGCGTCGGTGATTGTTGTCACAATCCCGGGGGCGGGCGATACGGGGATGGCGGCCTCTTCAAGAAGCTGAGTGCGGATGACACCCTCGATTGCTTTCGGACTGACCGGCTTACCAACGAAGTTCCCCAGGCCGCCTCCGTAGTCCAGGTTCCAAATATAATCGCCCGGGTTCGTCAACAGCCTGCGTAGAATCCGCTGGTTCGTCGTGTCCGAACCCGATGAAAGCGCCAGATCGCCGCTGTTGCCGACCGCCAGATCGTCGCCCCAATGATGGAAAATATCGAGCATCGCGGCTAATCCTGCGGAGTGGGGGGGCTTGTCGTCAGATTATTCGGGTCCGTGTGTGTATGGGCGTTATAATGTCCGCGCAGTGCGGACATGGCCCCATGTTGGTCGAAAATATCGCCCGAGACGTACAGACTGCCATTGATGCGGATAGTCCCATCATTACAAATCTTCAAAGACGTTCCGCCCGCATGCACGAGCCACAACTCGCCGCTAGGGGCCGGTGGAGGCATTTGCTTGCTGGAAAACAGGGAGCCGACAACAATACCCTGTTCGATGTCCCCCTCCTGCGGAATCAGGGCGACCTGATCGCCCGGCGTGGGCGGACTGACCATACCCCAGCCGCTCCCAACCCATTGGGATAAAACAGGCAGCCACCCGGAAAGCACGCCCTCCGGCTGGACAATGACCCGTACCGTCGCATCATTGGGATTAACCGACGCAACGGTTCCGAACTTGACCTGCCCTATGGTTCTGTCGAGTGTGGACGCATGCGATTTTAGGATATTCGATAGCGCGTTGGTCATTAAGTCCTGACTCGATCCAGTAATCAAATTTGACAGGCGAAAATGGTCTGTTCTGAGCCGGACGCCCCGGAGAACCGGCTTTCCACGGAATCGATGCGATAAGCCCGATCGAGTACCGAATTGGTTCCGCTAAGGACGATGATCGTGCGCGGCGTCAACGCCGGGTTCCAAGGCATTTCGATTCGCAAAGTGGTCGCAAGTCGCGCCAATTCGGCGCCATACTGACTCATTGAGTTAGTGACCTGCTGGGATGTATAATTCGAACCCGAAAACAGGAATGGCAGCGAAGCGGGTCCCGTCTGTTGGTTCGGAAGGCTGGAATAAGACGCCATGTCGCGGGAGTTCCACGACTGTACCTGGGCCGTGGCATTCAGCGAAACATTGACGTTGCGCTCGATGAACAGGCCCTGTACTTGGTGTAACGACAACCCGATCGGGACACCCATGGGGACCGTTTGTGGCTGAAAATACAACGACGTACCTTGAACATAGACGTCGAAGGCAGCTTCGCGGGCAAGTTCGACGATTAAATCCCAATCCGATTGTAATCGGGAATATTGACCCAGCGACAGTTTAGTATAGCCGTCCGCATAATAGCGGCCGACATTGCCTTCGGTCGCCGCGACCTGAGGTGGCAGGCCATGATACTGCGCAATTGTAGCGACGATTTCCGACGCTGTTTGGTTCACAAAGTCCTGCTGCCTGTAGCAATCGACCAGCCGTCCCGAAAGATCGCGCCCCTCGACCGTCGCCACGCCATGGACCGGATCGACCCCTATCGCGTCGATGATGCCCGTGATCAGCGGGTTGTATATTGGCCCATAGGGTGAAGTCTGCCCCGCGCTGACCGTAACGATTCCAGATGTCACACTTGCCCAGAAGCCGATATCGTTTTGCGGTTGCGCCCCGATGGCGAAGGTTAGGACATAGGTGTCCGCGCAAAAGGAATTCGTGGCGACGATAGACGCCCGAAGCAGTCCGTATATCGGCGTACCATCGATGGTGACTTGAATCACTGGTGCTTGAAACGCGGGCATTTACTGTGGACTGATGCCGTCGGCGAAAGCGGCGGATAGGGCAGGTATGATAAGAACGGTCGGGCCTGACAGATCGGGGTCCCGAAGCCCATTGGCTTGGGCGATATTTACCCACTGCATCGCGCTCCCTAGTTGTGCGGCGGCGATCTGAAACAAATTGCCGCCAATCGCTGTAATCGAGCCCGTGGGAGATGCATTAGCCATTAAGATTGACTCCGATCCTGCTAACATAGGGACTCGTCGCAGCCGCGGCCGCCAGCAGACCCGCCGCGCTTGAAACGCCGGTAACATAGTCTGAAAGAGACCCAGGACCCGCGCCGTAAGGTGGCGCGGCGGCCACCAGCAGCGACTGCGCGTCGATCTGGGTCCCAAGGACAGCTAACGTCGTCTGAACCGTGCCAAGCGCCGTGCGTTGATCCGCGGTGCCCGGAACCGCCACATTACTGTTGGATAGCGCCGATGCCAGCAACGCAACCGAAACACCAGACGTCACCGCCGCTGCCAAGGCACTGTTCATATCCGAGGCCAAAGTACCCGCCAGGATCGACGTCACCAATGTGCCAGGCAGAGCATGCTGGACGACAACGCATCTGACTTCGTAACGGATCCACCATGGGCTCTGATACTCAGCGGCAAATGTCCTGACGATAACCAGGCGCCTGAAGCCCTCCCAGGCCAGCCATACAATTTGCCCGGACATTCGCAGGTCGTCGAAGATTGCCGATCGGATTTCAGCCGCGGGGCCGGAGATTATCCCTGAGAATTGAATTTCACTGTCATTCGGGCCCAGGAGTTCGATCGCCCGGCCCCCTCCAGACAACGTCCGGACAGCGACCTGTTGGTTGCCGCCGAAGCGGATCGATGAGGGTATCTCATAATCCTGAAGTATGATTGGTCCCAGTAACATAAAGGAACTCTGCAAAGCGGACCTCCGGCTGTTATAAGAAGAAAGTGTAGCCAGCAGCGCGAGACAGCTTAGAACGGCGAAATTCGAGTACGTGGCGTGATGGCCCGCGGATCGACACCCGTCATGCCGGCCGATGGCCGCCCGAGGACCTTTTCCAAATGCTGGACCGTCCATCGTCCGAGCGCGTGGCCGTCGATATGCAGGGTGGCGCGGGATGGCGGCTTGTGTCCGGTCTCCTGCCCTGGCGGTTCGGCGGCCCGAAATCCGCGTTCGCCAGGCGCCACCAGGTCCGTGGCGGAGGCGGCATTATCGCTGTTCGCCGACACCGCTGGCGGCGCCATCGACGTGCCCGAGGGCGCAACACCATGCCCGAGAGCCTTCGACGAATAATCGGCTCGCCGCGAAAGCGGCAGGCCGGCTGCCTTGGCAACCGCCCGGTAACCAGACGGCTGCTTGACGGAGCCGGCCGGGCCGGCATGGAACCCCTGCGCCGGCTCTGAGCCCACCTGGTTCGGCAGAACGTCCGTAATGACCGATGTGCCGCGTGCTTCCGAAACCGCCATCAGGATTTGCCGGGTAAGCGGCCGCAAATACCGTGGGACCGAAACGGTCCTGCCGCTCGGTGCCGGGACTTGACCGGGATCAGCAAGCCCCACCCTCAATGGAGACGATTGCGCTTGGTAGGCGCCTCGCGCACGGGCCAGCTCAGACCCAGCGGTTTTCGCCGAACGAACCGCCACTGAGTACCGCGCGATCCCGCTCAGGCCAGGCCTCTCTCCGCCGACACCGACGCCGGCGCCATCGTCCGTCTCCGGTCGTGGCCGCCGGTACCGGTTGCGGGTCGGAGCGAGGAAACGTCGCGGGGCCGGAAATATCGATTTCAGTTGCCGGAACCAGGCAACGCGCTTTTTCAACGGCAAAACTACTTACCCCTCCGGCCGGATCCTGGATTACCGGAAGGACAATCCAGGGTCCGACCAAGCAAAGCTGGCCCAATCGAATTGGTGCCCATCCAGAGTCCCAAGCGCGATAACAAATGCCGACCGCTGTGACGCGGACAGGGAAAAGGCAACATCGAACGGCACCCCATGCCGAACCAAATAAAGGCAATCGATCAGAACGGGGTGCCGAGCGAGTTTCCCACGTCGGTTTCCGATGGGGCGGCCGGTTCGTTGGCTCGCAACGCGGTTGCGATAGCTGCCAGACCCTCGTCGCCCAACCGATCGATGATCCCCTCGATCTGGGATTCGCTGGCTGGGGCAGGGACCGGAACACCCGCGATATCGACTACCGAGAACGCCAGTCCAGCCATCGCCAGCCAAGCCTCGTTCTGCGCCAGTTCCGGCCCGGCCGCCTTGAACAGCCGCAACGTATCCAGCGCGGTCAGGCCACGGATCAGCAAATGCCGCCCATTGATATCGGTTACTGTGAACGTCCGTGTGGCCTCACGGATAATCGTCTGCGACGGCGTCATCAGATGCGCCGCTTCCGCGTGGCGTAGAATTCCAGCTTCTGTTTGACACTGGAATCGCCCTTCCAAACACCGGCGGTCGCCAGCTTGAAGACAACGCCATCGAACTGGTAAGTGGAAACTGATCCGTCGGCCTCGGTGATATACTGATACATCGTTCCGGGTGCAACGACCCCACCGTTGTAGAAGTTCTGCTCGATGGTAGAGATCAGGTCGTCCAATGCCGAGGTGCCGCGCTCCACCTCGAAACTTCCTTCCCACCCCTTCGGCAACTCCGCCGCAAGCTGTGTTCCGTCGATCCGGCTCACCCGAACCGCGCTGGTGAGCTGCCGGCTTTCAAACCCCGTTACATGACTCAGATCGACCCGGCCCGTCGGTCCCATGACCACAAGCTGGGTATCGCGGCCAATTGAAAATGTTGTCAGTGCCACTGGCTCATATCCTAATTAACTTGGCCGCTCGGAAGTGTCTGGCGCGAAACCTGAACTGTCTGCCCACCTTCCACATTGACGATAAAGCGCTCATTGATGGCCTGATACTGGACCTGCGCATCGGACTGCACATAACCCAGTCCAGTCCGCGACGACGGATTGTTAGTCGTATCGCAAATAACGCTGAATGGAAGCGATCCGTCGGAACTACCCAGCAGGCCCTGGCCATACATGTTGTTGAGGAAAGACAGTTGCGTGGAGCGGATATTCTGAAACAGCGTAGCGTTGATCACCTGACCAACATACAAGCCCATGCCCGCGGCCAGCGTCTCGGCGATGTAGTTGGTCAGCCGCGTATAGTTGTCGCCATTGGTCGCCGCATTGGAAGACGTGTTGATCCCGCCCCGAACACCCCAATACGACCCGCCGGGCTGCGGATTGCAGATGACATCGATCCCGGCGCTCAAAAGCGCTCCTAGGTCCGCCGACGAATAGGTCGAGCTTTGGCCAGATCCAGGCGTCCCCGCCCGCTGGCTGCCGATCACCCCGTAAATCTGCTTATTCAGGCTGGACTGTTCGGGCGACAGATTGGACAGACGGCCGGCGGTGAAGCCCTGCGGCGAGACCAGCCGAATGGTGTTGTTCGCGGCGTCCGACCACCAAAGCCAGTCCCCGAACATCAGCTTTGCGGCATAAGTGTTCAGTCCGGCACCGGCTACCGTTGCGACGGCATTTGAAATCGTATCGCCCGCCGGGCCGGTGAGGATCATATACATCCCCTCTTGCAGCCCAAACCCGCCCTGCGTGGTCCATGTGGTCGGATCGTCGCAATCCGCCAGCAGTCCCAGGCCGCAACCTTGGCCCCGCAGCGCATACATTCCGCTGCGAACCGGCGCATCGACGCCGACCAACTGGGCACTGCCGACTTGCGATGCCCCATCGGTCCCCGCCCCAGAGGATGCCAGCGAAGTCGAAAATGCCGCCGGCGACGCCGTTGTCCCCCCAGCGCTGGCCACAACAAGCTGCGAGCGTCCCCGCTGGGGCCCCTGGCCGCTATTCACCGCGGCGGCCAGCCCGGTCCAGAAGGCCGCGCCATCGCCGGTCAGGCCGTCATAAACTTCTGGCTCGAACCCTGGCAGCAGTACCGATAGCTTCCAGGAGTTCAACTGCGACCCGGCCCCAAGCGTCAAAGTAATTTGGTTACCAAGCGAACCGGTATAAAGCGCCGTGAATGACGCATTGGAACCGGGTACCACCGCAAAAGCAGCGGTGTCTGTGCCGTCGGTAACCCGGACGCACCGGAAATTCTGTGCGCCTTGCTGAACCGCGGTCGCCACCTGGGTGCCCAGATCGTATTTCCGCGGGATGATCGCTCCGAACTGCTGGGCGTAGTCCCCCATCGTGCCGACGATCCCCGGCTCGTTCACCGGCCCCCATGAGGCAGTACCCACCATCCCAACGATATTCGTGGGAACCCCATTCAGAACTAAATTCTGCGGCGAGACGATCTGGACATACAGATCGGGAACGATCAGCGACGTTGTGTTGACGCTGCCTTGTTGTGCGATTGGCATCGGATTCAGCCTCTCCCGCTATTCGGCGGCGCGACCTTCGTCACGAATTTCCTGTATTCGGCCGACAGTATTTCGCTGATCTTGTTCATGTCGTCGATGATGTCTCCCCGCACGTAATCAAGAAACGCCTTCGTAACCACTAAATGATGCATTACTGTAAATACCTAAACATATGTCGTATTATCACCGACGTTCGACACGCCAAACAACATCGACGGCAGCGTATCCGTTTCGATCGTCGCATATTCGGCCGTATAGACAATATCCCTGCGGTACAGCAGGGCATTCTGCGACTGATCGTAACTTTGGGTATTGCGATAGGTCAGGCGCGCTTGCGTCCCGTCGGCTAGTGGCAGAAATGCCAGGCCGCTCAACGCGCTGTCGATCGCTGCCGCAATTATATCCCGGACAGACGGTGTCGCACACCAGCAGGCGATCCGTATGTCCTTTTCCTGGCGGCGGCTTTCAACCTGCGCGGTGTTGTCGCAGACGGCTTGCGCGGTCACGGCATGGGCGCCCGGGATAGTGACCGCGAACCCCTGATAGTTGGCGATCCGTGTGGTCTGAATTGCCTGGGCCAGATTTGCCGCGATCAGGCCCGGGCTGTCCCCGGCCACAACTCGGTATGCGTAAGGCACTCCGTCAACAATCGCTCCCACGACGTCGCCGACGGCGGGGGTTCCGGAAATCGTAATGGTCTGCCCCGATACCCCCGCCGCTGTGCCAGGCGATGTCGTGCCGACCTGCCATTGCTGAAGATATCGCGTCGTGGTTCGCCCGGGATCGTTGTCGCCGTTCACTGTGATGTTCGCCACACCAGCCGTCAGGTCCGCGTTCAGCGTCGCCGGGGCCGGCCAGCCCCGGTAGATGCGGCACAACGGCCCGGGGAAACTGGCCTCGGCAGAACCGTTTGGATATAGAATTGAAGTAACAGCGCCGGTCAGGGCATTTTCGACATCGGAAATATCTGCCATTTAAGTGGTCGCCATCTTGGCGCTGATGCGCCATCCCAAATCGGTCAGCTCCGAACCCGCGATTACCGCGGTCCGGCCAAGATCGTCGGTGACAATATCGCCCGGAGCTAAAAAAATCTCCGCGACCGAAGGCAGAAGCACCTCCCAAACCTGAACCGCCTGGTCGGTTGGCAACCCCGCCCGGGAGGTGCCCGAAAGCCCTTCCCCAAGTAAACTGGCCGGCCATCGCTCCATCAACGTAAGCCGCGCATTCGGATTATAGCCGCCATATCCGTTCAGCGCCGGGTTCACCTGTATGCTCGCCCGCGTAACCGAGATCGTCCGGTTGGTCCGCACACACAGAACAGGAAGCAAAGACGCCTGCGAGGCAATAAAGTAAGTCCCGGCGGGTGTAACAAGATAATCGCCGGGCCGCGTGTAACTGGCATCGAACAGTCCATGCCAAAGCACCTCGCCGTAAACATTGGTATGGCTGCTTTTTCCCCTGGCGGAGACAAAGGCAGCGGGCAGCCGAAGAAAGCGATTCTTGCGATCCAGCGGGTCGGACGATCCGTAGGGACGGAACGCGTCGCCCGTTTCGCCCGTATGCCGCCCGCACGCCCCAAGGCCCAGGTAGAAGCGGTCCTGCGCTTTACGCCCGTTCATCGTCTATACAACCAAGGTCGCGGTGCCGGTGGA
>DAIEHR010000338.1 GCA_027353465.1 Acetobacteraceae bacterium | reverse complement strand
GGCGCGCTGTTCTCGGCGCAGCCACGATCTCGCGGCGGCCTTGGTCGGATCTGCCTCTGACATACCTTTGGATTAGCCGATGCGGGCAGGTTTTGACAGTACGGGAATACCCTCGTCCGAGTTAAAAGGAGTTAGGCTTGACGTTTGACCCAATGTGTAAGAATATATCACTATCTAACACATTGAAAACCGAAATGCGAACGAACATCGACATCGATGACACGCTGATCGCCGAAGCCATGCGGGCGACGGGGCAGACCACCAAACGCGGCACGGTTGAAGAAGCGCTTCGCCGCGCGGTCACGACCTATCGGCGCCAACAAGCCATTGCCGATATGGCCGGCAGCGGATGGGAAGGCGATCTGGAGGCGATGCGCACCGGCCGGATGGGATGATCGTCGTCGACTCGTCGGTATGGATCGCTCATCTGCGCAACCAGCCTATCGCCGCTGTCGGCAAGCTGCGCCAGCCCGAGGTCGCGGATGAAATTCTCGTCGGCGACATCGTTCTCGCCGAGATTCTGCAAGGGGCGCGCGATGAGGCCCATGCCGCCCGGCTCGAGGCCAGTCTTCGCCAATTCCCGATCGTGGAGATGGTCGGCCATTTGGCGGTGCAGGCGGCCCACCACTATCGTCAGCTCCGCGGCGGCGGCTTTACAATGAACAAAATCGCCGATCTTTTCATTGGCACCTATTGCATCGCACACGGCCATACATTGCTGCACTGCGACACCAATTTCGAACCAATGGTGCGTATTTGCGGACTGCGGTGCTTGCCGTAGCCCCACTCAATGCATGACGTCGCCGCCATTCGGGGACAGCGTCGCCCCGACATAAAAGCCGCCCTCTGGCCCGGCGAGCAGCAGCGCGGTGGCGGCGATCTCTTCCGGACGACCAAACCGCCCCGCCGGCAGCGAGTCGATGAAAGCCTTGCGATCCGCCGGGTCCATCGTTGCGGTCAGGTCGGTGTCGATCGGCCCGGGGGCGATCGCATTCACCCGCACGCCCTTGGGCGCCGCCTCCCACGACAAGGATCGGGTCAGGCCGATGATCCCGGCCTTCACCGCCGAATAGGGCGCCGAATTGACCGCGCCCTTCAACCCGCGCTGCGAGGCGATGTTGATGATGCAGCCGGTCCCACGCGCCACCATCGCCGGATAGACCGTCTGCGCCATGAAGAACATGCCCTTCAGATGCACCGCGACGATGCGGTCGAACTCCGCCTCGGTATAGTCGGGAAACGGCTTGCGGATGTTCA
This sequence comes from Acetobacteraceae bacterium, assembly GCA_027353465.1. Taxonomy (GTDB): domain Bacteria; phylum Pseudomonadota; class Alphaproteobacteria; order Acetobacterales; family Acetobacteraceae; genus Rhodopila. The sequence goes on along the minus strand of DAIEHR010000338.1, from coordinate 2,642 downwards.
TGCCGGCATTGTTGAACAGGATGTCGATCGGCCCGAACGCGGCAGCGACTTCCCCCGCGAACGCCTTGGCGGCGGCAATGTCAGCGACATCCAAGGAACGGTGCATCGCCCGCCGGCCCAGCGCCCGGATCTCGGCGGCCACCGCCTCGGCCCCGGTTTCGTCGTCCAGGTGGCAGAACGCGATATCCGCGCCCTCGGCGGCGAACAGCAACGCCGTCGCCCGGCCGATGCCGCGCGACCCGCCGGTAATCAGGGCGATCTGGTTCCGCAGTTTCATTGCGCATACCTCCTTGAATGAGGATGCATGTTGCTCGTTTCGGTCGATTGAACCAAGGTTCGCCGCATGTTGATCGCCCGCACCCTTCCCGACCTGCGCGACGCCTGTGCGCGCCTGCGCCGCTCCACCGACACCCTGGCCTTGGTGCCGACAATGGGCGCCTTGCACGAAGGCCACCGGACTCTGGTGCGAACCGGCGTCGCGGCGGGCGCGGCCGTCGCCGCCTCGATTTTCGTCAACCCGCTGCAGTTCGGCGCCAATGAAGACCTGTCGCGCTATCCGCGTGACGAGGAAGGCGACCTGGCCGCCCTGGAAGCCGAGGGCTGCGCCCTCGCCTGGCTGCCCGACGTGCAAACCATGTATCCCCCCGGCGAGGCCACCACCATCGTCGTCACCGGCCCCGCCGAACGCTGGGAAGGTGACGCCCGGCCTGGCCATTTCCGTGGCGTGGCGACCGTGTGCGCCAAACTGTTCGGGCAGGTCCGCCCCGATCTGGCGTATTTCGGCGAGAAAGACTGGCAACAGTTGCAGGTCGTCAAGCGCATGGTCGCCGATCTGCTGCTGCCGCTGAGCATCGTCGGCGTGGAAACAGTACGCGAGCCAGATGGGCTGGCGATGTCGTCGCGAAACCGCTTCCTGACCGCCGACGAACGGGCACGGGCGCCCGCGCTATACGCGGTGCTGCGCGGCATGGCCGGTGCGCTGGCCGCGGGCGAAGCAGTCGCGAACGTCTTGGCGAAGGCCACCGATGAATTGGGCCAGCGCGGCTTCGGGATAGATTACCTGGCCCTGGTCGAGGGCGCAGGCTTGGCGCCCATCGACACGCTACAACCGAACGCGAGGCTGATCGCCGCCGCGAGGCTGGGGTCAGTCAGGCTGCTCGACAACATCGGCATCTGAACCGGCCCAAGCCGCGGGGCTACTCAGCCGCGTTGCGCTTCACCCGGTCTGCGAAGTGCTTGCGGAACTTCGTCACCTTCGGCGCCACCACCACCTGGCAATAGCCGCTCCATGGATTGCGGGCGAAGTAGTCATGGTGCTCCGGTTCCGCCTCATAGAACACTGTCAGCGGTTCGACCTGAGTCACCAGCTTGCCGGGCCAGATCCCGGCATCGGCGATCTCTTGCATGACCGCCTTCGCCGTTTCCGCCTGCGCATCCGAATGGGTCAGGATGATAGACCGGTACTGCGACCCCACATCGTTGCCCTGGCGGTCCTGCGTGGTCGGGTCGTGGATCGTGAAGAACACCCGCAACAGATCGGCATAGGACAGTTCGGCCGGGTCGAACTTGACCTGCACAACCTCCGCATGGCCCGTCCGCCCGGTGCAGACCGCCTTATAGCTGGGGTTCGCCACCTGTCCGGCAGCATATCCCGACATCACCCAGCTTACGCCGCGCAAGTCCTTGAACACCGCCTCCAGGCACCAGAAGCATCCACCGCCCAATGTCGCTGTCTCTTGCGTCCCGCTCATATCGCAGCCTCCCTCTCGATCACGCCAGCATATAGGGCGTTTCCAGCGCCGTCACACCCGCGCTACGATGGTCGAGGGCGATCCTTTCGCCGCCACTTTCATTGCTACCACAGCCGGCTTATGCCGTTGTGACCCCCCTAATCGCCGGGAGCAATCACATTGAGCGAGTCGATGGAACGGGCGCACGAAATGATCGAGGAACATGCCGACCACTCCGATCGGAGCGCTCGGCGGGTGGCCGTGCTGGTGTCCGCCCTGGCCGCCGTCCTGGCGCTGACCGAAATCGGCGGTAAAGCGGCCCAGAATGCCTATCTGACCCACCATATCGCGGTGTCCGACGACTGGGCGTTCTATCAGGCCAGGAACCTCCGCGCCGCGGTCCGCGAATCTGAGATCGCCATGCTTGGCAACCTCCCGAACGCGCAGGACCCCGCCATCCAGGCGCGGATCAAGGAGTCCGAAGCCTATATCGCCCGCATGCGCGACGACCCCAAGGGCGTGGGAATGAAGCAACTCGCCGACCAGGCGCGTGCGGAGGAGAACGCCCGCGAAGAAGCCGCGCACCGATATCATACCTTCGAATACGCCGTCGGAGGCCTGGAGATCGCGATTGTCCTGGCCTCGGTATCGGTGATCACACGCGTGAAGGCGTTGACCATAGGGGCCGCCGCCATCGGCGGCGTCGCCGCGGCAATGTCATTGGGTGTGGCAACGCACTTATTCTGATTTTCTTGACTTCCCGCCCCGAAATCCGCCCTACCGGTCACGTTTTCGTGAAAGTGACCCAGGATGCGGAAGACGTTCGCCTCAATAGACGACACGCTGATCGAGCGGCTGTTTCAACCGGTGACCGACCGCCTCGCCAACCGGCTGGGATTTGGCCGCGCCAAC
>DAIEHR010000319.1 GCA_027353465.1 Acetobacteraceae bacterium | reverse complement strand
CCCGAAGGCGTGGAAGGCCGCGTCGGCTACAAGGGGCCGGTGGCGAATGTGGTGCATCAGCTCGTCGGCGGGTTGAAAGCCGGCATGGGCTACACTGGCAGTGCCGACATTGCGTCCCTGCAGACGAACACACGGTTCCGCCGCGTTACCGGCGCAGGCCTGCGCGAAAGCCATGTCCATGACGTGGCGATCGATCGCGAGGCGCCCAACTACCGTCAGGATTGACCGGCATCGGGGTGGCGTCCGTTACAGGCCTGGTCCGGCCTGTACGGCGCGCCCGCGAGCCCCATCCCCGCATGAAAAAGCCGGCGGCACCAAAAAGGCGCCGCCGGCTTTCAATCGTCTGACCGTCAGGTCGATTAACGCGAGTAGAATTCGACCACGAGGTTCGGTTCCATCTGCACCGGATACGGCACGTCCGACAGCTTCGGCGCGCGGGCAAAACGACCCTTCATCGCGCGGTGATCGACTTCCAGATACTCCGGAACGTCACGCTCGCTGCTCTGGGTCGCGTCCAGCACCACGGCGAGTTGCTTGGATTTCTCCTTCACCTCGATCGTGTCGTTGTCCTTCACCAGATAGGACGGAATGTTCACGCGCTTGCCGTTGACCAGCAGATGCCCGTGGTTGACGAACTGACGCGCGGCGAACGGCGTAACCGCGAACTTCAGGCGGTAGCACACCGCATCCAGGCGGCGCTCGAGAATCTCGATCAGGTTCTCCGAGGTGTCGCCCTTACGGCGAACCGCTTCCTCGTAGTACTTGCGGAACTGCTTCTCGCTGATGTTGCCGTAATAGCCCTTCAGCTTCTGCTTCGCCATCAACTGGGTGCCGAAATCGGTCGGCTTCTTACGGCGCTGGCCATGCTGGCCGGGCCCATATTCACGCTTGTTGACGGGGGATTTCGGGCGGCCCCACAGGTTGATACCCAGGCGGCGGTTAATCTTGTACTTGCTTTCGGCGCGTTTAGTCATGGGCGCGTTGGCCCTTTCGTCCTGCTTGTTGCACCGGTAGGCCCAGGGGTCGCATACCCAAGGGCGGGCGCGGACCCTACCAGTATTGCCTGGCGGCCCGTCCACGTTCCCGGCAGTGAAGAGCGGCGCGTATAGTCTTTTGCCTCGCGCCTTGTCAAACGATCCGGCGCTGTTTAGCAACCCGCCCATGATCACACGTAGCGATATTATATGGCTTGGCGTCGCGGCCGGCGTCATGGGCAGCCTGATCGGCGGCATGATGCTGGGCATCGGCATGGACCTGATCGTCAACGGCCAGCCCTGGGGCTGGCTGCTGCTGCTGCCCGCCGCGCCGGTATCCGCCCTGCCCGGCTGGCTGCTGGCGCGGAAACTGGCGTCCAACCTTCGCTGATCGCCGGCAAACGCCAGGAGGCGCTTCAGATGCTGAACGCAGCGATCGCCCAACACCCCGCCGACCCCTACGGGGCCGGCGATACAGCCAAGTCGCCCTAACTGGCGGTTATCCCGCCATCCACCTCATACGCCGCGCCGGTCACGTAGCTGGCCCTGTCGGAGCACAGCCAGACGACCATTTCCGCGATCTCTTGCGGCACGCCCAGGCGGCGCATCGGCGTGCGGGCCAAAATGCCCTCGGTCCGGGTTTCGCGAATCGGCGCGGTCATGCGGGTGACGATGTAACCCGGACACACCGCGTTCACCCGGATTCCCAGTTCAGCGTATTCCACCGCCGCGGTCTTGGTCAGGCCAATGACACCATGCTTGGAAGCGACATAGGCGCTGGATGTCCGCAAACCGATCAATCCGGCGACCGAGGCGGTATTGACGATCGCCCCGCCACCCTGCGCCAGCATCAGCTCGATCTCGTGCTTCATGCACAGCCAGACGCCCTTCAGGTTCACTTCGATCATGCGATCGAAAGACTCCTCGGACCATTCATGCGTCAGCTTGCCGCTAGCGTTGACTTGATGTCCGGCGATCCCGGCGTTGTTGAAGGCGCAGTCGATGCGCCCATAGGCAGCCACCGCGGCATCCAGCATCGCCTTCACCGCCGCCGGTTGGGTGACGTCGCCGGACAGCGATATCGCCTGGCCCCCGGCCTGGTTGATCATCGCGACGGTCTCGCTGGCCGAAGCGGCTTCATAGTCCGCGACCGCGACCCTGGCACCTTCCCGCACGAACGCCAGGGCGGCTTCGCGGCCAATGCCGTTCCCGCCGCCAGTCACCAGGGCGACCTTCCCCTGCAGCATGCCTGTCATTGTTGTTCCCTCCGGTTGTTTACCCCCGGGAGCATCGGCCAGCGGCGACCGGTAATCAATCCTCAGGCGGGCGTGACCGGCAGAACCGTGTTCCCAACTCCAGCAAACGCGCCCGATTGGCGCCGCCACAACCGAGCATACACGCCGTCCTTGCGCAGCAGTTCGGTGTGGGAACCCGTTTCGACAATGCGGCCGGCATCCAGCACGATCAGCCTGTCCATCCGGGCGATGGTGGACAGGCGGTGGGCGATGGCGATGACGGTGCGGCCTTCCATCAAGGTATCCAGTTGTTCCTGAATCGCCGCCTCAACTTCCGAGTCCAGCGCCGACGTCGCTTCATCCAGGATCAGGATCGGCGCGTCCTTCAGGATCACGCGGGCCAGCGCCACGCGCTGCCGCTGACCACCCGACAGTTTAACCCCACGCTCCCCCACATGGGCGTCGTATCCGGTGCGGCCGTGCCAGTCCTCCAGGCCCAGAATGAACTCGTGCGCCTGGGCTTGCCTGGCCGCCGCGAGGATATGTGCGTCCGTGGCTTGCGGCTGGCCATAGCGGATGTTCTCACGGATCGAGCGGTGCAGCAGCGAGGTATCCTGCGTCACCATCGCGATATGCCGGCGCAGGCTTTCCTGCGTGACGCCAGCGATATCCTGGCCGTCGATCAGGATGCGACCGGCGGCGGGGTCATAGAAATGCAGCAACAAATTGACCAGGGTCGATTTGCCGGCGCCCGAAGGGCCGATCAGCCCCACCCGCTCCCCGGGCGCTATAGTCAGGTCGATGCCATGCAGCACCGCCGGATACTGAATGCCGGTGGTGTCGCGCACACGGCCGTAATCGAAATGCAGGTTCTCGACGCGGATCTCGCCGCCGGTGACGACCAATTCGGCGGCGTCGGGCGGATCGGGCATCTGCCGTGGCACGTCGATTGACCGCATGCCGTCCTGCACGGTGCCGATATTCTCGAAGATCGAGGTCACGCTGCGCGCCACCCAGCCGGCGATGTTGTTCAACTGCCACGCCAGCGGGATGGCGGTGGCAACCGCCCCGATGGCGATCCGCCCCACCGACCACTGCCACAGCGCGACGGCGGCCATCGACACGATCAGCGTCGCGTTCATCAGCACCAGGGTGGAGGTATAGGCCGTGGTCATTCGGGTCTGGTCGCGGAATGCCGCCGTATGATCGTCGATCGCATCGCGCACGAACTGGTCCTCATCCGCCGCCCGGGCGAACAGCTTTACGGTCAGGATATTGGTGTAGCTGTCCACCACGCGGCCGGTCAGGGTCGATCGCATCTCTGACACCCGGCGCGACCGGTCGCGCAGGCGAGGGACGAAAAAGCCGAGCATGGCGGAGTAGATCAGGAACCAGAACACCATCGGCAACATCAGCCGCCAATCGAGGCGACCGAGCAGAACCAGGGCGCTGGAACCATAAACCAGGATGTACCATGCGGCGTCGAACGCCAGTACCAGACTTTCCCGCAGGGCCGGGCCGGTTTGCAATACGCGGTTGGCGATGCGGCCGGCGAAATCGTTCTGGAAGAACGTCCAACTTTGGCGCACCACATGCCAGTGGTTCTGCCACCGGATCATGTTGGACAGCCCCGGATTGACGATCTGGTTCACCAGGATGTTGTGCGCGACGAAGGCCAGCGGCCGAGCGATCAGCAACACGCCGCCCATGCCCAGCAGCGCGGAGCCATGGTCGCGAAACAGAGTGTCGGGGCTTTGGCTGGAAACCAGGCTGACGACCCGGCCGATAAAGGCCGGAATCATCGTATCCAGGATCGCGATCAGGCCACCAAACACGAACAGCGCCGCGGTCAGGCCGGTCACCTGTCGGATGTAGAACCAGTAGAACCGCACAAGCCCCGCATTCGGCGGCGGGGCCGGCACGCCAGCGGTAGGATCCAGCAATGCTTCGAAACGGCGCAACATGGGCCTAGCGGTGGACCCTGCCGGCGCGCCCGTCAACCGCGCAGAGGAGGAAGGATCGGGGATTCAGGGGCGGGTTACGACCAGTGCCCCCGGACCCAGTACGGTCCTTCCCAGTGCGGGGGGACCCAGACCCGGGGAGGTGGAGCGTAATACGCCACCGGCGGCGGCGCATAAACGACAGGTGGAGCGACATAGACCGGCGGCGGGACAGCGACGACCGGCGGCACCCATATTCCAACACCGTAGCCGCCGCGCCACCACGCCTTTGCATCATGCGGCAAGGCCGCTACGCCCAGCGCGGCCAGCGCTACGACAGCGGCAAGATGCTTCAGAACAGACATCTCAAAGCTCCCGAGACAAGGTTTCATGATGCTCCAGTATAGAGCGTCCGTGTTTCAGGGCCATTTGCAAATTGTATCCGGATGTCGCCGTGCCTACCCCGTCACACCGTAAACCCCGGCAGCGGTGCCGGCGAACAACGCGGCCTTTTCCTGCTCTGACGCCCCGGACGCGATGCGCTTGAATGCGTTCCAGGTGGCCTGGTACGAACTCCATCGCTTCTGGACCGGGAAATTACTCTCGAACATGCACCGGCCGGCACCGAACAATGCGATACTTGTCTCCATCCAGGGCCGCCATGCGGTGGCGATCTCCTCCGACCCTGGCGGAAACTCGCGGGATACCGCGCCGGCACCCGGAAGCCGGACCGGCAACGCACCGAGTTTGACCGTTACATTCGGACGCTTCGCCAGATCGGCCATCCCGGCCTTCCAGTCGTCAAACACCCTCGCCCGATCGGCCCCATAAGGCCCACCCAGGATCGGGCTGCCGACATGGTTCAACACAATCGGGGTGTGCGGAAACGCGTCGGCCAGACCGGCGACCTCGCCAAGCTGCGGATGATACACCCAGGCATCGAACACCAGCCCCAGCGCCGCCAGTCCCGCGAACCCCGCCCGGAATTTCCGATCGGCCAGTAAGCCCGGGGTCGGCACGACCTTATGGATGCGATCGGACCCATCCCACGCCGTCGAGTGACGGACCCCGGCAAACCGCCCGCCGCTGGCGATCAAGTGCCGCTCCAGCAGACCGCGCGCTCGGTCCCCTGTCGTCAGATCGACATTGCCCACCATGCGGGCGCAGACACGCGACGGCCCAAACGTCCCGCTTGCGCCCATCGCCGCGATGCCGGTCACGAACTCGGTTTCCCCGAGGGATTTTTCCGCCTCCGGCCCGGACGCGCGATACATCGAGTGACATTCCTCGAACACCGTCGCGATGACGTTATGACCGCTGCCAAGATCGGCCAGCAGTTCGGGCAGCAGGTAAACATTGCCCTCCCGAACCCATAAATGATGGTGCGGATCAATGATCGGCAGATCCGGCTCCAGCACCGGCTCGATCACGCGGTCCAGCCAGGCCTGATCGACCTGACCCGCAAAGCGCCCGGGGGTTTGCGACATGGACCTACTCCGCCGCCGCCTGTTCCGGCACCGCCAGTTCCAGCAGCCTCGGCGCGACCTCCCTGCCGAACAGGCTGATATTCTCCTTGGCGTCCTGGTGGCTCAGATGGCCGCCCTGACCGAAGAACAGCAGGTGTCCGACGCCGCCCATGCGCGCGTTGAACGCTTTCAACTGGTTGAACACATCATCCGGCGTTCCGGCGAACACCGTTTCAGTGTCCATGAACTGCTCCACCGTCGCGGTGCGGTGGTCGATCATCACACCGTTACGGTCGGTTATCATCCGGTGCGCCCGCGGCCCCGCCCGCAGCATCGCCACATTGGCACCGATGGAGTTGTAGCCAGGGGGATTGGTAAACGGCTCCGCCACCACCGCCGACGTCCGCACATAATCCGCGATCTGGTGCGCCCGTCGCATCCCTTCCTCCCGCGTATTGCCGACGCCGATCAGCGCGGCATAGGCCATGCGATCCGGCCCGGCTTCCCACCCCAGTTCGCGGGCGCGTTTGCGATAGGCTTCATACATCGGCTTCGCCAGACCGCCCGACAGCAGCGTGCCGACGACGTGCCCGCGTTCGGCGGCGGCGATGCCGGTATCGACGCTCATGCCTGTCATCCAGATCGGCGGCGTTGGCTGCTGGATCGGGCGCGGCCAGATGTTCACCGCGCGATACTGGTAGAATTCGCCTTCCCACGAGAACGGGCCAGTACTCGTGGACAGCGCCTTGATCACCAGATCGTGCGCCTCCCAGTAACGGCGCATCAGCCGTCCGGGGTTGGAGTTGGCCGGCGCGATTTCATACGGCGCGCCCTTCACCAGCCCGATTTCGATCCGCCCGCCGGACAGGCAATCCAGCCACGCCATTTCCTCCGCCACGCGCACCGGGTCGGGCCGGTTGGCGATCGGATTGCCCAGACTGAGCAAGCGGGCTTTTTTCGTTTCGCGGGCGATGATGGACAGCGCCATCGGCACCGAAACGGTCATGCAGGTAGCGGTGCTGTGGTGTTCGTTCACCATGATGTCCAGCCCGACCTCATCGCACAGCGCGAATTCGTCCAGGTACCGGTTCAGCAGCAGGCCGGCTTCGCGCGGATCGAGGTTCTCACTGGGGAAATTGACCCGCAGGGAGCCGCGTTCCAGGCCCTTTTCCCATGCGGGATGATACGCCATCTCGGAGAAATACCAGGTACGCATGTTCGTTTCTCCCTAAATCCGATCGGTGAAGGCTTTGACGCGGGCGGCGAAACCATCGGGCTGTTCCCAGTGCGGGTAATGGCCGGCCCGCGGAACTGTCTCCATCGTGGCGCCGGGGATTTCGGCCTTCCAGGCCTCACCGTATGCCGTCGAAACGATGCCGTCCTGCTCGCCCCAGATCAGGTGCGTGGGGATATCGATCCGGTGCAGCCAGCGCTTCAGGCGCGGGTTGTGCATGTAGGGCTTCCAGCCGAACACGCATAAAGCCTCCCGCCCCCGAGCGATGCCGGCCAGTTCGGTGTCCGGTAGTTTGGTGTAATCGATCTCGCCCTTCGACGGATCGGCCCAGGCCAGCCGCATGAATTCCGCCCGACCGATCGCGTGCATGTCGGTAATATCGCGGTCCAGCACGCCGCCGGCCTTGATGCCCAACGGCGCGGCCAATAGCAGGCCGGCAAAGCCAGAGGTATTGCGCACAGCCATTTCGGCGGCGATCCAACCGCCGAAACAGTTGCCGGCCAGAACCGCACCGTCCAGCTTCAACTGTTGTGCGAGATCCAGATAAAGGTAAGCCAGATCATCGACGGTGCCGATCCAGTCGGGTAGCGCCGAACCGCCGAAACCGGGATGCGCCGGAGCGATCACGCGATGGCTGCGCGCCAGCGCGTCCATCCAGGGCCGGTTGGCTTGCAGCCCCTCGCCTGGATGCAGGAACAGGATCGGACGCCCCTGCCCTTTCTCCTCAATTTCCAGGCTGACGCCTGACACAGTCAACTGGCGGCCCATGGCCGTTTCTCCCTTGCTTTGTCTTGTTGCCTGAAACCTTACGCTTCCTTTGGCGGAGGGCAACTTTCCGCCTGTCGTGCCCCTTGCCCTGAACCCGCGCTCCGTGGTCCTGTCCGCCCGACCGTTAAGGATATGCGACCCATGACCAAACCACTCGCCGGCCTGCTCGTCGTCTCGCTGGAGCAAGCCGTCGCCGCCCCGTATTGCGCTTCCAGGCTTGCCGATATGGGCGCGCGGGTCATCAAGATCGAACGGGCGGAGGGCGATTTCGCCCGCGGCTACGATACCGCCGTGCAGGGCCTGTCGAGCTATTTC
>DAIEHR010000312.1 GCA_027353465.1 Acetobacteraceae bacterium | reverse complement strand
TCGAGGGCAATCTCAACTTTGCGATCGAGTTCCCAACCATCCTGGGCGTCGATCTTCTCCTGCAGGTCCCCCTGCTCTTTGAGAAGGGCATTCATTTCCTCGTCGTCCATCGGTTCGGCGAACTGGGCCGAAATCTCATTGAAGCGAGTCATGGCGACTTTCAGATCTTTAAACGCTTCTTCAACATTCTCACCAACCGTCTTGGTCGGATCCAGCGGTGGTTCCTGAGCTAGATACCCCACCGTTGCGCCAGGCGCCGCCCATGCTTCGCCTCCATACTCCGTTTCAATTCCCGCCATGATTTTCATCAAGGTGGATTTGCCAGCACCGTTGACGCCCAACACACCAATCTTCACACCCGGAAGAAAGGACAGCGTGATGCCTTTGAAGATTTCTCGACCTCCGGGAAAAGCCTTCGTTAAATCCTTCAACACATAGACATATTGATAGCTGGCCATGATCCATCGCTTCGCTGTTTGGAGGAGTTCTACCGCGCCTACGGGATATTGAATAGCAAACTTACCCTAAGGAGCAGCGCCCCAAGAGGACCGAGGCCGGTGAGGGTGATGTCGGACTAAGCTTCGGTTAAGGCGATATTATCGCTTAGCTAGGGCAATCCGTTGTGGATTGGTTTTGGTGGTCGGCGGCATGCGATCGTCTCGCCGATCAATAGCGTATGTCCATATAGTGGGCGCGGAAGTTCATGCGAAATGCCTAGGTTGCTCCCCGGCGCTAGCCATAGGCCGGCGGAATCGGGATATCGCCGCCCAAAGAAAATTAGCGCCAAGGTCCCTGCTGATTTCATAAATCGATAGTCCTGAACTATGGATTATCATGATTTATCTGATTGATTAATCGATGACTAAGGCTGCGTGAGCGTCATGGCGAGGCATTGCGGTCATGCCGCTCAATGGGCCCTAAGGGGCTCTGCGTATATCTGTTAGCTGAGATCCTCGATCGTGTTTGTAATCTTTCAGGAGTGGGACCGAGGCCGCGAGTTATCCACAATTGTCAACATAATCCACAAGCTTCCACGCGACGCACAGGTGCGTTTGGATCTCCCACGGGTCCGGATTCCGAAGACTCCGGACAGGATCTAAATGACAAAACTCGCCCGAGTAGAGCGTCGTTCACCATCCTGGGCCACTGGCCAAGCGCCCGAACGTCCCCATATCCTAGAAAACGTATTGGACTGCTCGTGACCCAGGCTTGGATCAACCGCATCGCGACCGCTGTCCCGCCGCATGACATTCATCACGCATTTGTCGAGTTCGGCCTCTATGCGGTAGCCGACTGCCATAAGCGCATGGTGTTCGGTCGGATGGTCACCCTGGCCGATATCGAGCACCGCTATGCCATCATTGAGCCAGGGCCCATGCCGCGCGATAAAGTCCTGGATGTGGGAGGCTTCTATCGTCGGGGCGCTTTTCCGACCACCGCTGCGCGAATGGCATGGTACGAACCGCACGCAATACAACTGGCAATGAAAGCCGTGAGTCAGCTAGAGGAGGGAGATTTCAGCCACCTGATTGTGGCGAGCTGCACCGGATTTGCTGCGCCCGGCCTTGATTTCCAGATCATGCGGGCGGCCGGTCTGCCCGATAGCACCCATCGAACTATCGTTGGCTTTATGGGCTGCTTCGCCGCTGTCAATTCCCTGAAAATCGCCGATCAGATCGTGCGCGCTGACCGTCGGGCCCGTGTTTTGGTAGTCAACCTTGAGCTATGCAGCCTGCATCTCCAGGAGGATTTCCAGAACATTCCAAAGATGTTGAGCTTTCTGCTGTTCGGCGACGGCGCATCCGCTGCTTTGATCACCGCCGAACCAGACGGTATAGCGTTAGGTCGGTTCCGAGCCGCCATCATTCCCCGCAGTGACGACCTGATCACTTGGAAAATTGGCGATCAGGGATTCGAAATGCATCTTTCCGGTCAGGTTCCCGGCCGCATCAGGCGTTGGTTGCAGGAATTTGGCTCGGCATTGATCCCGTCCGACAGACCCAATTTGTGGGCGGTTCACGCTGGTGGCCGATCGATTCTCGACGCCGTGCAACAAGGTCTTAGCCTTCAACCTGACGCGCTTCACTACTCCCGGGAGATCCTCCGGAATTACGGTAACATGTCGTCAGCGACCCTGATGTTTGTCCTTGATAGGATACTGGCGGATAAGGATGCCCGAGGATCGGGTCTGGGAATGGCTTTTGGTCCGGGTCTAAGTGTCGAAACTTTTAGGTTCGAACGCCCATGAACCTGTCCCGACGTAGCGACACTCCTGAACGGATGGATACCGACTGCTCCGATTTCGCCGATTACAGCCGATGCCTGCGCGACCTGTCGCGCGTCAATGTCGCCACCCTGACCCATCGTCCAATGCTATCGTGGTTGAACACTCACGCTACCAGCAATTTTTCGGTCTTGGACGTCGCCTGTGGCTACGGAGATGGACTGCGCCGCATACGCCGGCACTTCCCCAATGCTCATCTGACAGGAATTGATCTAAATCCGTGGGCTACGAGGGCCGCGATAGCAGCGACTGACCCGGCCGCAAACATTCAATTCATTAACGGCGATGCCTTTGCCTATAAACCGACGCAAAAATTCGATTTCATCGTCAGTTCCCAATTTGCCCACCATCTGACTAACGAGCAAATCGTCAACTTTCTGCGCTGGCAGCAGGGCAATGCTGGAAAAGGTTGGTTTATCAGCGATATCCATCGCCATGCACTAGCATATTACGGGTTCCCGATTCTGGCTCGGACGGCGCTTTGGCACCGTTATGTGCGCGAGGATGGCCAAATTTCGGTTTCTAGAGCATTCCGTCGAACCGAGTGGGAAGTCTTATTGCGGCAAGCGGGCATTAGCGACGACCGGGCCTTTATTGCGTGGTACATTCCGTTTCGCCTATGCGTCGGGACGCGCTGATCGTTGGCGGCGGCCCGGCCGGGTGCGCCGCCGCTATTACTCTTGCCCGCGCTGGTTGCCACCCGACCTTAATTGAACGGTCAAACGGTCCAACCGATAAGGTCTGCGGGGATTTCCTCAGCGTGGACTCTATTCAGCATGCGCGCTTCCTCGGCGTCGATCCCATTGAGCTCGGCGCTGTCCCCATTAGCCGCGTTCGCCTCATTCATCGCGACAGGGTTGCCGAATCAGAATTGCCGTTTATGGCCGTAGGTCTGTCCCGCCGTGTCCTTGACGAAGCACTATTAGATCAGGCCCGCCATGCGGGCGCGATTGTGCATACCGGCAAGGAGGTTCGCCGCCTGACTCGGGACGGCTCTAAATCGATTGTGGTACTCGCAGACGGGAATGCGCTATCGGCTGGAACAGTGTTCCTGGCCACTGGCAAGCACGACATTCGCGCCCATGCGCGCGCTTGGAGCGGCCCGCGCGCCGTCGGCCTAAAAATGTATTTCGATCCGAGAAATGAACTGGCGCGGATATTGGAAGGCGCGACCGAATTGACACTATTTCCTGGTGGTTATGCCGGCATGCAATCCGTCGAGGGTGGTCGTGTCGTTCTGTGTATCGCTGTTCACCAAAAGGCGTTCAAGCAATACGGCGGTACTTGGGCACTTCTAACCCGGGCGATCGGACAGTTCAGTCCCCGGTTTGCTGAGATACTTTCAGGCAGCCGCCCGCTTTTGCCAAACCCGCTTGCCATAGCCGGTGTTCCATACGGATATCGCTCTCCACCCCTCAGCCTCTTTTGCCTTGGGGATCAGGCAGCAGTCATTCCGTCGCTGACCGGCGACGGAATGGCGATTGCGCTCCATAGTGGACTGAGTGCCGCCAGAGCCTGGATCGCGCACCAAGATGCACCGGCCTATCAGCGCACTCTTGGACAGGCCCTGGCGCCGCAAATGCGGCTTGCCGGCTGGCTGCATCGCGCGGGCGTGAACCCGGGATTTCAGCCAGCAGTTGTGCCGCTTATGCGGTTTTTTCCCTCGTTGACGCGCCTGGCAGCTGCACGGACCCGTCTGCCAGGCCGGCTCTCGCTTCTGCCAGACCCCACCCGACCATCAGGAATATCCAGCCCGCATTGGGGACAGTAAACAGCGATGTGGCCGAGGCAACGGGCCACATCGTCACAAATAAAATGACCAGAAGCCCAGCTCTCCGGCCGTTGGCTAAATCGCCAGTCCCTCCACGGATGCGTTTTAACCACAGCACCACCAGCGCTGCGAACAACGTGACGCCTACCATTCCGGAATCGGTGGCTATCAGCAGCCAGTCGTTATGGGGATGAATGTTGCATCCCAGCGGACTGGTGGGATCACTAACCGGCAGCCACGGCACACCACCCAAATAGACCGGGTTCATGCAGTTATTCCGAAATCCGTCCCATCCCAACCCCACCCAAGGATGCGCCTGGATCATGGTGATCGCGCGCCCAAAAATTAGCCCATAGGGTGTTGCCCAAAAATGCTGCATCTGCTCGGTGAAGTGCACCACCAGTTTCTCGAATACCGGCGGCGAAATAATCGGCAGCAGTGCCAACACGGCAACGCTAACCAGCACCGTCAGAATCACCGGCAACCGCACCTCTCGGAACAGTAGCCCGCTCACCCCTAATCCTAATGCCATCAACAAGGCTGGCATTCGCTGACCGATCAGAATCATGGTCGAGGCCGCAAGCGTTAGGATGGCCCCGGCAGCAAGCATATCGATCGCCCTTCCCCGCCGCAGCAAGCTGAAACACAGCGGCAGAAAGGCCGGGAAGAATAGCAGCAAATATGTGCCGCCTGCCGTCGGCCCCCTAAACGGGCCTGTCAAAGCCCCGTCTCCGAATCTGGGCCAGCCGATCTCGTTTATGCCCAACAGGTACTGCTGCCAGCATTCGATTAAAATCCAGATAGCGGAACCCAGGACTACCCACCACAACCTGCGTCGCGTAACTGGGTCCACTAGCACCCACGTTTCCAAGGCCACAACCAACGCGAAGAAGCGGGCGGAGGCCACGGCCTGTGCCAAAGTGTGCGGTGCGCCCATTAGCCAGGTGCAGAATGTCAACCAAGCCCAGAAGGTAAACATCAACCGCGTCCACGGCGTCTTCAACCAGTCCCAAGAGCGGGCGATCACCGCGTGGACTAGAAACAGCATCGCGATCAAACTCAGCATGCCGTCCCCGATAGCACGGGCATACATCAGTCCGAGTGGTAGCAATAGTACGGACCAGGTCGCCGCGACAAGAAGCCATCGCTTGAAGGTTGCTTCGTCACCAGTGATATCACGGTTTCGTGTTTCGGCTGCCATGGTGCGGTGGGTCCTTTGTTACGGCACCTCCGCCAAGGCGAACGGCACAACGACAAGACGGCTGTTTGTCGCCGAACCCTCGAAATCGCAAGGGTGCGATTCAGGCGACGGGATTGCGGCGCTGGCACGCCCAATGCCGACAAGAAGCCACATCCATTGCCTTTCGGCTTTGCTTAAGTGTCAAAATTAAGGCGGCGGATGGTAGCTGAAAAAAATGTCCGGTTGCATCACGCCATGTGGTGCCGCAAAAAGCGGAATGCGCTCCGGCAAAATGATTTCCCGGCTGGATATTTATATCTTCCGTCAGGTCCTGCTCGCCTTGGTCATCACCACCAGTGGCCTAACTGCACTGATCTGGTTGATCCAGTCGCTGCGGTTCGTGGACCTCGTGGTCAATCGCGGGCTGTCGTTCTTCGTCTTCATCCATCTGACATCGCTGCTGATTCCCAGCTTTGTCGCCGTCATGCTGCCGATCACGACATATGTCGTGATCCAATTCGTTTATCAACGGATGGCGGCAGACCGGGAACTGACGGTCATGCGCGCCGCTGGCCTATCACCCTGGGCGCTAGCCCGTCCGGCCCTTGCTGTGGCGGTGTTGGCTACGGCGTTTGGCTACGGCCTTAGCCTCTGGGCCGTGCCGGATGCGACCGCGGACTTTAAGACGTTCCAGTGGGAAATCCGTAATCGGCTAGCCGCCTTCCTGCTGCAGGACGGCGTATTTTCGCCGCTATCCGATAAACTGACGGTCTATGTCAGATCGCGCGACAAAAACGGCACGCTGTCGGGCATCATGGTGGATGACGCCCGTGACCCTGCTGCGCATGCTACCATCCTAGCCGAACGCGGCCGTCTGCTGGATGGGCCAAACGGCCCGCGCGTATTGCTGCTGGACGGAAGCCGACAGACGATCGACCACCAGTCGGGACGGCTGGATGTACTAAGTTTCAAGCAGAATGAAATCGATCTGGCAGAAGCCACGAAGGAGGAAGTGGCCCGGCCTATCGACATGGCTGAAATGCCGTTGGCCGCGCTGCTAAATCCCCACCCGTTTTTCGAGCGTGATCGCGCTAAGTGGAAGGCCGAGGGGCATCGAAGGCTAACCGAACCGCTAACCACGCTGTCCTATGCTATGGTTGGACTGTTTTCGGCTTTGGGTGGGATTTTCAGGCGTCACGGCGGGATGCTGCGACCGCTTGTCACGGTTGGCTTCATGGTAGGTTTGCTGGCGACCGGGTTGGCATTTAGCACACTGGCGGCGCGTGAAAGTAGCCTGCTGTTCCTGACGTGGCTGCATGCAGTGGTTCCGGGTCTGTTGTGCTGCTGGCTGCTATTCGGGCCGCCCATTCATCTGTTCCAGGCTCGGTCGTTGGAAGCCTAATCGATGACCGCCGCCATAACTCTGTCAGTATACATCGTGCGGCAGTTCGCCGCCTCGGTCGTTGGGATGCTGCTTGCTTTGTCTGGTCTTGTGGCGATGTTCGATTTCATCGAGCTGTTGCGTCGATCGGCGTCCCACCCCGAGGTTAGCTTCGGACTAGTGAGTCAGATCGCCGCGCTTCGGTTGCCATATATAGCGATGCAAATTTTGCCGTTTGCCATCCTTTTGGGTGGAATCCTGTGTTTCTGGAAATTGACACGGTCATCGGAATTAATCGTCGCCCGAGCCGCAGGCATTTCTGCTTGGGAATTCCTGGCCGCGCCAACGATGTGTGCATTTTTGTTCGGGATGATCGCCACCACTCTGATCAGCCCGGTTTCCTCGGTGATGTTGGCCAGGGCTGAGGCTCTGGACAATAGCTATCTGCGCTCCGGCGGCGGTCCGCTGGCGTTGAATGGTGGCCAACTCTGGCTGCGGCAGTCGGACCGGCAGGCCTCGCCGCAAGGGGTCGCGATCATTCACGCGATGCAGGTCGAGCTGCATGGTAAGCAACTGACAGCCCAGATGGTTAGCGTGTTTCGGCTGGACGGCGACGACCGCCTGCTGTCGCGGATTGAAGCGGCGCGTGCCACGCTCGCCCGCGGAAGCTGGGTGCTTGAAAACGCTCGTACGGTTAGGCCCGACCAATTGCCGGAGCCCCCACAATTGATAAATCTGCCGACTGACTTAACCGTATCACGAGTGCAAGAGAGTTTTGCCTCGCCCGATACGCTGTCGTTCTGGGCGCTCCCAGGGTTCATCTCCTTGCTAGACCGATCGGGCTTTTCATCGGTTCGCCACAGGCTTCATTTTCAGGCATTGTTGGCGCTTCCACTACTGGCAGCGACGATGTGTCTGGTTTCTGCCGGCTTCTCAATGCGGCCAGCGCGCCGTGGCGGCGTCGCTAAGATGATTGGTAGTGGGGTTGCTGCCGGATTTGCATTGTTCGTGGTCTCGAAGATTGCCGAGGAAATAGGACAATCGGGCGCGTTGCCGGTGATATTGGCGGCATGGGCGCCAGCCGCGGCCGGGCTTATGTTCGCCGTCGCATTATTACTGCACACTGAAGACGGCTAGGGATGGACCACGTGGATCGATTTACGCGCCGAACGCGCCGCTGGCCGATCGGCCATTTCGGCATTGCCCTATGCGCTGGAGTCCTGGGTTGCTGCTGCGCGGCACCTGCGATGGCCCAGGTTAATACGATTGCGCCGGCCAAATCTGGTGGGCAGATCGATAAGAGCGCTCCGGTCACCTTTTCCGCCGATCAAGTTGATTACGACAAAGACAAGTCCCTTGTCACTGCGACCGGACATGTGGAGGCCTGGCAGAACGGACATGTCATGCGGGCTGACAAGATCACTTTCGACCGCAACACCGGAGTCGCCGCCGCTACCGGTAATGTGGTGCTGATGGAACCGGATGGCGAGGTAATGTTCGCCGACTACGCTGAGATGCGGAACAACATGAACGATGGGATTTTGAAAGACCTGCGAGCGGTGTTGCAGCAGAACGGCAAGATGGCGGCGAATGGCGCGCAAAGGACTGGGGGCGCGATTAACGAGCTCTCGAAGGTTGTCTATACAACATGCAACATTTGCGCGAAGGACCCGACACGGCCGCCACTATGGCAAATCAGGGCGTCGTCCGGCGTGCAAGATGCGGAACACCAAAAGATCGAATACAAAGACGCCACGCTGGAGATGTTCGGCGTTCCGGTCGCCTACTTTCCGTATTTTTGGCACGCCGATCCCTCAGTCAAACGGGAAAGCGGCATTCTTCCACCAGTGATGGGCACCTCGTCCAATATCGGCTTTTTCTATGGTCAGCCCTACTATCTGGTGATCGACAACCAGTCTGACGCCACCATCCTGCCGATGATGACGACCGAAACCGGGCCGCAGTTGGATGTCGAATATCGTCGGCGGTTCAATGACGGCACATTCCTCATTAACACCTCACTGGGGTATGTTGACCAGCAGCCCCAAGGCTCGTTCAGTTCACAGGGTCAATTCGCTTTCAACGACACTTGGCGCTGGGGCTTTGACGTCAACCGAGCCACGTCCACCGACTATGTGCGGGATTTCCACCTAGTCGAGGGCTTGACGGGCGATCAGAACGTGCTGACCAGCAACCTTTATGTGGAGGGCTTTGGCGAGGGATCCTATACCCGCTTAGACTCCAAACTTTACCAGGGCTTGAACTCGGCAATTAACACCAGCACGTTGCCGATCGTCCTACCACGCTATCAATACAGCTATTTTGGGCTGCCAGATTCGTTGGGTGGCCGACTTTCTGTTTCGACGGGCGCCTTTAACCTTGTCCGCTCGACGGGCACTAATACCCGGCGGGCGTCGCTGACAGTCGATTACGAACGGCCCTTTGCCGGCTTGCTGGGCGACCAGTGGAAAGTTACCCTACATGGCGACGCTGCGGCCTATGACGCGAATCAGTTCGATCAACTGCCGAATTATGCCCAACAGCGCTCGATCAGCGATACGAGGGCATTGCCTCAGCTTGGTGTCGACATGAACTGGCCGTTCGCGCGGGATGGCGGCGCCTGGGGCACCCAGCTAATCGAACCGATCATCCAGGTCATCTTTGCCCCACAAACCGGCGCCAGCCAGTTGCGCCGCTATCCCAATGAAGACAGCCTGGATTTTGAGTTCACAGACGCCAACCTATTCGGCTTTAATCGTTTTACTGGTATCGACCGACTGGACGGCGGCACCAGGGCCAACGCGGCGATGCACGGCGCCTGGTATTTGGGTGGCGTAACATTTGATGGGTTGGTCGGTCAGTCCTACCGCACTGGCGTTAACAACCTTTTTCCCGAAGCCTCGGGATTGCATGACCAAGTGTCAGACATTGTAGCTCGTGGCACCTTCAGCCCCTCTCCCTGGGTGGATTTTACCTACCGGACACGGCTGGACAAAAACACGATGCAGACCCATTTCTCTGAAGCGGTCACTTCAGTCGGAGTGGACAAATTCCGACTATCCGGCGGTTATATTTACACGAATTTCAATCCCTTTTATTATTACGACCAGCCGTCACCAGCCCCGGCGGGGAACAATTATTATTTCCCCCGGAACGAGGTTTCCCTCGCCGTGTCATCGAAGTGGGACCCTTATCGATTCACCGGATATGCTCGTCGGGATCTTGCGACCAATCAAATGGTGGAGGTCGGCGCCGATGCGATCTATGAAGATGAGTGCTTCATCTTCGATTCCCGCCTCTATCGGCGTTACACCAGCATCAATGGTGATAACGGCGCGACAACGATCCTGTTTCTGATGACATTCAAGACTATTGGCCAATTCGGCTATCGCGCTCTATGAGACGGGGTCGAAGGATACAGGCGCAGATGGAATTTGGAGTAACCGATATGTCAACCCCTCGCCAAGGCCACCGCGTCAGCCCAACGCGTCTGTGCCTGGCTGGTGCGCTTGCGTTATTGCTGGCGTTCCCCATGGGCGTTGGGGCCGCTGAAACTGCAACGAAGCCCAAGTCGACAGGAGCCCCGTCCGGCGGCCAGCCGTCCATGGGACAACCGCTCGCCGATAGCAGCCGCATAGCGGCGGTTGTGAATGGCGACGTTATCAGCCAAGCAGATATCGCAAGCCGCGCCCGTCTGTTCGCGATTTCCACTGGGTTGCCGATGTCGCCCGAGGTGATCGATCGTCTGCGGTCGCAAATCCTGCGCCAGTTGATCGACGAACGCCTGAGGGTGCAGGAAGCGCAACGCCGCAAGATCATCATTCAGGACGCCCAGATCGCCGCTGCTATCAAGGACATCGAAACCCGCAACAGCATGCAGCCCGGTGCGCTGCGAGCCAAATTCGCCGCCGCCGGCGTTAGTACCATCGCCTTGATCGACCAAATTCGCGCCCAACTCGCTTGGTCTGCATTGTTGCGCGATACCGTCGGGCCACGTATGCATATCACCGACGCCGAAGTTGCCGAACAACAGAAACTAGAGGCTCAATCCGTCGGAAAGACGGAATATCGGCTTGGAGAAATCTTCATCCCGGCTGAAGATCCCGGCAACATCGCGGATGCGAAGCGCTTTGCCGAAACAGTCATCTCGGAATTGCACGCCGGGGCCGCCTTCCCGTTGGTAGCGGCCCAGTTCAGCCAAAATCAAAGTGCCCTGGAAGGCGGTGAAATCGGCTGGCAGCAAGCCAACCAGCTTGATCCAGCGGTCGCCCAGGTCGTCAGCCAGATGCCTGTCGGTGCGATCAGCAATCCAATCCGTGTCCCCGGCGGCTTCTCGGTCGTGGCCTTACAGGCAAAGCGAGAAATCGGCCACGAGATGGCAACCATCGTCACACTCCGACAGGCGTTCTTTCCCTTCACGGTTCCGCTGACTGATCCGCAGAACCCAACAGATCAACAGCGCCAAGCGCTGCTAAAGGCACGCTCCGCCACCGATACGGTCCACGGTTGCGACCAGATGGAAGCCTTCGCCAAGACCGTCAATCCACCCGATAAACCCGTCAGCCCCGGCGACGTGCGGACCGAAGGTGTGAACCCACCCGCATTCCGACAATTGCTGGAAACCCTTCCGCTCGGCAAAACTACCGAACCGTTGATTTCCCGCGACGGAATAGCTGTCATAACTATCTGCACTCGCGATCAGAAGAATATCGGAGAAATTACCGCCGAAGAAGTTCAGCGGCGCCTGTTGAATGAGCGCGTGGAGATGCTGTCGCGCCAGACCATGCGCGACCTCCACCGCAAAGCGAGTATTGACATCCGCGACAACGGCGTCTGACGCAGAGCCGTAGAGTGGTTGAAATGCCGCCGCTGCGCGAGGTGATCGCCCGTCATGGCTTGGCCGCTCGCCATTCGCTAGGTCAGCATTTTCTGTTGGATGGTAATCTGACTGATCGGATTGTGCGGGAAGCCGGCGATCTGTCCGGCCGCAACATTATAGAAGTCGGGCCGGGACCCGGTGGGCTGACACGTTCCCTGCTGGCCTCCGCCGCCCATCAGATAACAGCAATCGAACTAGACCGACGTGCGATCGGCGCAATGAACGAACTTGCCGAGACTGCCAACGGCCGCCTGCGGGTGATCGAAGGCGATGCCCTGTCGGTTGATATGGCCTCTTTGGTGCCGGCGCCGCGTCAGATCGTAGCCAACCTGCCGTACAACATTGCATCGCCCTTGTTAGTGCAGTGGTTGCGTAACGCGTCCTCATTCGAACGCCTGACGCTGATGTTCCAGCAGGAAGTTGCTGAGAGAATTTGCGCCGATACGGACACCGCGGCGTATGGACGACTGTCTGTCCTCACCCAGTGGACATGCGACGCGCGCATTATCATGCGGTTACCGCCCGGCGCCTTTACCCCGCCGCCTAAGGTCTGGTCGGCCGTTGTCAGTCTTAGCCCGCACGCGACACAACCAGATGCGACGTTATTCGCGAGGATGGAGGCGCTGACCGCCGCCGCATTCGGCCAAAGGCGGAAAATGCTTCGTGGCTCACTTCGCGGCCTAGGTGGGGAGGCATTGCTGGCTAGCGCCAGCATTGCCCCGGAACGTCGCGCTGAGACGCTGTCGGTTGCCGAGTTCGACCGACTCGTTCGGCTAACCGAGTAGTAGCCCGAGTTGTAACGCCGATCCAGGTAGGCCGTGGCCCGCGCATCTGCGTCGCGACGGCGCAATTCTATGTCAGTCCCGCGACGAAATCCCGAAGCCCGGTCAGGCGATCTCGGGCCGATCGAGCCGCATGAAGAACAGCACGTACGGCTTCAGTGGCAACGGCCAGATCCTCGTTGACGACGACGTGGTGAAATGCCTCCCAATGACGGATTTCGTCCCGTGCCACGCGCATCCGGCGTTCGATCTCCGCGCCGTGATCGCCGGCCCTCCCGACGAGCCGGCTCCGGAGTGCGTCGATGTTTGGCGGTAGTATGAACACGCTGACTACGTCAGCGGGAAGCTTTTCCCGTAACTGCTGATGGCCCTGCCAGTCGATGTCGAATACGATATCGCGTCCTGCGGCCAACGCCCGTTCCACCGGCTGACGAGGCGTGCCATAGGCGTGGGTTCCTTGCAAAACCCGAGCCCACTCCAGCAATACATCATCCCTAAGGGCGGCCTGAAACTGCTCCTCAGTCAGGAAATGATAGTGCTTGCCGTCGATCTCATCGGGCCGGCGCGCACGCGTTGTTACGCTAACGGAACTCTCTAACAGGGGTTCCGTGTCAAGCAGTGCTTCCGCGATCGCGGTTTTCCCGGCCCCGGAGGGGGCCGATAGAACCAGGCAAACACCGCGGCGGGGAATGTAGATCATTCGATGTTCTGCACCTGCTCACGCAACTGCTCGATTGCTGCCTTGAGCTTCAGACCGGTCGAAGTTAACTCAGCAGACGCGGACTTGCTACACAGAGTGTTCGCTTCGCGGTTGAACTCCTGCATCAGGAAATCAAGTTTCCGGCCGATATTCACCGCTTCGGCGAATAGCTGATGAGCGGCTTCGACATGACTGACCAAGCGATCAATTTCTTCTCGCACGTCCGACCGGCTAGCGAGGATAGCGACTTCCTGAGCGATCCGTTCCTCGGACAGATTGGGAGTTTCGCGTAGCAGGGTTTGGAGATTTTCCAGCATTCGGGCCCGCTGTGCGGCTGGCTGCCCGGCTGCCTGGGCTGCGGCGAGGGCACAGAGACTGGCGATCTCGTCCACCTGGCGACGCAGGATGGTTGTGATGCGGTCACCTTCGGAGTGTCGAGCGCGGACCAAATCGCTCAGCGCTGCCGCAAACCCCGAAAGAACCGCGGCAGTTGCCGCCTTTTCTTCATTCGGCTCCGCCTGCGTCTGACACAGAACCCCAGGTAGCGCCAATAACGCCGCGGGTGCTGGCGGTTGGCTACCTGGAATACGGTGATGCAGATCGGTGGCGATCTTCAGGACTCGTTCCAGGGCAACCGTATCCAGCTCCAATCGGGTCTCGGTTTGGTGCTTGATCGTCAAGTTAGCCGTTACGTTTCCGCGCTTCAGCGCCTTCCCCGCTAGATCCCGAAATGCGGCTTCTTGACTGTCCCAACCGTTCGGGAGCCGAAAGCGAAGCTCCAGCGAACGGCCGTTTACGCTGCGCAGTTCCCAGGTCCAAGCGATATCCTGTACAATTCCTGCGACGCGCGCGAAACCAGTCATGGAAGCGATAGGTGCCATGGCGGGCTTCTAACAGGTGAGGGCGCCTGTGCGAAGGGATAGCTTCTTCGACTCGACGCGCTTTGTTAAGATTACCGGATGCCTAGCATGGAAATGGAATTGGCCGTTGGAGGACGTGTCGCCGGGGTTGACGAGGCTGGCCGCGGGCCATTGGCAGGTCCTGTCATCGCCGCTGCGGTTATTCTGGGGGCCCAGGTGCCCGCTAAACTGGCGGACCTGCTGGATGACTCCAAGAAGCTGACGGCGAAGCAGCGCTTGGCCGCGTTTATCGCACTGCGGGCTTCGGCGGCGGAAATCGGGGTCGGCGGCGCCTCGGTCGAGGAGATACTCCGGCTGAACATTCTGCATGCCTCGATGTTGGCGATGCGGCGGGCGGTATCGCGGTTGAACCCGCTTCCGGATATCGCGCTGATTGATGGGAACTATCCGCCGAAGTTAGGATGTGCGGTGCGTTGCGTAGTAGGCGGCGATGCGCTGTGTTTGTCTATCGCCGCAGCCTCGATCGTCGCCAAGGTCGTGCGCGATCGGGCGATGGCCCGATTGGCGGTCCGGTGGCCGGCTTATGGCTGGGAGGAGAATGCCGGTTATGCAACCGCGTTGCACCGTTCGGCACTATGGCAATTCGGTCCGACGCGCCATCACCGTATGAATTTCGGCACAGTTGCGCAACTCCGGTTGGGGCTGACGATTGCCGATTGACGTGACTTCGGAAGGCCCGTCACGATACGGCATTGATAAGTTTGGAAACCGGGGTTGGACCAGTATTACGAATTGCCGCTAGACCAGGTTTTGCGGGGCGATTGTGTGCAGTTGATGCGCATGTTGCCGGCCGCATCGGTTGACTGCGTCTTTGCTGATCCGCCCTATAACCTGCAGCTTCGCGGAGAGTTGCGTCGCCCGGACGACAGCCTGGTCGATGGGGTGGACGAAGACTGGGACAGGTTCGCGGACTTCGCGACATACGACCTGTTTACCCGGGAATGGCTGACGGAATGCAAAAGGCTGCTGCGCAAGGACGGCACGCTTTGGGTGATCGGAGCCTACCACAATATCTTTCGGATAGGCGCTATCCTGCAGGATCTCGGGTTTTGGATTCTAAACGACGTCATCTGGCGCAAATCCAATCCGATGCCCAACTTTCGTGGCCGGCGCTTCACTAACGCCCACGAAACCCTGATCTGGGCAGCGCGAGGGCGTGAATCGCGTTACCGGTTTAATTATCAGGCGATGAAGTCTTTGAATGATGACATTCAGATGCGGAGCGACTGGTTCATTCCGCTGTGTACCGGCAAGGAGCGGATGCAGAACGAGCATGGGCTGAAGTTGCATCCGACCCAGAAGCCGGAGGCATTGCTTCATCGCGTGCTTCTGGCCAGCACTAACCCGGACGATGTCATCCTGGATCCCTTTGCTGGCACTGGCACAACCTTGGCGGTGGCAAAGCGGTTGCGTCGGCGCTTCATCGGCATCGAGCGGCACCCGGCCTACGCCGAGGCGGCGATTGGGCGGGTGCGTCGAGAGCGTCCGGTGTCGACAGAAGGAGCGACTTCGCAGCCAACAAAACGAGAGGCGCTTCGCATTCCGTTCGGCAGCTTGGTAGAGCGAGGATTAATCACGCCCGGTACGACAGTATTCGATCGTCAGCGCCGGCTCAGCGCCATGGTCGGCCCAGACGGATCGATCAGTTCCGGCGATATCCGCGGCTCCATCCACAAGGTGGGCGCGTTGCTGCAGAACGCCCCGAGTTGTAATGGCTGGACATTTTGGCATTTTGAACAGGATGGCGTGTTGCAGCCGTTGGACCTGTTGCGATCCGCGATGGTAACGCAGGCTGCCCAGGCGATCACCGTCTGATACTCGCCTCGATTCGGCGTGCCCGTTACGCGGGGTACGCCGAGACTCGCTGGTTATCAGCGGAGGCCGAGCGATTTTTGAATGTTACAACGAGTACATCCCGATATCCCGGCTGGGCGATATCCAGTGGCGCGACAGGGGTCACGCCGTGCAGTACGCGTGCGTCGTCCACCAACGCCGAATCGAACGTCTGGGTCAGTGTGAATGCCCCAAGCGCCTCTCCGGCAGGGTTATAGACAGTGGTCATGCCACTTTCGATGTTTACCCGGTTCACCAACAGGACCAACACGTAATCCACGCCATCCCGGTGAATACCTTCTGGCGTAGGGCGCCCTTCTTCACCGCGCCGAGCCTCGATGCGGAACTGATGGATCTCCGCATGCCAGGCGTGGGAGGGCAGCACGCTGCCGAATAAGGACAGGCAGAATGTCAGCACCGTTGTCATTGTGGCTCCGGCACCGATCGTCTCCGTTATCGGTTGGAACCAGCGTTCGATGCCGCCATTAAGCGCATTGTAGTCACGACTCTGGAAGTGCGGTTGGGCAGGTTGCCGGACGATTGACCCAGGGCTCACAGCGTAGACGGCATGACGCCGCCGACGATAACGGCCGCCGTCCGCCATATAGGTGTCGGGGCCCAAGTCATTCCAACTGCCCGCGAAAGCCGTCCAATCGGCCAAACTTCCAGTGGCTTCAAGAAGGTCTTTCATGCCTGCCGCCTGGACGAAGGTGAATCCATCCAGCTTTAGCGCGTCAGCGACCGGCCGTTGCAGTGTCATTGACATCTACCTTTTCAGTGCGGGAGGAAGGCGGGGCATTGAAAGAGATCGTCTGCACCGGATTGAACATCCTTATCCCGAGTTCCTGGAACCGCCGCTTCATACGGCGATTGAACTCGCGCTGCACGGCCCACCGGCCGGAATCGGTGCAGACCACCTGACCCGCGATTGTCACGGCGGCGCCATCAACTTTATCCACCCCCCAAAGCTGAAAGTCGCTCAACATTTTCGCCGAGAAGTCCGGATCGGATCGCATACCGGCCAGGATGGTCTTGATTTCGTCGGACGCCCGATCGGTGTCCTCGTCATAGGCAATGCTCACGTTGACCGATGCGTTGCCCAAGCCCCGATTGACGTTGGTGACGCTGGTGACAGAGCTGAAGGGAATGATGTGGACCGAACCATCGCCGGCCCGGAGCCGAATGGTTCGTACCGACAGGGCCTCTACGGTGCCCGCCAGGCCGGAAACCGTTACCCAGTCGCCGACCTGCATCGCGTTTTCCAGCAGAAGAAAGATGCCAGTGATCAGGTCCTGCACCAGTTTCTGCGAGCCGAACCCGATCGCCACGCCCACGATCCCGGCGCCAGCCAGCAGGGGCGCGATATTGATGCCAATCTCACTTAGAATCATCAGCCCCGCTACGATCGCGATGGTGATTAGCAGCGTGGTCCGCAGCAATGGCAACAAGGTGCGCAGGCGGGCGGATTTTGACGTTTGCGCGTCCCGCTCCAAGCGGCTCAGATGCCCTTGAATTCCGCCGTTTGCCGCTTCCCAAACCCCAAAGGCCACAACGGTGGTCACCAAAAGAGTGACGCTGGCGGACAGGATCCGCTGGCCTAAAGAACTCTCGATCAGCCAAAGGAAGGTATTCAGCCCGTAAAGTTGCAGCAACCCCAAGATGCACAACAAATATACCGTGACGCGAATTACGGACGTAACCGTCGGATGATATGCCCGCAACCGGGCATTCATTCCCGGGTATAGACCCTCCGGTTCCAAAGGCGGGCGCATGACCCTGTCCACGACCCCCAGCAACACCAATAGCGCCAACCGGGCCCCGATCAGGACCAGCGCGGTCACGATGAAGTAGTGGAGAACCGCGGCAAACCCATGCGGCACTTCGATTGCCCATATCAGCCAGCCGGCAATCAGAAAGAATAGCGCGATCCAATGCCATACCCGGGCGACACGGTTGCGCACTGCGGCAATGGCGCCCGTTGCGTTGGCGGCAGGCTGTAGCCAGTAGCGCACTGCCCGTCGGTTCCTGATGACAAGTGCTGCCAGCAGGAAATGCAGAACGAGGCCAATCCCTTTCTGCATCGCGTCGTGGGCAATATCGGACAACCCCAACAGCAAACCAACCTCTCCGACCGCATAGCCGATCACGGCAATCAAGATGAGCCGCCGGGCCCACCGCATGAGATAAACAGCCGCGGCGTCTCGCAAATAAAACAGCCGCAGCCGCGACGCCTCGGGCGACAACAACATCCGCGCGATGCATAGGAGCCCAGCGCAGATCGCATACGAATCCACGACGGCAAGCATGATTAGCCGGCTTGCGGTTTGTCCGCCCAGGCTGGAACCGGCGATTAGATGTCCCACCACGACGATCCCGAGCACCGGTATAAGGTCCAATCCTAGGCGTGCTAGAACCAGCGGAACCCGTTTGAGCAGCGTCCAGGCCGACGGAGCGAATTTGCGCGGGGCCGGTGCTTCCAGTTCGCCGGCTTCGGCCCGGACAAGTGGATCGGTGTCATCCTCAGCTGGTGCCGGCCCACCCGTATCCGCCAAGCGTATCACGGGTGCCAACCGCTCCAGCCCCAATATCGGACGCCGCAACACCCGACGGAGCCCATATTCGACGCTCGCGGCACAAACCAGAAAAATGGCCACGCGCCAGAAAACGTCGGCTAGCAAAGTCCGGGCAACCGGATTCGTCACCATCACAACGGCCCATCCGTAGAGCAACGGGAGGCTTTGGACCGCTTCCAGCGCATTCATCGTATGTGTGCCGACCCGGCTGACAAAAGCGGATGCGGACAGAAGCACCTCCGCACCCAGACTGTCGGGCGCCAGCGGAATGGTGAGGCCTTCGACAGTAGTCACCGCTGGCGCCGGTTGACCGGGCTCCGGCGCAGCGGGCGCGGTGGCGGTAGCAGCGGTAGCAGCGGGAGCGGTCGGGGCCGCCTTGATGATTGCGTATAAGGTGGCTGAGAAGGCCGCCCGCTTAGCCGGATCGTTCAGGACATCCAGCGCGGCACGCGCCTGGTCGGCGGATAGCGAGGCCGGCACGTCGCCCGGTCCCGCGGGCTTTTCAGCTTCGGCTCGGCCCGGCAGTGCCAGGGTAAGGCTAAAGACCAAGAGCAATATAAGGCGAATCATATACCGGCTCCGACCACAGATGCCGCGGCCAGGTCAACGCAAATCCGCCTCTGGCGCCATCTCCCCAAAGCCGCCCAGCCCACTTATATGCAAGACATGCAGGTTTTTCTCACCGCCTTGATCGGCGTTCTGTTGCTCGCAACCCTGGGTGTGCTGATCGCCGGCATGGTGGGAATGGTGCGGGAAACAGATCCCCGCCGTTCCAACAAGCTGATGCAATGGCGTGTGATTTTGCAGGGCATGACGATCCTTCTTTTCGTTATCCTCATGACGCTCCTGCGCTCCTGACTTGCCATTGTGCGTTTTATCGCCGTGCCCGTTTGACAGGCCATGACCCCACCAATATGGTCCGGCGCCCTCTCGCAGGTGCGAACTGGCAAACCCTGGAACCACGACGGTGCCCGGTGTTTAGATATGTGTTCAACAGCGTCCCCAGGAAGCGGTACGGTTTCCCATGAAGATAATTGTCCCCGTCAAACGGGTTGTTGACTATAACGTGAAGGTTCGCGTGAAGGCCGACGGCTCTGGAATCGAGACTGCCGGCGTGAAAATGTCGATGAACCCGTTCGACGAGATCGCGGTTGAAGAAGCTGTCCGGCTTAAAGAAAAGGGTGCTGCGACAGAAATTATCGCGGTCTCGATGGGCGTTGCGCAGTGTGCGGAAACCATACGAACCGCCCTAGCAATGGGCGCCGATCGCGGGATCTTGGTTGAAAGCGATGCAGATTTGCAGCCCTTGGCCGTCGCCAAACTGTTGAAGGCGATCGTAGAACAGGAGCAGCCCCAACTGGTCATCCTGGGCAAGCAGGCTATCGATGATGACATGAGCGCCACAGGACAGATGCTCGCCGCCCTGCTTGGCTGGTCGCAGGGTACCTTCGCCAGCAAACTTGTCGTCGAAGGTGACAAGCTGACCGTAACGCGGGAAGTCGACGGCGGCCTGGAAACGATTTCGCTCAGTCTGCCTGCGATTGTGACAACTGACCTTCGGTTGAATGAACCGCGCTATGCCTCACTTCCCAACATCATGAAGGCTCGCAAAAAGCCGATCGCCACCATGAAACCTGCGGATCTGGGCGTCGATGTGACGCCGCGCTTGACCGTGATAAAGGTTGAGGAACCACCGAAGCGCAAGGCCGGTCAAAAGGTAGCCTCCGTAGCGGAATTGGTGAGCAAACTTCGTAATGAAGCGAAGGTGATCTGACGATGACAAGCCTGGTTCTCCTTGAATT
>DAIEHR010000308.1 GCA_027353465.1 Acetobacteraceae bacterium | reverse complement strand
GTCGCCGATCCGCATATCCTTGAGATCGCAGAGCCAGGCGTCGAGTATCGTCAGCGCCTCGGTCGGATCCGCGTCGGCGGCTATGCCGGATTCCGCCGCGAGACCGGTTTCATGCGCCCGCGCGATGATCAGTTCGGCCAGCCGGAACGCGCGGCGCGGATCGAGCGATTGCGCCTCGGCATATTCGTCGAACAGGCATTCCAACTCGGCCGTCGCGCCATGGGCCCCCGCTGCTGTCAGCGGCGGTGTCAGATGGCCGATGGTCACGGCCGCCGTGCGCCGTTTGGCCTGAGCCGCCTCACCCGGGTTATTGACGATGAACGGATAGATCAGCGGCGTCGAACCCAGGACGGCGCGCGGATCGCAAGTCTCCGACAGGGCGACGGCCTTGCCGGGCAGCCACTCCAGCGTCCCGTGCGTTCCGCAGTGGATGATGGCATGGACGCGCTCGACGGTCCGCAGCCACAGGTAGAAGGCGATATAGGCGTGGCGGGGTGGCAGCATCGTGCTGTGATACTCCGCCTTGCGCGACGTGACATTGCCCCGATCCGGTTGAACCGCGATGACGAGATTGCCGGCCCGGACGATCCGAAAATGGAAAGCGCCGTTCTGAACAGTGCCGTCCTCACCGGGTTCGCCCCATGCCGCGCGAACCCGCGCGACGAATTCGGCCGGCTGGGCGGCAAGCAGGCTGTTGTATGCGGAAACGTCCAGAACCGCGGTCGTTTCACCGCGTGATAAAGCCGCGATCATCCCAGCCTCGTGACGCGGGGCGGTTATCGCGAACCCTTCGCGCGACAGCCGGTCGGCAATGGCGACGACGCTGCGCGGCGTGTCGAACCCGACGGCATAGCCCGTCCGGCCGGACTTCGCGGGATAATCCGACAGAACGCACGCGATTCGCCGTTCCGCGCGCGGCGTCCGGCGGAGCGTGGCCCAGGCAAGCGCGAGATCGGCGGCATGACAAACGCCGCCGGGTTCGGTTTCATGGACCAGCCGGGTAAACTCCAGCGTCTCGTTGCGCCGAACCTCGCCCTTGAAGGAAATCGCCCCGGCGAGAATCCGCCCATCGAACTCAGGCAGGACGACATTCATCGCGAGATCGGCCGGCCCCAGCCCGCGTTGCGAGTCAGCCCATTGCTGGCGCGCGCCGCCGCTGAAAACCAGTTGGAAGACGGGCACGCCAGCGCGGTCGAGCACCGCCTCGCCGCCGTCGAGACGAGCGGAAAATGCAGTCAGATTGAGAACGACATCCGGCCGTTCGTCATCCAACAAAGCCTGCAGAGGCGTCATGGCCTGATCGTCCTTCAGGCTGGTCACGGTGACCGCCGTAACGCCAAAGCCGCGCGACGCCAGGGCGTCCGCCATCGCCATGACCGGATCGGTGTCCGCGGCCAGCATCCAGGTACGGTAGAAGACGATCAGGGCGCGCGGCGCCGGGGCCGAAGCTGCCCGGCAGCCAGGGAAAAAGCGACTGAACGGCGGGACAGGAATTGGCGCCGGCGCCGCTGGAAGCGGCGAGATATATCCGGCGATGAAGCGCAGGCACGCGCCGATGTTCTGTTCACCGCCTGACGCGAAATACGACGATATTTGTCGCAGCGCCTCGGGCGGAAGCGTGGAGTCTTCGTCGAGCCGGGCATCCTGAAGATGGTCGCCCGGCACGATGGCGAGATGGAACCCCCGCGACCGCGCAAGCGCCGCGATTTCATCGACGCCATAGCGCCAGTAATCCTTGCCGCCCAGCAGCCGCACCAGCACAAAATGGGCCTTGGCGATGACCTTCTCGACGTAAAGATCGACCGAATAGGGATGACGCAGCGCTGCCAGATTGGCCAGCCTGAGGCTGGGCAGCGTGTCTTGCCGCGCCTCCCAGGCCGTCGCCAGCAAGCCAAGATCGGTGTCGGTGAACGATAGCGCGACGATATCAGCCGGGCTGTGATCGAGATCGACGGCCTCCGCCGTGCCGTCGATCGACCGGGATTCGATGCGCAGGATATGCATCGCGCGGAACTCAGTCCCGGAGAGACGCGGTGATGGCGTTCCGGTCGAGTCCTTTTTCGCCGATGACGACAAGGCGGCCTTGCCGGTCCTCGCGTTCGGCCCACGGCCTGTCGAATTGCTGCCGGAAGCGCTGCCCGACCCCCTGGATGAGCAGTCGCAGCGGCTTTCCGGTGACTTCGATGAACCCCTTCATGCGCAACACGTCATGGGCCTCCGCCACCGCCGCGAGACGGGCGAGAAGGCCGGCGGGGTCGGATGTAGGCGCCAGATCGAGCACGAAAGTCTCGAAATCATCATGGTCATGCCCCTCTTCCGCATCATGGTGCGAGGGCCGGTGAGCGAGGTCGTCTTCCGCCGCGGCTTCGATGCCGAGCAGGATGGAAGGATCGATCCGACCATCGCGCGTTTCGATGATCCTTACCGCGCGTGGGACTGTCGCCCGAATTTCCCCGGCAACACGTTTCAAGAGGTCGGCCGTCATCAGGTCGGTCTTGTTCAGCACCACCACGTCGGCGCAGAGGAGTTGGTCCTCGTAAACCTCCCGCAGCGGGTTGTCATGATCGATCGCGCTGTCGGCGGCGCGCTGGGCCGCCAGTTTTGCCGGATCATCCGCGAAACGCCCGTCGGCGACCGCCGCGCCATCGACCACCGCGATCACGCCATCGACGGTCAGGCGGGTGCGGATGCCCGGCCAATCGAACGCCTTGACCAGCGGCTTCGGCAGCGCCAGTCCCGAGGTCTCAATAATGATGTGCTCGGGTTGCGGCGATCGCGCCAGCAGCGCCTCCATTGCCGGGACGAAGTCATCCGCCACGGTGCAGCACAGGCACCCATTGGCCAGTTCGACGATATTCTCCTCCGGGCAGGTGTCGATCCCGCAGGATTTCAGAATCGCGCCATCAACCCCGACGTCACCGAACTCGTTGATAATGAGCGCGAGGCGCCGGCCCCGGGCTTGCTCAAGCACATGCCGGATCAGCGTGGTCTTGCCCGATCCGAGAAATCCGGTGACGATCGTGACCGGTATCTTCGCCGTGGTTTGCATCCACCCCCCCAGTGAGGCAGAGATCGGGACGGCGTGAAGCCCGCTCTCAATGCCTCGACACGCATGGGGTGCGACAGTGATTGATCCGGTGTGCCGGCGAACGGCGACTCCGAACCGCGTCGGGGCACCCCGCCCGTCGCGTCAGAACTGGTCCGCCGGCCGGTTTCCTGGCTTGTGGGTCAATGCTTTGCGCCGCCTTCCCGGAATGCCGCCATCAGGCGGCGCCTCTTCCAGTGGCTTGATCGGCGTTCAGCTATCCACATACAGTTGCGGGGGCAGCTGCGGTCTCGGCAAAGTTTTATCCCATACCGTCCGCATTCCCGTTTAACCCTCTTCTCAGAGGGACCATCGGACCTGTTCGATGCTTGCGGCCGGCACAATCAACTGTCAAGCCGTAACCTCACCCGCGAGCCGGCGATCATGATGGGGCACATGACCCAGTTTCACACGGACCAACCGCAATGACAGAAGCTGACGAGGGTGATCGCCGACATGCGGTGAAGATGGCCCGGCGCAAGGAGGTTCAGGATGCGGAGGTTGCATCCAAGACGATCGAATCCAAAGGCCTGCTGATGGTTAACACCGGGCCGGGGAAAGGCAAATCCACGGCATCCTTCGGCCTGGTCCTCCGCGCGCTCGGGCATGGCTGGCGGATCGGTGTTGTCCAGTTCATCAAGGGCGCTTGGGAAACCGGCGAAAGAAAGGCGTTGGCGCGCTTCAGCGATCTCGTCGAATGGCACACGATGGGCGAGGGCTTTACCTGGGAGACGCAAGACCGCCAGCGCGACATCGCGGCCGCCAGAAAAGCATGGGAGATGGCCCTGCGACTGATGGACGACCGCTCCATCCGCCTTCTGGTGCTGGACGAATTGAACATCGCGCTGCGCTACGAGTATTTGCCGCTTGCGGAAATCCTAACGGCGCTCGCCAACCGGCGCGGCGATCTCAACATCGTCGTCACCGGCCGCAATGCGAAGCCGGAACTCATCGCGATCGCCGATCTCGTCACCGAGATGGGACTGGTGAAGCACCATTTTGCCGCCGGCGTGAAAGCGCAGCAGGGAATCGAATTCTGATGGCAGGCCGGAGCGGCCCTCCTGCCGCGCTCATGTTCCAAGGCACCGGCTCCGATGTCGGCAAGTCCCTGATCGTTGCCGGTCTTTGCCGGGCGCTGACCAATCGGGGGCTACGGGTCCGCCCGTTCAAGCCGCAGAACATGTCCAACAACGCGGCGGTGACGGCGGATGGCGGCGAGATCGGGCGGGCGCAGGCGCTACAGGCCCGCGCCTGCCGCGTTGCGGCCTCCGTCCACATGAACCCGGTGCTGCTCAAACCGCAGAGCGATGTCGGCGCGCAGGTCGTTGTTCTGGGGCAAGTAACCGGTAACGCGGCCGCGCGGGATTTCCAATCGATGAAACCCGGGCTGCTTCCCATCATCCTGGACAGTTTCGCTCGACTGAAGGCCGAGGCCGACATTGTTCTGATCGAGGGCGCGGGCAGCGCGGCCGAAGTCAATCTGCGGGCCAACGATATCGCGAATATGGGATTCGCCCGCGCGACCGGCACGCCGGTCGTCCTGATCGGGGATATCGACCGTGGCGGCGTCATCGCACAAATCGTCGGAACACGGGCCGTGCTCGATCCGGCCGACGCGGCTTTGGTCGCGGGCTTTCTGGTTAATAAATTTCGCGGCGATCCCACGCTCTTTCAGCCGGGAATGGATTTCATCAGCGAGCATACCGCCTGGCCGGCCCTCGGGTTGATCCCGTACTTCCGCGAGGCCGTCCGGCTTCCGGCGGAAGACGCCGTGGCCCTGGACCGCAGGAGCGCCCCCAACGGCGGCACGATTGTCGTCGCCGTCCTTCGGTTGGCGCATATCGCCAATTTCGACGACCTGGATCCGCTGAAACGCGAGCCCGCCATCCGACTGGTCTTCGTCCAGCCCGGGGAGGCATTGCCCGGAAATGCCGGCCTGGTGATCCTGCCGGGGTCCAAGGCGACACTATCGGACCTGGCGGATTTACGGCGCAACGGCTGGGATATCGACATCCTGGCGCATGTCCGCCGGGGCGGCCGCGTTCTTGGCATCTGCGGCGGCTATCAAATGCTGGGAAGGCTCGTCGCCGATCCGGATGGCGTCGAGGGCCATCCCGGCAGCATGCCAGGCCTCGGCCTGCTCGATGTGAAAACAACCCTGACCAGGGAGAAAACGCTGATCGAGACCTCCGGGATATCGGTGGCCGATGGCGCGCCGTTCCACGGCTATGAGATGCATGTCGGCCAAACCGATGGTCCGGACTGCGCCCGTCCGCTTCTGCGCTTCGCCGATGGCCGGGTGGACGGCGCGATGTCGGCCGACGGGCGGGTGCGCGCCACTTATGTGCATGGCTTGTTCGCTGACGACCGGCAGCGCGGCGCGTTCCTGGCCTGGATCGGCGGCACAGCCGCCGGGTTTTCTTATGAAGCGGAAATCGACCGGGTTCTTGACGCGCTGGCCGACCATCTCGCCCGGTACATCGATCTCGACCGGCTGCTCAGCCTCGCGAAATGAGGATGATCGCCAGGAGCAACAGCCACGACGTCACGCAGGCGGCGCGGAACAGCCGGAGCGCGCGGTGGATATCGGCGGCAGTTGCGTCCCGGCGGCCATCGCCCATGAAGGCGTCGTCAACGGTCTCATCGCCATAGACCCGTGGCCCCGCAAGCTTCAGACCGAGCGCGCCGGCCATCGCGGCTTCCGGCCAGCCGGCATTGGGCGAACGGTGATGGGACGCATCCCGCCAGACCGCCCGCAGCGCACCGGCCGGCGAGGCCCCGATAACGGCCGCACCAACAACCAGGAAGATCGCGGCCAGGCGGGACGCGGGCAGATTGATCATATCGTCGAGCCGCGCCGCCGCCCAGCCGAAAGCAGCGTAGCGGGGCGTTCGATGCCCGATCATGGAATCCGCCGTGTTCGTTGCCTTGTAGAGAACGGCGCCGGGCAATCCCGCGACCGCGAGCCAGAAGGCCGGAGCAACAATGCCATCGGAGAAATTCTCGGCCAAACTCTCGAGCGCCGCACGGGCCACACCGGCTTCGTCGAGCCGGTCCGGATTGCGGCCGACGATCATCGAAACCGCCCGGCGGCCAGCCGCTAACCCGTCCTTATCCAGCGCATCGGCCACCGAGCGGACATGGTCATGAAGACTGCGCTGGGCGAGCAGGCTCGTTGCAGCGAGTACCAACAGCCCGGTTCCGATCAGCCCGAAGGAGAACCCCCAATCGAGCGTAACCGCCGCGGCTCCGGTGACGCCCAGCAGCACAGAAAGGGTAAGCACCCCCAGCAGGCGCCCCCGACCCACTGGCAGGGTTGCGCGGTTGAACCGGCTTTCCAAGGTGGCCAGCAGCGCACCCATCCAGGTGACAGGGTGCCCGATGGCGCGATAGAGGAAAGCCGGATAGCCGATCGCCGCCTCCACCAGGAGGGCGGCCAACGCCACCTCGGCAATGGACACATGCTGCATGGAAAGATGGGGGACGATACCGGAAACCATGGACAAGTTACGGCATCATGGCGGCAACATCAATGTTGCCCGGCGTCTGTTCCCAAACGCACCGGAGCCCTGGATCGACCTCTCGACCGGGATCAATCCCCTGCCCTATCCGATTGGCGCAATCGCCCCGAGCGCGTGGGCCAAACTGCCTGAAATATCTGACGTGGCGGCACTGGAATCGGCGGCGCGAACCGCTTACGGCGCGGGTCCGTCAACGGAGATCGTCGCCGCCCCGGGCACGCAGGCGCTGCTGCAGTGGCTGCCTCGGATCTTCCCGGCGCAGCGCGTCGGTATTCTTGGCTTCACGTATGAAGAACATGAACGGTGCTGGCGGGCCGGCGGCGCCGAGGTCACCAAGGTCGGAGCGCTTTCCGATCTGGTCGCGTTCGATGTCGGCGTCGTCGTCAACCCCAACAATCCGGATGGGCGGACCTTCCCGCCGGAAATCCTAGCCGAAACCGCGGTGTTATTAGCGGAACGGGGCGGGCTGCTGGTTGTCGACGAAGCATTCATGGACGTGCTCGGGCGATGCAACAGCTTAGTACCGTGTTTACCGCAAGCTGGCGCTGTCGTGTTGCGGTCGTTCGGCAAGATTTACGGGCTGGCAGGTCTTCGCCTCGGTTTTGCCGCAGCATCGCCCGAGGTCGGTGCGATGCTGCGTAGGGCGATCGGTCCGTGGGCAGTCTCCGGTCCGGCCCTTGAGATAGGCCAACGCGCCTTGCTGGATAATTCGTGGCTCACCAAGACCGTGGCCTGGCTATGTGATGAGGCCAACCGGTTGGATGGGCTGCTTCAGTCGGCCGGCTTCGAGATCGTCGGCGGCACACCACTGTTTCGGCTGGCGCGGCACAAGAAAGCAGCCCATTGGTTCGAGCAGTTAGGCCGTGCCGGCATCCTAACGCGGCCTTTCCACGCGAAACCCGACTGGTTGCGCTTCGGAATCCCGCAGCCGTTGGCGGACTGGGATCGGTTGGGCGCAGCGCTGCGCGCCGGTTGCGCTCACCGCAACGATTCAAAGTAGAGTTGAGGGAGTGCTGAAATTTGGTTCTCCGGAGTGGTGTAAAAACCGCCGTGGGTCATCACGAAAATCGCCATCGCCATTGCGGGAGCGAAATCCCTAGTGCCACTTATCAAGTCGCGCAGCCTCATTGGTCCTTGATTCCGAAACGATGGCGTAATCACACGTTTGCCACAATTAGCCTTATAGGGTTCTGGAATTTTCCAGGTCGCCAAATCGCGTGGGTCGAATTGATACCGCAATAACTGGCAATCGAAATACGACATGACATCGCGACCTGTCCCGTGGGTGTCGGACCTATTGCGCCTGGCCGGCTCGCTCAAGCTCGGCACCGTACAGGCTGCTGGGCTGATTCGAACCCTGCAAACCAAGGACCGCCCGACCAAGCTCGCCCGCGTCGTGTTCCATGGCAAGGGCGGCGAACTGCGGCAGCGCTATCGCGAAGGTCAAGAAGACCAACTTGGCTCGCTTGGTCTGGTGGTGAACGTCATCGTGCTGTGGAACAGAATCTACATGGACGTGGCGCTAAACTGGTTGCGACATTACGTTGCACCAACGCTACTGGTCATCGACGAAGTCGGCTATCTGTCCTACTCCGACCGCCACGCCGACCTGATGTTCGAGCTCATCAGCCGCCGTTACGAGCAGAAAAGCACCGTCGTTACCACCAATCGCGCCTTCGCCGACTGGCGTGAGATCTTCCCCAACGCCGCCTGTGTCGTGTCCATGGTCGACCGGCTGATGCACAACGCCGAGGTGGTCTCGATCGAGGGCGATTCCTATCGCGCCAAAGAAGCGAAGGAACGCGCCGAGCGGAAGGGCAAACAGCGACGAGGTGGCAAGTCATGACCAACCATAAGCGAAGCAAACAATCCCGGCGCCCTTGCCCACTCTGTGCCGGCTCGCGATCCAACATCGGTCTGCCGATCGCCATTCCATTCGGCATCCCGACATACTGGCCCCCCGAAACAGCGCTCGCCATCCTCGAGTTCGTCGACGAAATGCGCGGCATCATTTTGGGCGTCTACGGAACCCACATCCAGGAAGCAGCGCGCCAGCGAGGCCAATCGGCGCTGACCGAGAGGGTGGTCATTCCCGACGACGAACTGCCGTTCTGACTCCGCAATCGGCTGAAGACGGGGCCTTCGGCCCCGTTCCCTCCTTGCGCCTCCAAAACCAGATCGCAAAGCCGCTACGGCTGCGCCGAACTCGGGCTGCTTCGGGACATCAGCAAATAACTACGGATACCGAGCGGCGCTAACATCAGTGCGACGAAGCGCCGACCTTCCGCCTCCACTCCATCAATAACCCGCCGCAGGCGACCACCTAGACGTTGCCCGATCCAGTCGGCGCCAATCATGCGCGCGATCAGGAAAGCGAACGTGGCACCCAGCAGGGCACCCAGCAAATTCCAAGCTGTGCCCCACACCGGTCCGAACAGGGCGCCCCCCGCCACGCTAAGCAGCCCGCCCGAAAAGAACAGGATTGTCCCTGCGGCGTAGAGAACCACGAACCCAACCGGCGCCCAGACACCAAGCTGGTTCACGGTTGACGCGATGGTGTCGGCACCGAAAAGCTGGCGGTGCGTCAACGCCCCTGCGATCCCGGCTGCCAGCGCGAGTATCATGCCGATACGCAGCAGCAAACGACCCCGCATCACGGCGTATCCGCACGGTGTGCGCCCACCCGCGAAGGGTTGCGCAGGGGCTGCAACAGCATCCGATTCAGCCATAGCTCGCATGGGTCACGGAACAGTTCGATACCCAACGTCATGAGCTCATGGCCTTTGACCGGTTGTGCGCGATAGGTGCCGAACATGCGATCCCACCAGGGCAGGTTGAAGCCGAAATTGCTGTCCGTTTCCCTCCGGTCTATCGAATGGTGAACACGGTGCATGTCCGGCGTGACGACGATGAGGCGGAGCAAGCGATCCAGGCCGAGTGGCAGGGCGACATTGCCGTGGTTGAACATCGAGGTGGCGTTGAGCAGAACCTCGAAGACCAGCACGGCAACCGGAGGCGCGCCGAGCGCTATGATAGCGGCGAGCTTGATCACCATGGAAAGGAGGATTTCGACCGGATGGAATCGCAGCCCGGTCGTCACGTCGAATTCCAGATCGGCATGATGCATGCGATGTAGCCGCCACAAAGTGGGAACAGCGTGAAAAGCGACGTGCTGCCCATA
The DNA here is from genome assembly GCA_027353465.1 of Acetobacteraceae bacterium. Taxonomy (GTDB): domain Bacteria; phylum Pseudomonadota; class Alphaproteobacteria; order Acetobacterales; family Acetobacteraceae; genus Rhodopila. Next base: position 6,288 of record DAIEHR010000308.1, on the reverse strand, counting down.
GATCGTCAGATCCAATAGGACCACCGCAACTGGAATGATAAACCATGCAGGTAGCTGAACGATGTTGAAGAGGCCCAATCCTTTGGTCTGTGCAAAGAAGGCTATCCCAACACCAGCAAGAGGAAACACCATGCGCACGACAAGCGTGTTCAGCACCACTAGGCCAAAATTATTGGGCCAGCGGAGCACACGACCGATCACCTGCGGACGACGCGGTGCCAGCAACTCCCAGAATGCCATGACCAGGAGGACACCCAGGAAGCAACCCAGGCGGATGAGCGGCTCGGAGGTCATAACAAACTGAGGCACGTGCTTCTCCCAAGGGCGGCTTGACCTGCCACGCCCAATCATTCAATATATCAATTGAAGGATAATTCATATGAAGCGGGACGCGGAGTCAAGCGGAACAGCGGCAGGAACGGTGCGGGCAGCGTTGGCCGAGGTGGCAAAAGCGCTGGGCCATGAGCATCGTGTTGAGCTAATCGAACAACTCGCTCAAGGACGTCGCAGCGTTGAGGCATTGGCCGAGCGCGTGGGACTGAGCGTGGCGAATGCATCGCAGCATTTGCAGCAGTTGCGCCGCGCAGGCCTGGTGACTGCTGAGCGCAGCGGCAAGCGCGTTGTCTATCGCCTTGCGGACGACGCCGAAATTGACATCGTGGGTCTGCTTGGCGGTTTACGGCGCGTGGCAGAGCATACTTTGGCCTCAATGGATCGTGTCGTCGGCACGTATTTCCGAGCGCGAGACCAGTTGGAACCAGTTACGGCAGCGGAGCTTGTGACCCGCTTGCGCGACGGTGCTGTGATGCTGATCGACGTTCGGCCCGAGGACGAATACGGGCTGGGCCACCTGCCAGGCGCGCTGAACATCCCGCTGCGGCAATTGGAGCAACGCCTCTCCGAACTATCCCGCGACCTTGAGATTGTCGCCTACTGTCGGGGACCCTATTGCGTTCTGTCTTTCGAGGCCGTGGCGGCGTTGCGCTCGCTCGGCTTCAATGTGCGCCGACTGGAGGAGGGCTTTCCCGAGTGGAAGGCTTCCGGCTTGCCTGTGGAGACCGCCGCGTGACCGATGACCTAACAACGCAGCTCGCTGGCGCCACCTCGTCCACCGTCGGAATGCCACTGTTCAGAGCCAAGTGCCATGCTGAGCCGTCAGTGTTTCGGCCGGAGCACCTGCTGCGTGAGGCGCGACGGCAAAGGGCGTTACCGGACCGCGACGTGCCCGCAATCTGCGTGCTGGATCCTGACGGTGACCTCGCCCGGTATGGAACTCGCAGCGGGCTTGCGCAGCCAAGTCCAGGTTGGGCATGCTACCACACGGAGCTTTCGGAGTTCGCATTGGGCGACGGCACGGTTGTCGGCGTCGTGGGTAATGCGGTCGGCGCGCCGTTCGCGGTAATGGTCGCCGAGCAGCTTTTTGCTTCCGGATGCCGCCTCCTGATCAGCATCACGTCGGCGGGCCGCATCGCTGACCTGGGTGCGCCGCCGTATGTGGTTCTGATTGACCGGGCGTTGCGCGACGAAGGCACCAGCTACCATTACCTGCCGCCGGAGGTTGGGGATTTCGTTCCTGCACCGAATCTTGCCCTAATTGCGCAAGTCGAGACGGAGGTTCGGGCGGCGCTGCAATCGGGATGTGGCACATCCGTCCATCGCGGCGCCACATGGACCACAGACGCCCCTTACCGCGAGACCGAGGCTGCCATCGCCGACGCGCGGGCTCGCGGCGTGCTCGCCGTCGAGATGGAGGCATCCGCACTCTACGCCTTCGCGATGGCGCAAAACGTCCCGGTCATCTGCTCGCCCACGTCACGAACACCATGGGACAGCAGGCAGGCGACGACTTCGAGAAAGGCGAAGCCGAAGGCACTGTGACCGCGCTGCGCCTCATCGAGGCCGCCGCCAAGGCCTTCCACACAGAGCAGGCCCGTTCGATGGCCGACGTTGAGAGGCCATGAAAACGGACCCTTTCACCAATGGGTCTCGCTACCCATGCTGGCTTAGTCTCGTGACCATCAGGCTTGATGACCGACGACAAAGTGCTAGCTTAGGACGATGCTGAGGTTCGCACATCGTTTGATGCTCGCGCTGATCGCTTTCGCCATTGTCGGCGGGACGACGGTGCAGCTCGCGCAGTCGTCCCAGTATGCCGCGCCAATGGCCATGGCTGGCATGCCGTGCGGCATGATGATGTCGATGGCGGATGTTGGGCACGGCGAACCCATGGTCCCCTGCAAGGGTATGACGCCGGACTGCATCAAACAGATGGGCTGCATAGTAGTCGATGTCGCCCTACCGGCACGTTTGGCGAGCACCGACGTCACGGTGCCCTTGAGCACGGTTGCTTACTGGTCAGCCTGGTCCGAAATGGCAGGACTGGCCCGCGAACCAGAACCCTTTCCGCCCCGAACAGCCTGAATCCAATCGGCGCACGCCAGACGTGCGTCCAATCGGCAACTGGTTGTTCCATCGCCCCCCACGCGTTTGAACGCGTCGGCGGGCCACGAAGGGTTACATTTATGATCAGCACTCGCATTCTCGCGGGCACCGTGGTGCTCGCCTGCGGCCTCGCGTTCACCGCCGTTCAGGCCCAGGCCAAGGACACGGACTACCGCTTCGAACTCGCGGGCAAGCCACAGTCCTCAGCCGGGAAGGACATCGTCCAGGTTCGTCTCCTGCACGTCGCGGATGGCAAACCCGTCCCGGACGCCGTGATTTTCGAGAGCAAGACCGACATGGGTCCTGCCGGAATGGATACCATGACCGCGCCGGTGAAGGCCCTGCCAGCGAAGGGGGGCGTCTACCGCTTCGAGGTGGACCCCGGCATGGCGGGCACGTGGGCGCTCCACTTGGCGGCCAAGGTGCAAGGCGAACCGGATACCGTCCGAGGAACCCTCAACGTCGACCTGGTGAAGTGACATGCGCGCCCAGTCGAGGCTCTGCGCTGGCGCCATGCTGGCGGCCAGCCTGCTTGTCCACACGCCCGCCATGGCCCAACCTGCGGACGCTTCGCTGGGCGCGACGGCCGAAAGCCTCCTGGCCGCTGGAAGGCGTCTAAATCCCGCGTTGCGGGCGGCTGCCCTGGACACCGAAGCCGCCGCGGCCAAGGCCGGAGGTGCCGACAGGCTCGACGACCCGACCATCAGCGACAGCTACCAGTACTACAGGGATCCGGGCGTCTTCAGCGCGCACACGGTCATGCTGTCCCAATCCTTCCCGCTCTGGGGCAAGCGCAGCCTGCGCAGGGAGGCCGCTTTGGCGGATGTCGACGCCAGCCGCGGGCAGCAGCAGGCCGTCCAGGACGACCTCGACGAGCGAATCAAGGTCGCCTATGCGCAATACTACCTGCTCACCCGGGACATCGCGGTGAACCGGGAAATCGGGGAATTGGCGCGCCGCATGCGGACGGCGGCGTCCGCCCGCTACGGCCAAGGCGGGGGCGACCAGGTTGCCGCGATTCAAGCCCTCGGCGAGGAGACGGCGGCCAAGACGGAGGCGGTCAGGCTGGAGGGCGCGAGGGATGCCGCCCGCGCACGCCTGAATACGCTGATAGGTCGGCCAGCCGATGCGCTGCTAGCCGAACCGATGCGGGCGCGATCGCTTCCCTCGGGCGAACTCGTCGCCGCTGTCCTGATCCAACGTGCCCGCGGCGGCAATCCAACACTGTCGGCCAGCAATGCGGCCATCGCAGCGGCCCGCACGCGAAGCACCCTGGCGGACAAGGCTTGGTACCCCGATGTGACGATTGGCGCCGGTCCGCTCATCCAGACCAATAACCAACCGATGGGCTTCGCGGCCACGGTCGGCCTCAACATTCCGCTGCCCTGGGGTCGCGAGGCGGCCGGGCAACAGGAGGCTGCTGCTCAACTGGGGGCAACGCAGCAGCGCTACGAGGCGAAGCGTCTGGAGATTGAGGGCGCTCTGGGCGAAGCGGTGGCTCTGCTTCGTGCCGCGAACTCAACCGAAACGCTCCTGAGGCGCGATGCGATGCCGCAAGCCCGGGCCACGTTCAAGACGGTTCTGGCTGGCTACAGCCAGGGCAAAGGAGAACTGACGGCCGCGATCACCGCCGAGCGCCAGATGCACGATGTCGAGCTCCGCCTGCTACAGGCCCAGTTCGACGCGCAGGTCGAAGTCGCCGCCATCGAGCGGCTTATCGGGGGCGACCTGTGATGCGAAAGCTCGTGATGCGCGCCGCGCTCGGGTTTGTCCTGATCGGCATCGCCCGGGCCGACGATAGCGACCGGCAGCCGCTCTATTACCAGGACCCGGATGGCCAGCCGTTCTATTCGCCAGGTCCTAAGAAAAACGCTGACGGGAAGGATTACAAGCCGATCTTTGAAGACGCGCCTGCTCCTCGGGTTGTGACAGGGCCAGCGCCCGCAAGCGCGCCTCAGGGAGGTGCCGGTCACCGCATCCTCTATTACCGGAACCCGATGGGCCTGCCGGACACGTCGCCCAAGCCCAAAAAGGATTCGATGGGCATGGACTACATTCCCGTCTACGCCGACGAGGGCACCGATGGTGACCCGCCCGGCACCGTTCGGGTCAGTCCCGGGCGCTTGCAGACGCTGGGCGTGCGCACGGAAGCCGCGGAGATGCGGTCAACCGCCGCGCGCACGGTTCGCGCGACCGGAATCCTTGAGTTCGACGAACGCCATCTCGCAACCGTCACGACGAAGGTTTCTGGATGGATCGAGCACCTGGCCGTTGCCGCAACCGGTGATCCGGTCAGGCGTGGCCAGACGCTGGCCGAAATCTATTCTCCCGACCTGGTGGCGTCTGAAGAGGAGTATCTCGTCGCCGCCCGAATGGGAGGCGCCGTGGGTGCAGCATCTATCCAGCGCCTGAGCGCGCTCGATATCCCGGAAGCGGAGATTGCGCGCCTGCGCCGCACGAGTCGGGCGTCGCGCAGTATCGCGGTGGTGGCGCCCGCGGACGGCGTCGTCATCGACAAGCCCGTCCAGCAAGGAATGCGGGTCGATGCCGGTCAGGCGCTCTACCGCACTGCCGACCTTTCCTCGGTCTGGCTGATTGCCCAGGTGCAGGAGCAGCACATCGGCGCGATTGCACCGGGGCAACGGGCGCACGCAAGGTTCGTCGCCTTTCCTGGTCGAGTTTTCGATGGCGTGGTGGAATTCATCTATCCAAGCCTGTCGGCGGAGACCCGGACCGCGCGGGTGCGCATTGTAATTCCCAATTCGGACGGGGTTCTCCGTGCGGCAATGTTTGCAGACGTCGAATTCGAGGGGCCATCCGGGGCCGGGCCGATGGTTTCGGTCCCGAATTCCGCGGTGCTCGACAGCGGCGCGCGCCAGGTCGTGCTGATCGCGCGGGGTGAGGGCCGCTTCGAGCCGCGGCAGGTCCATCTCGGCGCCCGTGGCGATGAGTGGGTTCAGGTCTTGGACGGCATCAAGCCCGGCGAGCTCGTTGTGGTCGGCGCCAATTTCCTGATCGACGCCGAGAGCAACCTCCGCGCGGCACTGCAAGGATTCGCGGATGGTGCCAAGCCTGCGCCAGACCGGCAGGGGGCCAAGCCCGGGTTGGACCAGGGAGTCAAGCCATGATCGGCCGCCTCATCGAACTGTCCGCCCGCAACGCGATGCTGGTGCTGCTCATCACGCTGATCATGGTCGGCGTCGGCGTGTGGTCGGTCGCCAACACACCGCTCGACGCGCTCCCGGATCTCTCGGACACGCAGGTCATCGTCTACACCGAATATCCCGGTCAGGCGCCCCAAGTGGTCGAGGACCAGGTTACCTATCCGCTGACCACCGCGCTGCTGGCAGTGCCGCATGCCAAGGTGGTGCGGGGCTTCTCGGATTTTGGCGTCTCCTTCGTTTACGTGGTGTTCGACGACGGGACCGACCTCTATTGGGCGCGCTCGCGGGTGCTGGAGTACCTGAATTTCGCGGCGAAACGACTGCCGCAGGGCGTCACGCCCGCGCTGGGTCCGGACGCGAGCGGCGTTGGCTGGGTCTACGAGTATGTCGTGCTCGGTGCACAGCGCACGCTGGCCGAACTGCGGAGCATTCAGGACTGGGTGGTCCGGTACAACCTCGTCACTGCGAAGGGTGTGGCCGAGGTCGCCAGCGTGGGCGGCTTCGAGAAGCAGTATCAAGTGGTTGTCGATCCCAGGAAGCTGCAAGCCTTCGGCATCCCGCTGGACCGCGTCTCGGACGCTATCCGCGCGAGCAACCGCGACGTCGGCGGGCGGACGATCGAGATGAGCGAGACCGAATACATGGTCCGCGGACAAGGCTATCTGCGAAACGCGCAGGACTT
>DAIEHR010000298.1 GCA_027353465.1 Acetobacteraceae bacterium | reverse complement strand
TTCGCCGATTGAATGGCGCTTGCGTTCCAATGCGTTGCCGCTTTCCCACTCCGGCCACAGCGGCGTGTCCGGCGCCCGCCCCAGCGGATCGCCCGGTTCGGCGATCGCCGGCAGCCGCACGACACGCCATTCCCCGGGCATCTGCTCCAGCAACTGGCCGCCCAGGTCCTCCGGATGCCACCGCGTCATGATAACAACGACCTTGCCGCCCGGCTTCAGCCGTGTCGTCACGTCCGACTTGTACCATTCCCAGATATGATCCCGGTGCCGCCGGCTCTCCGCATCCGCCTGCGAACGGATCGGGTCGTCGATGATAATAAGGTCCGCCCTGCGTCCTGTTATCGCACCACGGACGCCGATCGAAAGGTAATCACCGCCAGCATTCGTGCTCCAGGCATCGCCGGCCCGGGCGGATTTCTCCAGGCCAAAGCCAAGATACTCTTCCTTCTCAAGGATCAGGCCACGCACGCGGCGGCTGAAATAGCCGGCAAGTCCGCGCGAATGAGACGCGCCAATAATCGAAGTCCGCGGATGTTGGGTAAACCACCACGGCGGAAACAAAACCGACGCATAAGTCGATTTCGCCGACCCGGGAGGCATCAAAATCATCAGCCGGTCGTGAACCCCATTCGATAGCGCCTCCAGCTCCGATACCAAGTAGCGATGATGGGCGGCCGGGCTGAATCCGGTCTCTTCCAGCGCCGTTACAGTCCAGTCTAAAAGACTCCCTCGAATACGGCGCTTCAAAGCCTCAATTTCTGAAATCGTATATGTATCGATTGGAATCAAACATTTCAGGCTCCGTAATCAGGGAGCCAATCAATATAAAATATTGGAATTGCCCGAAGGGACGGTCACGCCGTCACAACCTCCATCATAGGAATATTCCTACACTATTGTGGGGCGTTTGGTCAAGGCTTTTTTCCTAAATGCCATATACTCGTGCCCGCCGCCACATATCTCCTTGTCAGCCCCCGGCGACCCGCACTAGGCACCCCTCATGAACCCGACCCCGCCAAATCCGCCAGCCTTCCGCTTTCAGTGCCTCGCGACAGACGGCGCCGCCCGCACCGGAATCGTCCATACCGCCCACGGCCCGCTTGAAACCCCGGCCTTTATGACCGTCGGCACCGCCGGAACCGTCAAGGCGATGACCGCGGACTCCGTCCGCGCCACCGGTGCCCAATGCATCCTCGGCAACACCTATCACCTGATGCTGCGTCCCGGGGCCGATCGGATTGCAGCCCTGGGCGGCCTGCACCGTTTCATGGATTGGCCGGGCCCGATCCTTACCGACTCCGGCGGCTTCCAGGTCATGTCGCTGTCGGCCCTGCGCAAGATCGACAAGGACGGAGTCACATTTCAATCCCATATCGACGGCAGCCGCCATCGCCTGACCCCCGCGATTTGCATGGAACTGCAGGATAAATTCGACTCAACCATCACGATGGTCCTGGACGAATGCACCGCGTTTCCGGCCACACACCCGGTCGCTGACGCCTCCATGCGAATGTCGATGAAGTGGGCGGACCTCTGCAAACAGGCGTTTCGTGTCCGCCCCGGCTACGGCCTGTTCGGCATCGTCCAAGGCAGCACCTATCCCGAATTGCGCATCCGGTCCGCCGACGCCCTGAAGGACATCGGCTTCGACGGCTACGCCGTCGGCGGCCTCGCCGTCGGTGAAGGCCAACCGGCGATGCTGGAAACCCTCGACATCACCGTCCCGCACCTGCCCGAGGAAGCCCCGCGATACCTGATGGGCGTCGGAACCCCGGACGATATCCTCTGCGCCGTAGAGCGCGGGATCGACATGTTTGACTGCGTGATCCCGACCCGGGCCGGCCGCACCGCCCGCGCCTACACCGCCTCCGGCGTCCACAACCTCCGCAACGCCCGGTTCGCCGACGACCCCACCCCGCTGGAACCCGGCTGCCCATGCCCCGGCTGCACCCGCCACACCCGCGCCTACCTCCACCACCTGTTTCGCGCCGGCGAAATGCTCGGTCCCATGCTGCTGACCTGGCACAACCTGGCCTATTACCAATCACTGATGCGCGGCATCCGCACCGCCATTCGCGATGGACAACTGTCCCACCATGCCGCAACCCTGCGCGCGGCCTGGACGACGCCGGAGACCTCACGATGACCCAAACGCCAACCTACGATCACCTCACCCTGCTGGGCCATCACGCCACCCAACCGCTCCAGCCCAATGATGCGATACTGGAGCGTGTGTCGAACCCCGCCGCGGGCAGGAGCTACCTCATCCGCCTGACCTGTCCCGAGTTCACCTCACTCTGTCCCCTGACCGGCCAGCCTGATTTTGCCCATATTATGATAGACTATATTCCCAAAGACTGGATCGTCGAAAGCAAGTCGTTCAAGCTTCTGATGGGATCATATCGAAACCACGGCGCGTTCCATGAAGCCTGCACCATGGAAATCGCAGAAAAGCTCGTGACTCTCATGAATCCGGTCTGGCTGCGTATCGGAGCCTACTGGTATCCCCGCGGCGGCATCCCCATCGACGTGTTCTGGCAGACCGGCGCCCCGCCCTCCGATGTCTGGATACCCGGCCAGGACGTTCCGCATTACCGCGGACGCGGCTAAAGTTTGGCTATGGACGATGACCCGCGTCCGCCAACGCCTGGCACCTCTTCCCCCGATCCCCGAACCCGGATCAGGGACGCCGCTTTGCGGCTGGGATTCGACGCCGTGGGCTTTGCCCGTGCCCATCTCGGCCCCGAAATCCGCGACCGGCTAAACGATTTCGTCCGGTCCGGCTATCACGGCGACATGGGCTGGCTCGCGGAACGATCCGAACAACGCAGCCATCCGAAATCTCTTTGGCCGGAAGCGGCATCCGTGATCGCACTGGCGATGTCTTACGCGCCCGATGAAGACCCTCTTGCGATCACCAGGCAACAAGACAAAGCCGCCATCTCGGTATACGCCCGTAACCGGGATTATCACGCTCTGATCAAGGGAAAATTGAAGCACCTCGGCCAGTTTCTGGTTTCTCGTTTCAATTGCGACGTTAAGGTTTTCGTCGATACCGCCCCGGTCATGGAAAAGCCGCTCGCCCGGCAAGGCGGCCTCGGCTGGCAAGGCAAGCACACCAACCTCGTGTCGAACACGCACGGCTCTTGGCTTTTACTGGGGGAAATCTACACTACTCTGGATATCCAGCCCGATCCCCCCGGCCAGGACCGTTGCGGCACGTGTTCGCGTTGCCTCGCCGCCTGCCCGACGCAGGCATTCGTCAGCCCTTACCGCCTGGACGCCACCCGGTGCATTTCCTACCTCACGATCGAACACAAGGGACCGATCCCGCCCGATCTGCGTAAGGCAATCGGTAACCGTATATACGGATGTGATGACTGCCTCGCCGTATGCCCCTGGAACAAGTTCGCCACCCCAACGCCTCACCAGCAACTGATGGGGCGGGAAGCACTAAAGGCTCCTCTGTTGCGCGATTTGGTCGCGCTCGATGACGCCCAATTCCGCGCGATGTTCTCCGGCTCTCCAATCAAACGCATCGGCCGCGACCGTTTCATCCGGAACGTCCTCACTGCCATCGGCAATTCCGCCGATCCAGCGCTTCTTCCCACCGCTGAAACATTGCAAAGCGATCCAGACCCCGTCGTGGCCGAGGCAGCCGAGTGGGCGTCAGCCCAACTGCGTTACCCTTCCTCGTGAATCTGTAACGCCCGCGCATAGACCAGCTTTCGCGGCAGCCCCGTAGCGGTGCTGACCAAAGCCGCCGCGTCCTTCACCGTCTGCGTCGCCAGGGCCGCCCGCAATCGGCCGTCCAGGTCCTCGGGGTCATCGGTTTCCGACGGCCCGATCAGCAGCGTGATCTCCCCGCGCGCCGGTTCCCGGGTAAACAATGCCACGAGTTCGCTCACCGTTCCGCGTTCCACCGTCTCGAACCGCTTGGTCAGTTCCCGGGCCACCGCCGCGTTTCGGTCGCCGAACACGTCCAGCAAATCCACCAGTGTTTCCAGCAGGCGATGCGGCGCTTCGTACCACACGAATGTGCAACCCAGCCCGGCGCGCTCCGCCGCCCGCAGCCCGCTGAATGCCGTTCGCCGAGCAGCCTGTTTGGATGGGGGAAACCCCAGAAACATGAAGGGCAGGGGCGGCAGGCCCGACAAAATCAGTGCTGTCACCGCCGCGTTGGCCCCGGGAATCGCGGTCACCGGCAAACCCGCGGCGATGGCCGCCCGAACCAGCCGGTAGCCGGGATCGGATACGATCGGCGTGCCGGCGTCGGATACCAGCGCAATCGTCTCATTGGCGCGCAACCGGCCCAGGACCGACTCGATCCTCGCCTCTTCATTGTGGTCATGCAGCGTCTCGGTGCGGGCATGGATGTCCATTGCCGCCAGCAGCCGGCCAGTGCGGCGGGTGTCCTCGCACAGGATCAGGTCGCAGGTAGCCAAGGCGGCGCGGGCGCGTGACGAAATATCCCCGAGGTTGCCGATTGGCGTGGAAACAAGCACAAGGCCATAAAGCGGGGCGGACTGGCCGTCGCGCGGGTCATCGGGGGACGCGGCCAATGCGGCAACGGGCATTCCTAATCCTTCTATGCGCCATGACGGTGTCAGGCTGCAGTCAATACACCTCCAACCGGTATGGAGGCGGCCTGCAATCTGGCCCGATTGCTCCAACGCCGCTAGGTCCGAATGCGGTGAACCCAAATGCTTCGCGGCGTGTCGCGGCGATCCTGCTGCCTCTCAGCGGCCCTCGCGCCGATCTCGGTCAGGTGCTGCTTCAATCCGCACAACTTGCCTTGCAGGATAACAGCGGCCCATCGCTGGACGTTTTGGACACCGGCGGAACCGCCGCTGGCGCTGCAACTGCCGCTCAAACAGCCGTATCGAACGGCGACAGCGTGATCCTTGGTCCGCTGACCTCGCCTGAAACCGCCGCGGTCGCCCCAATCGCCCGCGCTGCCCGCATCCCCGTGCTGGCCTTTACCAATGATGCGGCCCAGTCTCAGCCCGGCGTCTGGCCCATAGGCATTTCGCCCGGCCAGCAAATCAGGCGCCTTGTCCTGGCAGCGCAGGCCCAGGGCAAAAATCAATTCGCCGCCCTGCTGCCCAACTCGGACTTTGGCCACGCCATGGCGGACGCTCTCGCCCGCGCTACGCAGTCAGCTGGCCTGCCGCCGGCGGATGTCCGGATGCACGCCTCCGGAATGGCAGCCATCACGGTGGCTGCCAAGGATCTCTCTGGATATGCCACACGCCGCGGACCGATCGATGCCAAGGTCAAGGCGGCACGCGCCCTCGGCACCGCCGACGGCCGCCGGGAAGCCCAGGAACTCGTCAAGACCCCAATCCCGCCGCCGCCGTTCAATGTGCTCCTGCTCGCCGATACCGGCGATGCACTGCAAGAGATCGCGGCCGTTCTGCCGTATTATGACATTGACCGATCGGCCGTTCAGATCATTGGACCGGCACTATGGGCGGACCCGGCCAGCGGCTCTGGCGCCGTCACGGGGGCATGGTATGCCGCGCCGGACAACACCACCCGCGCCAACCTCGAAACTGCCTATTCCGCCAAATACGGCGTTCCGCCCTCACCGTTGGCTGATCTGGCGTTCGACGCAGCCTCGGTCGCCAAGGTCATCGTCGGCCCCAATGGCGCCGATGTCGGCATCCTGACCCAGCAGGGAGGGTTTGTCGGCACCGACGGTTGGTTCAACCTGTTGCCCGACGGCCAGGTCCGTCGCGGACTGGCTGTTTACCGCATCGAGCGGGCAGGGCCTGAACTCATCGATCCAGCCCCACAGACAGCCGATTCGCCGGCCCTTTAGCCCCTTGAACAAGACCGGGTAGGTGGCGCCCTCAGCGCCCAAGCCGGTAACAACCAGCCCTCCCTGCCGGCTGGTTGTTACCGGCCGCCCAAACCCACAAATCCCACGAGTCGTTCAGCCTCGGCGACGATAGGTTCGGCGATCGCCGCGGCCCGTTCGGCCCCCGAACGCAGCACGTCGATCAACCCACTCTCATCGCCCAATATCTCATTGGTGCGGGCTGAGATCGGTGCCAGCTTCTCCACCAACAGGTCCGTCAGCGCGCTCTTGAACGGCCCAAAACCCTGGCCGCCATGATCCCGCAACACCGCGGCATGATCGGTATCTGTCAGTGCCGCATAGATACCGACCAGGTTCCGCGCTTCCGGACGATCCGCCAGCTCATTGACGTCCGATGGCAGCGGCATCGGATCGGTCTTCGCCCGCCGGATCTTCAGCGCGATCGTGTCCGCGTCATCGTTCAGGTTGATCCGGCTTTGATCGGATGGATCGGACTTGGACATCTTCTTCGTGCCGTCGCGCAGGCTCATGACCCGTGCCGCCGGCCCGAGGATTACGGGTTCGATATTTGGAAAGAAATCAACGCCATAGTCATGGTTGAACTTCTGCGCGATGTCGTTCGCAAGTTCCAGATGCTGGCGCTGGTCGTCCCCGACCGGCACCCTCGTCGCGTGATAGGCGTGGATGTCCGCCGCCATCAGGTTCGGATAGACATAAAGGCCGGACGAAGCATTCTCCCGGTCCTTCCCAGCCTTTTCCTTGAACTGCGTCATCCGGTTCAACCAACCCAGGCGCGCCACGCAATTGAAGATCCAGGCAAGCTGAGCATGGGCGCGCACGCCCGACTGTAAGAACAGGATGTGCTTTGCCGGATCGACCCCACACGCCAGCAGCACCGCCGACATCTCCAGCGATTGCTGACGCAGCGCGGCGGGGTCCTGCCAAACCGTGATGGCGTGCAAATCCACCACGCACCACAGGCACTCATGGTCGTCCTGCAGCCGGACCCAGTTACGGATAGCCCCCAGATAGTTGCCCAGTGTGGGAATGCCGGACGGCTGAATGCCTGAAAAGACGCGTTGCATACCGTTTAAGTCTCTGTAGTTGGGGCCGGAGTGATGGCCGATCCGCTCTCCGCGCGCAAGCGACGCCGCGACATCATACGCCCCACATTCCGTAAATCGTAGGCGCCGAGGACGGAGGCGGCGACGGCATATGCAACCATTCCCGAACCAACCAGCCCAGCTAGCGACGCCATCCTGAACCATCCATGCGCCGGGTTCTGAAACAATACGATCCGCAACCCCCACAGCACGCCAGCCATAACCGCCGACGCGCCGGCCATGCCCAGGCAGCGCCGGATAAGCTGACGATCCGGGACAAAATGCCCGCGCCGCATCAGCACGAGCCCCAGCCCCCCGACATTGCAGATCGCCGCCAGACTGGTCGCTAATGCCGGCCAGATATGGCGCAGCGGCACCATGAA
>DAIEHR010000293.1 GCA_027353465.1 Acetobacteraceae bacterium | reverse complement strand
GGCTGCCTTCCGTCTGCTCGGTAGCAACGACGCCGTTTTTGGCCCCGCGGCGGACGGCGGCTTCTGGCTGATCGCCTTGGGGCCTCGCCGCCCGTCCGATCTGTTTGGCGCCGCGCGCTGGTCCACCGAACATGCCCTGGGCGACACCTTGGAGCAATTTCGCCGCCATCGCGTCGGCTTCCTTCGTACTCTATCCGATGTGGATACCAAGGCGGACCACGACCGCGCCGCTCTATGCACATTCCCGATCGGGCGCCATAGTCCCGGCGCCTAAGCCGGGAAGGAAGCGCTTGCATGGAGTTGCCGTCGATCGTGCCGCCGCCGTTCGGAACGCCCTGGCCGGAGGCCCCGGCGGACGTCGCCGGCATGCACTGGATGTGGCTGGAAGAAGCCGCCCATTTCGCGACGGAAAACGAAACCCCGTGGCCGTACGACCTTCGCCTGCACCTGGAAAGCGGCTTCTTCGAACCTCCGCCCGATAATCGAATCCTGGGTCCGATCCGCCCTCGCGGTCCGGCCAACGGCCTGGTGCTGCGCCGGGGTTTCAAGATCGCATCCTGGGGCGATACCGATCAGGCCGACTTCACGTTCTCCGCCGCCAAAAGCTACCTGAGCATGCTGGCCGGCATCGCCGTCATGGACGGTCTGATCGCCGACCTGGACGAACCCGTCCGCCGCACTGTCGATGATGGTGGCTTCGACAGCGAGCAAAACCGTGCGGTCACCTGGCGGCACCTGCTGCAGAACACATCGGAATGGGAAGGCGAGTTGTTCGGCAAGTCCGACCTGATCGACCGCAACCGCAACCTGGGCCTGGAGGGCAAGGGCCGGAAGGGCGACCCGCGCCCGTTGCAAGCCCCCGGCCAGCATTGGGAATACAACGACGTCCGCGTCAACCGGCTTAGTCTCGCACTGCTGCGCCGCTTCCGCCGGCCGCTGCCGGAAATCTTCCGCGAGCGTATCATGGACCCGATCGGCGCGTCGAACGACTGGTCCTGGCATGGCTACAGCACCTCGTCCGTGGAGATCGACGGGCGCGTGATCGAAAGCGTCTCCGGCGGCACCCATTGGGGCGGCGGGATGCTGATCCATGCGGAGGATCAGGCCCGCATCGGTCTGTTGATGCTGCGCAAGGGGGAGTGGAACGGCAAGCGCATCCTGCCCGAAAGCTGGATCGCGGAGTCGATCCGTCCCTGCGCGCTGAACCCGGTGTATGGACTGTTGTGGTGGCTGAATACCAACAACGCACGCTACGCCAGCGGGCCGGCCAACAGTTTCTTCGCATCCGGCGCGGGTGGCAATCTGACCTGGATTGCGCCAGAACAAGACATCGTCGCGGTGCTGCGCTGGTGCGATCCCACCGCGATCGATACGTTTATCCGATTGATCATGCAGGCGGTTGTGGAATGAAAACGTACGAAACCATCACGGTCGAACATCCCGGCGAACACCTCGTCCTGGTGACGTTGAACCGGCCGGAGGTCGCCAATGCGATGAACACCCAGATGGGGCTGGATCTGCTGGAAGTGTTCGACGGTTTCTGTGCCGCACCCAACAAGCAGCGTTGCATCATATTGACCGGGGCAGGGGCCAAGGCGTTCTGTGCCGGCGGCGACCTGAAGCAGCGCAACGGTATGACCGATGAGATGTGGCAAGATCAGCACTTGATCTTTGAGCGGATGATAAGGGCGATGGTCGGTTGCCCGGTGCCGATCATCGCGGCGGTCAATGGGGCTGCTTACGCCGGCGGAATGGAAATCTCGCTGTGCGCCGACTTCATTTATGCCGCCGAACACGCCCGCTTCGCGCTGACTGAAGTGACCTTGGGCATCATGCCGGGTGCTGGCGGGACACAGAACCTGCCGCGTGCGGTCGGTGGACGGCGGGCCAAGGAAATCCTGCTGACCGGACGCCCGTTCACCGTGCAACAGGCGCTGGAATGGGGCATGGTCAACCGCATCTGCAAGGCCGAAACGCTGCTGGCGGACGCGTTGGAAACCGCCGCCGTCATCGCCGGCAATGCGCCGATCTCCACGCGCCAGATCAAACAATCCGTCAACATGGGCCTGAACACAGACCTGCAGACGGGCATGATGTTTGAGATCGAGGCCTATAACCGTATGGTTCCAACCGACGACCGCCGTGAGGGGATCGCGGCGTTCAACGAAAAACGCAAGCCGGTTTACAAGGGGCGCTAGTCCCAACCTGGAGGAAACAATGAACGCGATCAGCGACATTCAATCCGGCAAGGGGCTGACCCGCGCCCTGGCGGAACAGGCGCGCACGCTGCGCCTGCAAGACATTCCGGACACCATCCAGACCTGGGCGCGCCAATGCGTGCTGGACACTATCGGCTGCGGCATCGCTGGCGCGTCCGACGAACTGGTGACGATCCTGCTGGCGGAGATGCGCGAGCAAGGCGGCAAGGAAGTCGCCTCCATCCCCGGCCATGCCGGACGGTTGCCGGTCGCCTCGGCGGCGATCGTCAACGGCGCGGCGGCACATGCGCTGGACTTCGATGACGTGAACCTGGCCATGCCCGGCCATCCCTCGGTCGCCATCCTGCCGGCCCTGCTGGCATTGGCCGAGCAACGCGGATCGTCGGGCGCCGAGGTTCTCACGGCCTTCGTCGCCGGCTACGAACTGCAATGCCGCATCGGCAAGACGATTTCCCCCGGCCATTACGACGTGCTGGGTTTCCACTCCACCGCCACGGTCGGCAGCTTTGGTGCGGCCGCCGCCTGCGCCCATTTGATGGGACTGGATGCCGAGAAATCTGTCACCGCCCTGGGTATCGCCGGCACCCAGGCCGCCGGCCTGAAATCCATGTTCGGAACGATGTGCAAGCCGTTGCACGCCGGCAAGGCATCCTATCACGGACTGATGGCCGCGAAGCTGGCCGCCAGGGGATTCACCAGCCGCACCGACGTGATCGAGTGCGCCCAGGGTTTCGCCCGTACCCACAGCCCGGACTTCAATCCCGATCGCGCTTTCGATACCCCACCGGGTGGATGGTGGATGGCCAACAACCTCTTCAAATACCACGCCTCCTGCTACATGACCCACGCCGCGATCGAAGCCGCCCGCAAGCTGCGCGAACAGCACGGTTTCGCCGCTGATCAGGTCGAGGCAATCGACGTCCGGCTTGAAGAAGCCTGCGACCGGATCTGCAATATCCCCGCGCCCAAAACCGGGTTAGAGGCCAAGTTTTCCTTGCGCCTGACAACCGCGATGGGGCTGATGGGTGTGGATACAAGCCGCCTGTCCACATACTCGGAAGCGGTTGCCGCTGATCCTGTGCTGATCGGTCTGCGCGACAAGGTCTCTTTCGACTTCCAATCCGGAATCCCCAACACCTTTACCGAGATCGGACTGTCCCTAAGGGACGGCACGCGGCTGACCGCACAGCACGATTCCGGCGTCCCGGCCGCCGACGTGGCCCATCAGGGCACCCGCCTGGAGGCGAAATTCGCCGCCCTCGTCGATCCCGTGCTCGGTACCGACAAAGCGGCCAGACTGATCGCCGATATCGGCCGGCTGCAAGACCTGCCGGACGTGCGCGGCATCATGGGATCGTGCGCCACTTGAAACGGAGGAAACAAACATGCGCCTGAAGGACAAAGTCGCCATCGTCACTGGTGGCGCGCATGGCATGGGCGAGGCGGAGGCCCGCCTGTTCGCCAGGGAGGGTGCCGCCGTCGTCATCGCCGATCGTTTGGCCAAGGAAGGCGAGGCCGTCGCCGCCGACATCGCAGCCAGCCAGGGCCGCGCCCGCTTCGTCCAGACAGATGTCACGTCAGAGGCCAACTGGACCAGGCTGATCGCCGAAACGATCGCCACCTATGGCCGCTTGGACATTCTGGTCAACAACGCCGGAATCTCCGGCAGTTCGGTCGGCGATGTCGATGCGCTGGAAGGGTGGCAGACCATCATGGCCATCAACGCCAGCAGCGTATTCCTGGGCACCAAGCTGGCCGCCGCGGCGATGATCCCCAACGGGCGGGGATCGATCGTCAACATATCCTCCATCATGGGCTTCGTCGGCAGCGCCGACAGCCACCCCGGCTATGCGGCGTCGAAAGGTGCCGTTCGCATCTACACAAAAGCAGCGGCGGCGAAATACGGCCCGTCCGGCATCCGCGTGAACAGCGTTCATCCCGGCTATATGCCGCCGATGCTGAACGCAACCAACGCGGCCGGCCGAGCCGCCAAGATCGATGCCACGCCGCTGCGCCGTCTTGGCGAGCCGATCGAGGTCGCTTATGGCGTCCTGTTCCTGGCCTCGGACGAAGCCTCGTTCGTCACCGGAACGGAACTGGTCATCGACGGCGGCTACATCGCGCAATAACATACGGAGTTTCGTTCATGGTTCTGGTTCCAAGTGCCCAAATCCCCGGTGTGTATCACCGGAAAATCGGCGACATCGTCGTCACCGCGCTGTCTGACGGCTATCTGGATGGCACCGTTGAGGTGATGCAGAACATCGCCCCGGCCGATGCGACCAAGATGCTGACCGACAAATTCCGTCCCGGCCGCCGAACGTCGGTCAACTGCTATCTGGTCTATTCCGCCGGCCGGCTGGCTTTGATCGAGACCGGCTCTGGCGATTACCTGATGCCCACCGCCGGCAAGCTGCAACAGAACCTGAAGGCAGCCGGCGTCAATCCCGCGGATATCGAGGCGGTGATCCTGACCCATATGCACCCGGATCATTCCGCCGGCCTCGCGAATCCCAAGACCGGCGAGAAGTTCTTCCCGAATGCCGAGTTGATCGTGCATGAAAACGAGCCCAGGCACTGGGGTGACGACGGCGCCATGAGCCGCGCCGACGAACGCGCCAGAAAACTGTATTTCGCGGCGGCTCGGGAGCAGATGGCCCCGTATCACAACCAGATGCGCACCTTCGACAAAGCGACCGAGGTTTTCCCCGGTATCCGCTCGATTCCGCTGCACGGCCACACGCCCGGTCATTCCGGGTATATGATCGAATCCGGCGGCAAGTCGTTACTGATTTGGGGCGATATTATCCATGTGCCCGAAGTCCAGGTGCCGCGCCCCGAAGTCACGATGGCGTTCGACACCGACCCGCACGCCGCCGCCGCAACCCGCAAGCGGACGTTCGACATGGTCGCCACGGACAGGCAACTGGTCGCCGGCATGCATGTGCATTTCCCCGGCTTCGCCCATCTGGTCAAAAGCGGTGACGGCTACCTGATGCTGCCGGAACCCTGGGATCAGGGATTCGGCAACTGAGCTTCTGGCTGCTGTTCGCCTCGGCATTATCCGGCGCCGCATACACCCTGGCGCCGGGACCCGCGTTCCTGGCGCTGCTGGGGATCGGTGCCGGCCGGGGCAGGCGGGCAGGGGCGTTGTTCCTGTGCGGCCACTTCGTCGGCGATGTTCTATGGGCATCACTGTCGCTGATCGCGATCATCGGCGCCAAGACCATCGGCACCTTGTTCTTCGAGGCGCTGGGACTGGGGTGCGGCGCCTATCTGTGCTGGCTGGGCATCCAGTCCGCCACCGCCCGCCGTCAGGCCGACGGGACGGTCAGCACCGAACCGAGGAATCCACTGCTGCGCGGCCTGGCGTTCGGCCTGTCGAACCCCAAAGCCTACCCGGTGGCGGCGGCGATGTTCACCGCGCTGCTGGCCCGC
>DAIEHR010000275.1 GCA_027353465.1 Acetobacteraceae bacterium | reverse complement strand
TGGGGCCACCAAGCTGTCGTGGTGTTCTTCGTGCTGTCCGGATACGTCATCTGCAACGTTGCCGACACCCGGGAAACTAACGGTCCCACCTTCCTGATCGCTCGACTCGCCCGTTTGTGGTCGGTGCTTGTCCCAGCTATGGTTCTTACGGTTGTATGCGACACAGCGGGCCGATATTGGGGCCATAATGCCTGGGCCTACGCCGATATTCACGACAACGCCCCGTTGATTCGGGTGGGTGCGGTTCTTGGCTTTCTGTCGGAGAGTTGGGTCAGCATCCAGCCGCTGTCGAACGGGGTCATCTGGTCGCTTTGCAATGAGTTCTGGTACTATGTGCTGTTCGCGGCCTGGACGTTCGTTCCTCCTGGAAAGGCCCGTATCGCGGCCTTAATGGTCGCGGCCGCGCTGTCCGGTCATAAGGCGTTGCTGCTTCTTCCCGTCTGGCTGATGGGCGTTGTTCTACAACGGTCCTGGAAGCTCCGCGGATTGAGTTTCGCTACGGGCACGTTGTTGTGGTGCGGGAGCTTGGCCGTCATCGCCTGGGTTCTGATGTCGCATATCTACGTTCCCGCCATAAATGCCATGAACGCGGTGGTTAACCCGTGGGTCATGACCCAGCTTGCGCAGTCGCGGGTGTTCTGGCTGGACTGGCTACTGGGTCTAGTCATCGCCGCCCATCTTGTAGGTGCGCGCAGCTTCTCCGCGCGGCTACCGCTTGAGCGCGTTGCACGACCGGTGCGTTGGTGCGCCGGGATCAGTTTTGCGGCGTACCTGTTTCACATGCCGTTGCTGTATTTTTGCGCGGCCTTTCTTTCCAAGGAATCGGGCGTGCTGGCGATCGTCATCACTCTGGTAGCCATTGCGTTGATCGGTCCGTGGGTAGAGAGCACCAAAGGCTGGTGGCGGCGGATGCTCAGCCGCATTTACGTAAATGTACTTATAAATCGTACACAACGAGCTTGCTTACTGACAAACCGGAGCGCCATAGATGCCGTGGTGGCACAATCACCCGAAGGTCCTTTCCACCACTAGTATTATCGTGCGTCCGTGCCGTCGTATTTGCTACTGCACGACGGCATCTTCATATCGCGCGGCCCCATGTCCGAAGCCCTAGCGCCACCGCCGCCAGCGAACGACACCTTCCCGCTGGAGGTTGCGCAGGCCTCCGCCGAAGATGGAACCTTTGAAGCCGCCGGTCCCGGCGACATTCGGGATATGATCGAGGCCCCGTGCCGAACGCTCGATATCGAATACAAAAGCTGGCGCAATCTGGATCACCCGGAAGACCGGGCGGAACTGGCGCGCGATATCGCGGCCCTGGCCAACCATGGGGGCGGATTTGTCGTGTTCGGTTTCAACGAACACACACTGGCCCCTGACGACACCGACCCGTTCCGCACCAACTGTTCGACGGAAAGGGTCCGCTCCATCGTCCAGGCTTACCTCGATCCGCCGGTGCATTGCGAAATCTCGGCGCCCGTGTCCACCGCTGGAGTCGTCCATCCGGTGATCCGCGTGGCGGGACATGGCGTGGTGCCCGTGTGTGTGCGCCAGGACGGCCCGGTCGTGGGCGGTGAAAGACTGATCGAACGCGGTGCCTATTATGTCAGAAAGCACGGTGCCGTTCCGGCAAAACGCGGCGTCGGCATACAAGCGCCGGGCAGCGGCAAGATCGAAATCCCCCAGGATTGGTCGCAACTTATCCGGCGCTGTGTGCGGCGTGACCGCGAGGCCCTGTTGGCCATGCTGGAGGCCACGATCGAAGGGCGGGCAACCGCCCCGGACAATGCTCGGCGCCTGCTAACCTGGCACAAGGCCGCGCGTGCCGCTTTCCAGACCTTGGTGCCACGCAGCCCGGTCGCCGCCAACCTTGCTAAATGCCACTACGCATTGTCATATAGCTTTGAACATATCCGCCCGGAAATCCTGGATCATGTGCAACTGCCGGAACGCCTGCGCCGCACCGTCTTCGAGATGCAGGCGCAATTCCGTTCCGACTGGAATATGTTCGATCCACCCTATCGCCGTGGTGTTCAGGCACGGTTTCTGACCGATCCGAATACCGGCGATGAAGAAACGGACTTTCTGGAAACCGCATGGCTGCGTGCGCGCAATCCGGATGAAACCGCCGACTTTTGGCGGGTGTCTCCACGCGGGCTGGCCACCATCATCCGTGGCTATGCCGAGGATCTGAGCCATGCCCAGATCAAGCCGGGCACCTGTCTGAGCCCCGCGACGCTGACGCGGGAAGTCGCGGAACTGGTCTGCCACGCAAGGACGTTCGCGCGTCTGTTCAGCGGCATCCGGCGGGTGGCGTTCCGGTGCGAATGGTGGGGTCTGACGGGCCGGGAACTTTTCGACCCCGAAGAGCGCTGGGTTCATCGCGGCCCGGCGCTGGGCGACCATTGCGTCGCAACCTCCCAGGTTCCGCTCTCCCGGCTTGCCGAGGTGTGGCCCGAAGTCGTTGCGCAGCTGATAGCGCCAGTATTACGCGCCGTCGAACCCGACATTGCTCTGGGTGCCGATTGGGTAAGGGATCAGGCGACGCACTGGGCGGCAGGCTAATCCGCGCTTCCGGCAGCAGGCGGAATGCCAGCACACATCAAGCGCCATCAGCACCGTGCTGGCAACGAACGGTAACGTCCAGTTGCCGGTGACGCCGGTCAACCAGCCGCCAAGAATCGGCGATACGATCGCCGCCAGGGCAAAAAGCCCCACATGGGTTTTCCTCGGGGCGGCGGTGGCCCGGATATCAAATCACGCTAAAGCGAAAATCGCTGGTGCAAAGTGGGCATTTCAACATGTTCGCCTTCCAGCAAGGACGCGAATTTTTCCATCGACCTGGGTTCGCCATGGACCAGGAACGTGGTGCGGACACCCGAAATGGCACGGTGCCACGCCAGCAGTTCAGGCTGGTCGGCATGCGCGGAAAACCCGTTGATGGTGTGGATATGCGCCCGCACCGGGATGTCCTCGCCGAACAGATCCACCGACTTCGCGCCATCGATAATCCGGCGTCCCAGGGTGCCGGATGACGCAAAGCCAACGAAGACGATGCTGGCATCGGTACGCCAGATGTTGTGCCGCAAATGATGCCGCACGCGACCGCCGGTACACATCCCAGATCCAGCGATGATGATCGCGCCGCCAACTATTTTGTTGATCGTCATCGACTCCGACGCATCGCGGACGAAATGCAGGCCCGGCACCTGGAACGGATCTTCGCCACGCTGAAACACCGCGGCGAGCTCCGGGCCAAAGCATTCCGGGTGACGCACGAAAATCTCGGTCGCGGATATCGCCATTGGCGAGTCCAGGAACACCTGAACGGACTTCTGAATTTTGCCGGCGGCGATGCCAGTGCGGATCGCGTAAAGAATCTCCTGCGCGCGTTCCAGGGCGAAGGTTGGCACGATCACATTGCCGCCGCGGGCGAACGTGCTTTGGATCGCATCGTGGAACTCGGCCACCGAGGCCGCATAGGAGCGGTGCTGCCGATCGCCGTAGGTCGTTTCCATCACAACCGCATCCGCCGCTGGCGGCGGGTCAGGCGGATTCAGCAAAGCATGGCCAGGGCCGCCGATATCGCCGGAGAACAGAATCGATTTGCGCCCGCCGCCCTCGGTGGCTTCCAGCAGAATGCTCGCGGAACCCAGGATGTGCCCGGCATCGTAAAATGTCGCGCGCAAGCCGTCGCCGAGTATGACTGGCTGGCCATAGGTGACGCCCGTGTCGAAACAGTCCATCGCATCCAGCGCGTCGATGACCGAATACAGCGGGGCGTCCTCTGGCCGTTTTTTGTCGCGGCGAGCGTGGCGAGCTCTGCGTCTGGCGCTTTCTTCCTGCAGGTTGGCCGAATCCAGCATCACGATCCGGGCCAGATCGCGTGTCGCCGCCGTCGCAACGATTTTCCCGTGGAAGCCTTGTTTCACCAGCAACGGCAACCGCCCGCAATGATCCAAATGGGCATGCGTGAGCAGCACGAGATCGATGTTCTTTGGATCGAACCCAAATGGCTCGGCATTCTCTCGCTCCGTCTCCCGGCTGCCCTGAAGCAGTCCGCAATCGATCAGGACACGCTTGCCGCGAGTCTCCACCAGATGACACGAACCGGTCACCGTTTGGGCAGCGCCGTGGAACGATAGTTTCATCAGATCCCTCCCTGCTTTCCGTTATCTGATCGAATCAATGGCGCACCGGCGGTTTCATACCATGTCAGGATGCCGGTCCAGATATCCTCGGCGGTTTCCGCGAACCAGAAGAGCTCGCGGTCCTCCAGGTCGATCATTCCTTCCTCGACAAGCACATCGGGGTCGAATACGCGGCGCCAATAGGCTTCGCCCACCAGCACGACCGGCAGCGGGGCGATCTTGCGGGTCTGCACAAGGTTCAGAACTTCAAACAACTCATCCAGCGTGCCGTAGCCGCCCGGGAACACCACCAGCGCCCGGGCGCGCAGCAGAAAATGCAACTTGCGAATGGCGAAGTAATGGAAGCTGAAGCACAATTCCGGGGACACGTAGGGGTTGGGATATTGCTCCTGCGGCAGCACGATGTTCAGCCCGATCGAGCCGCGGCCCAGATCATGGGCCCCGCGATTGGCGGCCTCCATAATGCCCGGGCCGCCACCCGTCATTACCATGATCCGGCCGCCCCGGCCGCACGAACCGGCCTCGGCAACCAAGGTGCCGAACGCGCGGGCGAGGTCATAGTAACGGCTGTTGACGATCACCCGCTGGGCAATGGCCAAGCGATGGCGCAGGCTGGCATCGTCCGGATCGGCGGCCAATGCCGCCGCAAGCTCCGCCGCGTGACGATGGGCGGCATCCGCCTCCACGACCCGGGTGCCCCCGAACACGACGATGGTGTGGGCGACGTTATGTTGTTTCAGTAGCAACTCGGCTTTCAAGTAGTCGAGCTGCAACCGCACGCCCCGCGTGTCGTCCTGGTTCAGGAATTCCACGTCGCGATCGGCCTCGCGGTAGCTGGAATGCTCCACGATCGCCCGAAGCGCTTTTGCCGCCGCGGGGTCATCTTCGACGGGCTTCGGCCGGTGCCCTGGCAAGGCAGTCTGGCGCTGGGTTGGATGGGGCGCCCTGGGCGGTTGGGTCCCGTTTGAGACAGGTTCTGGTGTCATCGGGTGGCACCCTGTTCCGAATGCGGCATTCGCCCTCCTCCCTGTTACGGTCGGACGCCAGGCTAGCGGGCATGCGGATCAGGACAATGATCCAACGCAATGGGCTCGTTGCTTTGAAAGCCTTAGCTTTGCGGCTGGCGTTCCAGCAGGCAGGCATCGCCGTAGGAATGGAACCGGTATCCAGTCGCCACCGCGTGCGCGTAAGCCTCCAGCATCCGGTCCCGTCCCCGGAACGCCGAGACCAGCATCAGTAGGGTGGAGCGTGGAAGGTGAAAGTTCGTCACCAGCCGATCAACAACCTTGAACCGGTAGCCCGGCAGAATGAACAGCGCCGTTTCACCCACGAACGGCTCAACGGGGCCGTCCGGCAACGCCGCACTTTCCAGCAGCCGCAAGCTGGTCGTGCCCACCGCGATCACACGGCCGCCCGCTCGGCGCGCGGCGTTGATTGCTTCGGCCGTCGTGGCGGAGATCTCGCCGCGTTCGGCGTGCATGCGGTGGTCGGTCACACGCTCCACCCGCACCGGCAGGAAGGTGCCGATGCCCACATGCAGCGTCACGGTGGCGCGCCGGACACCCATTGCGTCAAGTGCATCCAGCAGGGCAGGGGTGAAGTGTAGCCCGGCCGTCGGGGCGGCCACCGCGCCCTGGCGTTGCGCGAACACGGTTTGGTAGTCGGAAGTATCATCCCGCGTCGGGCCGTCCGGCCGATGGATATACGGCGGCAACGCCAGCACCCCGGCCTGTTCAAACGCCGCCATTAGCGCGTCGCCTTCCAGGTTGAAGGCCAAACCGACGCTGCCATCCGCGGCCTTGTCCACGACCCGGGCGGTCAGACCGCCGCCCGCCTCAATGGTGAGCGTGTCCCCGGGGTGAACCCGTCTGGTATTTCGGGCCAACGCTTTCCATGCACCATCGGCACGCGGGCGATCCAGGGTAATGCCGATCCTGGCCTCACCGCGCGTGGCCTGCAGCTGTGCCGGGAACACCCGCGTGTCGTTCGCCACCAGGATATCGCCAGCCCGCAGCAGCGTCGGCAGATCCCGAATCGTCAGGTCGGTCAGCCCGTCATCGTGAACGTGCAGCAACCGCGCTGAATCGCGCGGCCGAGCCGGCTCATGGGCGATGCGGTCAGGTGGCAGATCGTAGTCGAAATCGGCCAGCGTCAGGGCGTCGGGGTTGGTGTCGTGCGTCACGTCACACCGTTACGGCCGGGTGGGTCCGACATATCCCGGCCATCCGCGCTTCGGCGGTTCGCGCGAAGACGGCCGGGACGCACCCGACCAGGACGCAATATGTTTTCGGCATGCATCCGCGGCCAAAACACTTACCTGGACTGGTAAGACGAAATCTCGATCAGGTTGCCATCGGGATCGCGGCAATAAACCGACATGATGGCACCCAGAGCGCCAGCCTTCTCAACCGGCCCCTGCAGGATTTGAACGCCGTTGTCGTGCAGATGCCCAACCACCTCGTCCGGCGGAACCGCGGTGATGAAACAGACGTCCACCGCGCCCGGTTCGGCGCACACCCCGGTCGGCCATGTCCCAAGATCGGCGTCGATCGGGCGCAGGTTGATCTTCTGGCCGCCGAACTTCAGCGCGGTGCGCCCGGCCGGCCCAAAATCCTCCCGCTCCATTCCCAGTACGCGCTGATACCAGGCTGCGCTGATTTCCACGCTCTTGCAGTTGATGACGACGTGGTCGATCCGATCGATGGTGAAGCGCATTATCCCAGCCCGTCGTAAAAATCGTTTCCCTTATCGTCCATCACGATAAAGGCCGGGAAGTTCTCAACCTCGATCCGCCACACCGCTTCCATGCCGAGCTCGGGGAACTCCAGCACCTCCACCTTGCGGATGCAGTCCTGTGCCAACCGGGCGGCGGGTCCGCCGACGCTGCCCAGGTAGAAGCCGCCATTGGCCTTGCAGGCATCCTTCACAGCCTTGGAGCGGTTGCCTTTCGCCAGCATCACCAGCGATCCGCCGGCTGCCTGGAATTCGGC
>DAIEHR010000254.1 GCA_027353465.1 Acetobacteraceae bacterium | reverse complement strand
AAACAGGGGGGATCGTCATGAGTGTTTCCGGCAAAGTCATCCTGATCACCGGCGCCGCCCGCGGCCTCGGTTTCGAATATGCTCGGGCGCTGGGTCAGGCGGGCGCGCACATCGTCGCGGGGGATGTGTTGGACTGCGGCGACGCGGTTTCAGCGGCAGGCGACAGGGCGTTCGGGGTGCATCTGGACGTCACCGACGTGGCGTCGTGCGACAGCATGGCGGAGCGGGCGATGGAGACATTCGGCCGGATCGACGGGCTGGTGAACAACGCCGCGTTGTATGGCGGACTGCGCGGCGGGCGGTTCAACCTGATCGCGGAAGCCGACTGGGACGCGGCGATGGCGGTGAACGTCAAGGGCATCTGGAACTGCTGCAAGGCGGCAGTGCCGGCGATGCGCCAGTCGGGCGGCGGGTCGATCGTCAACATCGCCTCACTGGCCGCGACCTATGGGATGCCGTTTGCGCTGCACTACACAACATCCAAGGCCGCGGTGATCGGCCTGACGCGCGGCCTGGCCCGCGAACTGGGGCGGGATTCCATCCGCGTCAACGCCGTTGCCCCCAGCGCGGTGCTGACCGAGGGCACGGCGGAGTTCCTCGGCGACAAGATGGATCGCAGGCTGGAGGTCATCCGCACCGGCCAGTCGATCCAGCGCACGCTGGAGCCATCGGACCTCGTCGGCACGATTAGCTGGCTGCTGGGCGATGGCAGCCAGTTCGTCACCGGCCAGACGATCGCGGTGGACGGCGGAACGGTGCTGCTGTGATTGGTTACTCGCAGACCGGGCCGGATTTGACGCTGCCATAACCCGTCCCTCCTTCGGGCTTCGGACACTGCACGCCGACGGTGATGCTCAGACCCGCCAGCGCGGTGTCAGTCCCTGGCGCGGTGTCGGGCGGCGGTTCCTGAACCGTGTCGGCCAGCCCGAAATCGGCAAAGTACGCCTCGATGTTCCGGACCCGTATCTGGCGCTGTTCATCTGGGAGCGTTGTCGTATCCGCGACGGCGATACGCATCAGCCTTGGGTCCAGTAATCCCTCGATGATGCTCGCTCGGATATCAGGGTTTTTGTCATCCAGGGCCATCGGGCCGTTCGGAAACGACGACGGGCTTAGTAACGTCACGCGCGCGCCATCTGGCAATTGCCGCACCACGGCTCTGCCTGCGACCACATCGGCGGCCAAACGGGCTTCAAGGCGCTGGTCAAGCAACCGAGCGGTGCGGTGTTGAGAAGAACTACAGGCCACGAGAAAAATCGCTGGAAGTATAGCGATGCTTGCGCGGTGCATGAATCGTCTGCCTCCAGCTTTGACAAGCCAGGATGTTCCCTCGCCTGTTGTTCGCCGCAAGGGCGCAGGTTTTCACGAAACCGCTAACCTTTGGCGGGACTGGGCTAATCTTCCAGGCGGAAGCCCGCTTTCATGGTCACCTGATACTGGGCCACCTTGCCGTCCACGACCTGGCCCCGCACCTGCACAACTTCGAACCAGCCGAGATGCCGAAGTGTGGCAGCGGCTTTTTCAATCGCACCGTCTATGGCCTTGGTGACGCTTTCATCGGACGAACCGACAAGCTCGACAATTTTATAAACATGGTTCGACATTGGAGCGCTCCCTGCTGTCGTTATGCCGGGACCCTAAGCCTGACCGTCATCTGGCGAATTGCACGAAATCGCGAGGCACGCGCTGGAAGGCTTTTTCCGCCTTCTCACCGGCAGGGAAAAGCCTGTACCCAGAACAGACATGCAAGGGTTGCTCTTGTTTTGTTATTGTAATGGACGCCGACGCGCCATCCTGATTGTTGGAGGTAGCCGTGTACGCAGCCATTCGTCAGGCCAAAGCCAAACCCGGACACGCGGAGGAACTGGCGCGTGTGATCAAGGAAGGTGCGATCCCGATCATCAGTGATGTTCCGGGTTTCATGGCCTACTATGTCGTTTATGCGCCCGATGACACGGTGACGGCGATCAGCATTTTCGACAATGCCGCCGGCGCGGAGGAATCGAACCGGCGTGGGCTGGCATGGATCCAGGAGACGCTGACTCCGCTTATGGCCGGGTCAGCCACCGCCGTCGCGGGACCAGTGATCGTCCACACCCTGGCCTGATTTTGAAGATGGCCGGGACTGCGCCCGGCCATGACGGCGAGAGGGGAAAGCCGGAGGCCCGCCGCCCTATTTTAACGCCTATGGGGCCTGCGCCCGGCATACCGATGAGAGGCCGGGGACATCATCAAGCGACTCGCTTACCCCCGCCCTGCCCTATCCCGCGTGCGCCCGCAACGCCGCCAAGCCTTGCTTCAGGTCGGCGATCAGGTCGTCCACGTCCTCCAGCCCGATATGCACCCGCACCACCGGGCCGGCGAACTGGCCGCTGCCAGCCGTGCGGGTCACGAATCCGGTGGTGGGAACCGCCAGACTCTCGTAACCACCCCACGATGCGCCGATCCCGAACAGGTCCAGCGCCTCCACAAAAGCGTGGGTCGCCGCGGGTGAGAAGTTCGGTTTGAACTCCACCCCGAACAGGCTGCATGCGCCGGTGAAGTCGCGCCGCCAGATCGCGTGGCCGGGCGCGCCGGGCAGACCGGGATGCAACACCTGCGCGACCTCGGGCTGTTGGCGGAGCCAATGGCCGACCTGTAACGCGGACTCCATCTGCGCCTGCAGCCGCACCGCCATGGTGCGGATGCCGCGCAGGGTCAGCCAGCAATCGTCCGGGCTGGCATACTGCCCCAGCATACGGCCCGCGGCGTGCAGGATCTGCCAGTCGTCATCGTTGTTGACGGTGATCGCCCCGATCAGCACATCCGAATGTCCGGCCGGGTATTTGGTTGCCGCCTGGATCGACACATCGACGCCATGTGTGAACGGCTGGAAGTGATGGATGCCCCAGGTGTTGTCCATGAACACCTTGGCCCCGCCGGCATGGGCGGCGCGGGCGATCGCGGGCACGTCCTGAACCTCAAACGTGTGGCTGCCAGGGCTTTCTGTATAGACTACCCTGGTGTTCGGCCGCATCAGCGCGGCGATACCCGCCTCGTCGATCTCCGGCATGTAATATGTTGTTTCCACGCCGAAATCGCGCAGCATACCGGATGCGAAGTTGCGCGCCGGGCCATAGACATGATCCGGCATCAGCATGTGGTCGCCGGCCTTCAGCCACGCCAGCAGCGGCGTGGTCACCGCCGCCAGCCCGGTGGAGACGATATAGCACCGCGTCCCGCCCTCGATGGCCGCGATCGCGTCCTCCAGCGCCCAGTGGGTCGCCGAACCACCGGTGCCGTAGGTCAGCACCCGCTCCCCGCGTTTGGCCTGCAGGGCCTGACGTTCCTTCACCGTCGGCACCAGCACGGTGGACCCGCGCAGCAGCGCCGGGTTGACGAACCCATGTTCCCGTTTCGTTGCTCGGCCGATATGAGATAGGGTCGTGCGGAAGCCGCGTTTGGTCTCGTCGGTCATCAGGGTCAGCCTACCTCGA